>DASXLW010000085.1:0-72453 GCA_036496025.1 Streptosporangiaceae bacterium
TGGCCGACGATCTCGACGCGCCCGGCGCGCTTGCCGCAGTGGATCAGTGGGCCGAAGCGGTGCTCGCCGGCTCCGCGACGGGCGGGGGCCGCCTTATCCGCGACGCCGTGGATGCCCTACTCGGCGTCGAGCTGTAACGGCCGGAAGCGTAGCGGCGCGCTGCACCGGCGCGGAGCCCGGCCGGAGCCCTTCGTAGCGAGGACGAAGCCGCCTGGCAAGACCTTTCTTTGCGCTGTGGACAACCGCAGGGTCACCGGCCGGCGTTATCCCCAGAACAAGGTTCTCCGCTCGCCCCGCCCGCGGAACCAGCGCACGCTGGCCGCATGGAAGAGAACTCGACGTCCCCCGATTCCGATTCGCCCGGCCCCGGCCCGGCTGACCCCACCCCCGCCAAGCCGGCCCGGCCCGCGGCGCTGCTCCGCATCGGCTCGCCGGACACGGTGCTGGCCGTGATCCCGGGCCTGCTCGGGTTTCACCCGAGCCGGAGCCTGGTCGTGGTCGGCGCTGGCCCGCCGCGCGGTCGCATCCAGGTGGTCTTCCGCTACGACCTGCCCGAGCCGCCGGACGCCGGCGCGGCGGCGAAGATCGCGGCGCACGCGGCCGCGATCCTGGCCAGGCACCAGCTCACGCTGGCCATCGCGGTCGGCTACGGAACGGGGCCGATGGTCACGCCCGTGGTGGACGCGCTGGTCCGCGAGTTGCGCCGGGCCGACATCATGCTGCACGACACGCTGCGCGTCGACAGCGGCAGGTACTGGTCCTACTCGTGCCTTGATCCGCGCTGCTGCCCGGCCGAGGGCGTGCCGTTCGACCTCACCGCGCATCCCGCCGCCGCGGCGATGTCCGCGGCCGGCAACAAGGCGCTGCGCGACCGGGCCGCGCTGGCCGCCACGATCGCTCCGCTGGGCGGCCTGGCCGAGGAGTCGATGCGCCAGGCCACCCGCCACGCCGAAAGGCACGCCGCCGACCTGATCCGGGAGGGCACGGCTGCCGGCGGCCGGAGCGGTGCCGTCGAGCGGGTCATCGCCGAGGGCTTGCGCGCGGTCGGCGAGGCGATCGTGGTCTACCGGGGCGGCGGCCAGATCACCGAGGACGACCGCCTGGCCTGGCTGGCGGTGTCCCTCGCCGACGTGCGGGTCCGCGACGACGCCTGGGCCCGGATGGAGCCGGGACAGGTCCGGGCGCATCTGCGACTGTGGACCGACCTGGTGCGCCGCGTACCGGCCCGGTACGCGCCCGCCCCGGCCTCGCTGCTGGCCTTCACGGCCTGGCAGGCCGGCAACGGCGCGCTGGCCAACGTCGCCGCGCAGCGAGCCCTGGCCGCCGATCCCGAGTACTCGATGGCGATGCTGATCCTCGAGGCGATCGGAGCCGGCATACCGCCGTCGGCCGCGCGACTGCCGATGTCCCCCGAGGAGGTCGCGGCCAGCTACGCCCAGACCGCGCCAGGCAAGCGCCCCGAGCCCGACCCGACTCCCGAAGTCCGCGATATCCGTGACGCCCGCGGGTCCCAGGAGGCCGGTGAGCCCCGCGCGGGACACAAGCCCGGCGAGGCCGGTGACCCCCGCGCGGTATTCAAGCCCGGCGAGGCCGGCGACGCCTACGTGGTATCCAAGCCCGGCGAGGCCGGTGAGCCCCGCGTGGTACGCAAGCCCGTCGAGACCGGTGAGCCCCGCGCGGCACGCAAGCCCGGCGAGGCCGGTCAACCCCGCGGGGGCGGCAAGCCGCGCGAGCCTCGGGGCGGCCGCGGAGCATCCGAGGGTCCGGCCGGCCGTTCCCGGCCTGGACCGGCGGGCCGGGGCCCGTCAGGCCGCTCGCGGAAGCGGGCCCGCCGTCCCGCGCCTGGCGCAGGCTCCCCGGCCGTCCCGGGCAGGACACGGCTCGGCGAGTAGTCCGGCGGATGCGCACTCGCCCGGGCCGGCGTCGCGGCGGGTCACGAGTCGGCGATGGGGCTGTGCGCCGGAGTGATCGAAGTTACGGTGTACCTGCAGGCCCGGGCTCCGCGCGGGCCGCGGCGGAGAGGACTTCGCAGATGCCACCCGATCACTTCGCTCGCAGGGTCGCGACCCGGCGGGTCAGCCCGTGGCCCGTCCCGGCGGCGGCTGGGCGCTGCGCGCGGATCGCCCTTGTCGCCGCGGTGGCCACCGCGCTGGCGTGGCCGCCCGCCGAAGCGGCCAGTGCCGCCGTCACCCGCCCGGCCGTCCCCGCCGCGGTGCCCAGCCGGGCGACGCCGGGCGCGCCGGCTCAGGCTGACGCCGCCGCGCCGATTCCGGCGCCGCGGCCGCACGGGAGGCTGCGGGTGGCCGGCCGCCTTCGCGACGGCGGCACGATCCGGGCCGCCGGGTTGTCCTGGCGGCCCGGACGGCTGCCCCGGGGGTACCGGCTGCTCAGCTTCGGGGTGGCCTACCAGTGGCAGGCCTGCGACCGGCACGCCCGGCACTGCGTGACCGCCGCCGACTCGACCGCCACCCCGTTCGCCGCCCGGCACTACCTGGCCGGCCACCAGGACACCGGCCGGCGGCTGATGGTCACCGAGACCGCGGCCGAGGTGGTCGAGACCGACCCGGCCACCTTCACCTTCAAGGTCGTCCGCGCCTCGGTGAGCCACGTGACCGGGGCGACGGTCCGGTCCTACCCCGCGAGCAAGCCCCCGGCGACCGAGTTCGTGAACGGCACGCCCGAGGCCCGTACCGGTTCCGCGGAGGAGTACTTCCAGGTCAACCCGCCGCACTTTAACTCGGCCCAGGGTGCCCCGGCGCAGCGGTACCGGATCGACCACGGGCCATGGCGGCCGCTGCCCGGCAGCCGGGTGTTCTATACCGGCAAGCTGCGGCTCGGGCATCACGCCGTGCAGGTCCGGACCGCGAACCGGGCCGGGGCCACGATCACGAGGTTCGGCTGGCGGGTTGTGCCGCTGCCCGTGCCCCTGGCTTGCCGGCCGCAGCGCGGGCGGCCCTGCTGGTATCCGCCGCACCTGGATTCACATCACCATCCGATGCGCTGGGACTGGCAGATCGGCCGGGTCACGCCGCTGCAGCGCACGGGCGCCAGCGCCGTGGACATCTACGACATCGACGGCTTCCTCACCACTCCGGCCGAGATCCGCGCGATCCGCACCCGCTGGCAGGCCAGCACCCTCGCGCACCCGCGGACCATCTGCTACATCGACCTGGCCTGGGAGGACTACCGGCCGGACGCCAGCCCGAGCCCGTACGGCAGGTACTTCCCCGCCGCGACGCTCGGCAACGTGTACTTCGGCTTCCCGCAGGAGCGCTGGGTCGATTTCCGCCAGCTCGACGCGCTCAAGCCCATGCTCGACGAGCGCCTGGCCATGTGCGCGAGGAAGGGATTCGACGCCGTCGAACTCGACGACATCGACAGCTTCGACCCGCCGTCCACCACCGGGTTCCACCTGACCCCCGGCGACGCGCAGAACTACCTGGCCTCCGCGTTCAACGAGATTCACAAGCTCGGGATGACCGGGCTGTGGAAGAACTCCCCGCTGCTGAGCTGGTGGGGCCGCCGCTACGCCGATGGCTCCGTCGTGGAGGAGTGCTACCGCTACCACCAGTGCTTCGCCTCGTCGCTGCGCGGCAGCCGTCAGTACGGGATCACCTGCACCAGCCTGGCGGGCCGCACACCCTGCGGCTGGGACGACTTCACCACCGACCGTACGAAGAACCAGCCCACCGGCAAGTGGGTGGGCGAGGCGGAGTACGCGCAAGACCATTACGTCTGCAACCCCGGTCAGCACTGCGGTCACAAGAAGAACTTCAGCACGTTCTGCCGCCTCGTTTACGCGCCCCCGTACGGCTACAGCGCGGTCAAGTTCAACGTGAACCTGGACGGGAGCATGTTCTTCCCCTGCCCGAAGGGAACCTGACGACGCGCGCGTCCCGGTGCCGGCCGCGGCTGATCTACCGGGTTAATGCGAAGCATTTGCATCTCTACCCGGTTAAGGCGAAGCATCTGCATCGCCAGGGCACTGCTCATGCTTCGCGTTACTCATGATTCGCGATCACGAGGTGGGCACGCCGTCGGCGATCGCGGCCAGCAGCCGGCCCTCCGGATAGCGCAGCGCCGCGGGGGGCAGCTGGCCGGGCCGCCCGCTGAGCAGCACGTACGCCGCACCGCGGGCCCATCCGGTCGCTGCGCCGTCCCGCCTCGGATCGGCCGCCGTACCGTCCCCGTCCGGGCCAGGCTTCGCGCCGCTCCGGATCGTGCCGTCGTGAGCCGCCGGTACGCCCGGGAGTGCCGCGCGGCGCAGGGCCTGGGCGGCGACCGCCTCCGCCGACCCGAACGGCACCGCCCCCGGTACGGCCGCCCGGATCCGGTCCGCGACCAGCTCGTACTCGGTGCAGCCCAGCACGATCGCCCCGGTTCCCGGCGGTGTCCGGGCCGCCGCGGCCGCTATCGCCGCGCCCATCCTGGCCTCGTCGCCTGCGTGGATCGCGTCCGCCAGGCCCGGGCAGGCCACCTCGGCCACCGGCACGCCCGCGGCGAACTGCTCGATCAGCCCGCGCTGGTAAGCGCTGCCGGTGGTGGCGGCGGTCGCCCAGATGGCGGCCGGCTGGCCGGCCGACGCGGCCGGCTTGACCGCCGGCACGGTCCCGACCACGGGCAGCCCGGGCTCGAACTCCGCGCGCAGCACCCCCAGGGCGTGCACCGAGCCGGTGTTGCACGCGAACACCAGCACGTCCGGCCGGTAGGCGGCCGCCGCCCGGGCGCAGGCGAGCGAGCGCGCCGCGATGTCGTCGGGCCGGCGCGGTCCCCAGGGCATGCCGTCGGGGTCCATCGCGAGCACGAGGTCGGCGTCAGGCCGCGTCCGTCGCAGCGCGGCCGCCGCGGCCAGCAGGCCAAGGCCGGAATTGATCAGCGCGATGCGCATGACGCCCAACTCTAGCGGCGCACCGGCCCGGCTCGGTGGCACGTATAGCGCCGTGGCCACTGGCGTTCGCCCGGTTCGTCCGAGGCGGATGCCGCTGCGGGGTCGACGCCCGGTCCGCCGATGTGGCGCGGGTCGATGTGGCGCAGGTCTGTCGCGCCACACGGGGCGGCATCGACCCATTCGCCCTTCGCACCCGAGAGCCGGCCTCCCTGGCCCGATATGACCGGCCTCCGGCGGTGAAATTGGGCCGTCCGGCCCACAGCTAGCGCGCTCAATGGGGCCGCCCGGCCCCTGCTGCTGGGTTCTAGCCCGGCGCAGGCTGGGCCCAGTGCTCCGCCATCTGGGCGGGACCGCGAACCGAGGGGGCAGACATGTCCGGGCTGATTCTTATCTTCGTCATCTGGTGCTGCTTCGCCATCCCGATCGGCTGGGGCTTCGCGAAGATCGAGCAGAAGGTCAACAACCTGCCTGAGCCGCGGACGAAGTCCGCGATCCTGTTCTCGGTCTTCCTCGGGCCGATCGGCTGGATCATCCTGGCCATGCGGTCCGGCATGAAGTTCGCCGGCACGTTCAACCAGAGCCAGAAGTTGCAGGCTCAGATGGCGCAGCAGCAGCTGCAGGATCGGCAGGGCACCGCGGGCCAGGCGCCCCCCAGCTAGCGCTCCGGCGGGCTCCCGGCCTGGCCGGGAGCCCGCCGTCGTCATGCCGCCAGCGCCGGGGATGCACCCACGTGGCCGGGGTGATACCGCACTCTGGGCAGATCCGGGAGGCGCCGCCCTTGTTCTTCAGCTGCCGCTCGCCCTTGCGCCCGCCCTCCCAGGTGCGGGCCTGCCGCGCGCCCGGGATCTCGCACCGTCCGCGTAATCCGTAATCCGGGCACGGTCCCTGAGCGTCGTAGTACCAGACCATCCGGACCGCTCGGCTGGGCCCGGTCAGCGCCGGCAGCCAGCGCTGCATTCGGGGCTCAGCCGAGCGCAGGCAGGCCGTCGATGCTGACCGCGTTGCGCTCGGCCCGGTAGGCCGCGAGCTGCTCCTGAGTCTTGCGCTCGGTCCACTGGGTGAGCAGATCCCGCTCCCTGGCCAGCTCCATGACCGGAACGGCGTACCCGCAGGAGTCGGCGATCCGGTCCAGCTCGGCCACGATGATCGCCCGGTGCCCGTCTCGCCCGGTGTCCCAGCCCGGCGCCAGCGGGAACGAGCCGGCCAGCCGGTCCCAGTCCGGCTCGCCGGGCAGCACCGGCCGCCCGCGGCCCTGCAGCCGCAGCACCTTGGGCGTCTCGGTGAACGAGCAGAACATGATCGTGATCCTGCCGTTCTGCCGCAGGTGCGCGATCGTCTCCGCGCCGCTCCCGGTCAGGTCCAGGTAGGCCACGGTGCTGGAGTCGAGTACCGCGAACGTGTCGCGGTGTCCCTTCGGCGAGAGGTTGATGTGACCGCCGGTGCCTGACGGGGCCGTGGCCACGAAGAAGACATGCTGAGCCGAGATAAACTTCCTGAGTCGATCATCCAGTCCGGCGTAGACCTTGCCCATGGCACCTCCGAAACGGATTCTCCCAGGCGGGTCCGGGCCGCGGGGCGGCGGGCCAGGCCTCGTGCCGCCAGAGGGAGGACCCACGTGACCGCGGCAACTGACCAGGCGATGATGCGCGCGCACCAGGCCGCGGTCGATGATCTGCGTCGCGACTACGCCGAGATCCCGCCAGACCTGCCGGTCCGGCTGGCCAAGCGCACCTCCAACCTGTTCCGGTTCCGGGATCCCGCCGGCCCGGGTGCCGGGCGGGCGGCCCGGACCCATCGGTCTCGTCAGCCGCCTGCCGGCGGCCTCGACGCGTCGCCGTTCGGAAGGGTCCTGCACGTCGACCCGCAGGCCCGCACCGCGGTCGCCGGGGGAATGACGACGTACGAGGACCTCGTGGACGCGACACTGGCGCATGGCCTGATGCCGCTGGTGGTCCCCGAGTTGAAGACGATCACGCTGGGCGGCGCGGTCACCGGGCTGGGCGTTGAGTCCACCTCGCTGCGCAACGGGCTGCCGCACGAGTCTGTCACCGCGCTGGAGATCCTCACCGGCGACGGGCGCGTGATCACCGCGACCGAGGGCAACGAGCACGGCGGGCTGTTCCGTGGCTTCCCCAACTCCTACGGGACGCTGGGTTACGCCCTGTCGCTGACCATCGAACTCGAGCCGGTCAAGCCGTTCGTGCACCTGCGGCACTTCCGGTTCGGCGGCGCCCAGGAGTGCATGGACGCGGTCGCCGAACTGGCCGCCACCGGCAGTTACCGCGGGCACCGGGCCGACTTCGTGGACGGCACGGTGTTCGGCGCCGGCGAAATCTACCTCACCGTCGGCGCCTTCAGCGACGCCGGGCCCTGGGTGAGCGATTACACCCGGCAGCACGTGTACTACCAGTCCATCCGCGGCCCGCGGGAGGACTTCCTGACCATCCGCGACTACCTGTGGCGGTGGGACACCGACTGGTTCTGGTGCTCACGGGCGTTCGGCGTGCAGCACCCCGCGATGCGCCGGCTGTGGCCGAGGCGGTACCGGCGCTCCGACGTGTACCGCAAGCTGGTCGCGTTCGACCAGGCCCGCGGGCTGTCCCGGGCGCTGGACGCGCGGCGCGGCCTGCCACCGCGGGAGAAGGTCATCCAGGACGTCGAGATCCCGCTGGACGCCACGGCACGGTTCCTGGCGTTCTTCGCCGAGCAGGTAGGCATGAGCCCGGTGTGGCTGTGCCCGCTGCGGCTGCGCAGCCCACGGCCGTGGCCGCTCTACCCGCTGCAGCCGGGTCAGGTCTACGTGAACATCGGCTTCTGGGGCACGCGGCCGCTGCCACCGGGCCGCGGTGACGGGTACTACAACCGGCTGATCGAGGAGAAGGTGGGGGCCCTGGGTGGCCACAAGGGCCTATACTCAACCTCTTTTTACTCTGAAGATGAGTTCTGGATGCGCTACAACGGACGGGCGTACCACGAGCTGAAGCGCGAGTACGACGGCGACGGCCGGCTGGCCAGCCTGTACGACAAGTGCGTGCGCGGACGTTAGCGACGATTGAGAGGAGAGGCGGGCATGGCGCTGGCCGACGTGTTCGAGGCGATCGCGGGCCCCGAGGCCCCGGTGGAATTCCGTGCCTACGACGGAAGCAACGCGGGAATGCCGGGTGCGCCGGTGCGGATCACGGTCCGCTCGCCGGTGGCCGTGTCCTACCTGGCCCAGGCCCCCGGCGCGCTGGGGCTGGCCCGCGCCTACGTGTCCGGTCACCTCGACGTGGACGGGGACATGTATACGGCCCTGGCCCGGATGACCGGTGCGCAGGCCACTTCCCTGGACATTCCCGAACGGCTGCGGCTGCTGGCCGCGCTCGGCGGCCCGAAGGCGCTGTGGCCCAGGGTCCCGCCGCCGCCGCAGGAAGTGCGGGTGAACCGCAGGTGGCTCGGCGGCCGGCTGCACTCCAAGGACCGCGACGCCAGTGCGATCTCGCACCACTACGACGTGTCGAACCGCTTCTACGAGTGGGTGCTCGGGCCGTCGATGGCCTACACCTGCGCCTGCTACCCGCGGGAGGATGCCTCGCTCGAAGAGGCGCAGGCCTACAAGTTCGACCTGGTCGCGCGCAAGATCGGGCTGCGCGAGGGCATGCGGCTGCTCGACGTGGGCTGCGGCTGGGGCGGCATGGTCATGCACGCGGCCAGGGAGTACGGGGTCAAGGCGCTCGGGGTGACGCTGTCGGCCCAGCAGGCGTCGTGGGCGCAGCAGGCCATCGTCGAGGCCGGGCTGTCCGGGCTGGCCGAGGTCCGGCACCTCGACTACCGCGACGTAGCCGAGACCGGATTCGACGCGGTGAGCTCGATCGGGCTGACCGAGCACATCGGCAAGGACAACCTGCCGGGCTACTTCGCCTTCCTTTACGGCAAGCTCAAGCCGGGCGGCAGGCTGCTCAACCACTGCATCACCCGGCCCGATGGCACCGAGCCGACCCGCCGCCACGGCGGGTTCATCAACCGCTACGTGTTCCCGGACGGGGAGCTCGAGAGCCCCGGGTACCTGATCTCGCGCATGCACGACGCCGGCTTCGAGGTACGGCACGAGGAGAACCTGCGCGAGCACTATGCGAAGACCCTCGCCGCCTGGTGCGCGAACCTGGACGCGCACTACGACGAGGCGGTGGCTGACGTCGGGCCGGGCACCGCCCGGGTCTGGCGGCTGTACATGGCCGGATCCCGGCTCGGTTTCGAGCGCAACCAGATCCAGCTGCACCAGATGCTGTGCGTCCGGCTGGCCCCCGGCGGCGCCTCCGGCATGTCGCTGCGCCCCGACTGGGAGCCACAGCAGGTCCCGGTCACCGTGTAGCACGGGCCGGCCGCACGCCCGGTTACCCGCTTCGCCGGGTATCCGGGACAATAGGCCGATGGACGCTGCGCAGCCCGGTCCCCGCGAGATCGTCATTCTCGGCTCGACCGGATCCATCGGTACTCAGGCCGCCGACGTCATCAGGCGCAACCCGGACCGGTTCCGGGTGGCCGGCCTGGCGGCCGGCGGCGGGAACCCCGATCTGCTCGCGGCTCAGGCGGTCGAGTTCGGCGCCGACGTCGTGGCGGTCGCGGACGACAGCGCCGCGAGCGCGGTCGGGGCGGCACTGCGCGCGGCGGCGGAGCGGGCCGGCGAGGATCACCCGCACCGGCCGCCCAAGCTGCTCGCGGGCCAGGACGCGATGACCGAGATCGCGGCCTGGCCGTGTGACACGGTGCTCAACGCGGTGACCGGCGCGGCCGGCCTGCCGGTCACGCTGGCCTCGCTGGACGCGGGCCGCACGCTGGCCCTGGCCAACAAGGAATCCCTGATCATCGGCGGACCGCTGGTCTCCGGCCGGGCCGCGCCGGGGCAGATCGTGCCGGTCGACTCCGAGCACTCGGCGATCGCGCAGTGCCTGCGCGGCGGCCGGACCGATGAGGTGCGGCGCCTCGTGCTGACCGCGAGCGGCGGGCCCTTCCGCGGCCGGCGCCGGGCCGAGCTGGCCGGCGTCACCCCCGAGCAGGCGCTGGCCCACCCCACCTGGCGGATGGGGCCGGTGATCACCGTGAACTGCGCCACATTGGTCAACAAGGGGCTGGAACTCATCGAGGCGCACCTGCTGTTCGGCGTGCCGTTCGACCGCATCGGGGTGGTCGTGCACCCGCAGTCGGTCGTGCATTCCATGGTCGAGTTCACCGACGGCTCCACGCTGGCCCAGGCCAGCCCGCCGGACATGCGGATACCGATCGCGCTGGCGCTGGCCTGGCCGGACCGTGTCGCCGACGCCGCCCCGGCGGTGGACTGGACCACCGCGCACACCTGGACGTTCGAGCCGCTCGACGAGCACGCGTTTCCCGCGGTCTCACTGGCCCGGGAGGCAGGGCGGGCCGGGGGGACCTGTCCGGCGGTCTACAACGCGGCCAACGAGGAGTGCGTGGCCGCCTTCCTGGCCGGCGCGCTGTCCTTCACCGGGATCGTGGACACCGTGATGCGGGTAATCTCGGAGCATGACGGCGCCCGCCGGGCGGAAGTTAGCCTGGAAGACGTGCTCGACGCCGATCGCTGGGCACGAGCGCGGGCGAGAGAACTCACCGGATAACGGACTGACCGGATAACGGGCCGCGGGAGGGAGACGCCGCCGGATGAGCGTGCTGGTCGGCTGGATCATCTTCATCGTGGCGCTGTCCGTCTCGGTCATGCTGCACGAGTTCGGCCACTTCGCGACCGCCAAGAAGTTCGGCATGAAGGCGACCCAGTTCTTCCTGGGTTTCGGGCCGACGCTGTGGTCGCGCACCAAGGGCGAGACCGAGTACGGGGTCAAGGCCATCCCGGCCGGCGGGTTCGTGAAGATCGTCGGCATGACCTCGCTGGAGGAGGTCGATCCCGCCGACGAGCCCCGCTCGTTCCGGGTGAAGCCGGCCTGGGAGCGGATCGTCGTCCTGGTGGCCGGCTCGTTCATGCACTTCCTGCTCGCCTTCGTCCTGCTGTTCGCGCTCCCGCTGGCCATCGGCATCGAGAACGACAACAGCACCACGATCGGCACCGTCGTCACCTGCGTGCCCAGCTCGAACACCGCAGGCTGCGCCAGGGGCGAGCCCGCCTCGCCCGCCGCCCGCCTGGGGCTGCGCCCGGGTGACAAGATCATTGCCTTCGGCGGCCAGCCGGTACACAACTGGAGCCAGTTCGACTCGGCCATCCGGCACCGTCAGCCCGACAGCACGGTGGCGGTGACCATCCAGCGCGGCAGCACCACGTTCACCAAGACCGTCACGCTGGCGAAGACCCAGATCAGCGGCAAGTCCGGCGCGTTCCTCGGCGTCGCCCCGGCCGCCGTCTTCCAGCGCACCGGCCCGCTGCGGGCCGTCAGCTACGCGGGCTCCATGTTCAGCCAGGCGGTCACGGGCACGGTGGACGTGGTCCGCGGCCTGCCCTCCGCGGTCTCGCACCTGTTCGCCAAGAACCGGGCCAGCACGTCGGCCGGGCAGGTCACCAGCGTCGTCGGCGTCGGCGAGATCACCGGCCAGGTGGTGGCCGCCAACATCGGCTGGCAGTCCAAGGCGTCCCTGGTGCTGCTCATAGTGATCTCGGTGAACATCTTCATCGGGCTGCTCAACCTGCTGCCGCTGCTGCCGCTGGATGGCGGGCATGTCGCGGTCGTGATCTATGAGCGGATCCGCGCCTGGCTGGCGCGGCTTCGGGGTAAGCCGGACCCCGGGCTGGTCGACATGACTAAGCTGATCCCTGTGAGTTTCGGCGTGTTCGCCGTCTTGATCGGTTTCTCCCTGCTCCTGATTCTGGCGGACCTCGTCAACCCGATAAACATCCTCCAGTGACAACCATCTGTCAGTAAGGGTGAACGGCATCATGACCGTTGAGCTTGGCTTGCCCCAGCCGCCGCGCCCCCAGATCGCGGCGCGGCGCAAGTCCCGCCAGATCATGGTGGGCAAGGGATCGCACGCCGTCCCGGTGGGCGGCGGCGCGCCGGTCTCCGTGCAGTCGATGACGACCACGCTGACCGCGGACGTGAACGCCACGCTGCAGCAGATCGCGGAGCTTACCGCCACCGGCTGCCAGATCGTCAGGGTCGCGGTCCCGTCGGCCGATGACGCGGACGCGCTGCCGGACATCGCCCGCAAGTCGCAGATCCCGGTGATCGCCGACATCCACTTCCAGCCCAGGTACGTGTTCGCGGCCATCGACGCCGGCTGCGCCGCGGTGCGGGTGAACCCCGGCAACATCAAGGCCTTCGACGACAAGGTCGCCGAGATCGCCAAGGCCGCGTCGGCGGCCGGCGTGCCCATCCGGATCGGCGTGAACGCGGGATCGCTGGACAAGCGGCTGCTGGCCAAGCACGGCAAGGCCACCGCCGAGGCGCTGGTCGAGTCCGCGCTGTGGGAGTGCTCGCTGTTCGAGGAGCACGGGTTCACCGACATCAAGATCTCGGTCAAGCACCACGACCCGGTCGTGATGGTCAACGCCTACCGCGAGCTCGCCGAGAGGTGCGACTACCCGCTGCATCTGGGGGTCACCGAGGCCGGCCCGGCGTTCCAGGGCACGGTCAAGTCCGCGGTCGCGTTCGGCGCGCTGCTGGCCGAGGGGATCGGCGACACGATCCGGGTGTCGCTGTCCGCGCCGCCGGTCGAGGAGGTCAAGGTCGGCATCGCGATCCTGGAGTCGCTCGGCCTGCGGGAGCGGGGGCTGGAGATCGTTTCCTGCCCGTCCTGCGGCCGCGCCCAGGTCGACGTGTACACGCTCGCCGACCGGGTGACCGCGGGCCTGGAGGGCATGGACGTCCCGCTCCGGGTCGCGGTGATGGGCTGCGTCGTCAACGGCCCCGGCGAGGCCCGCGAGGCCGATCTCGGCGTGGCCTCGGGCAACGGCAAGGGTCAGATCTTCGTCAAGGGCGAGGTGATCAAGACCGTGCCGGAGTCGCAGATCGTGGAGACCCTGATCGAGGAGGCCATGAAGCTGGCCGAGCTGCCGGAGAACGCCAGTGAGGCCTCTGGGCCGCCTGAGGTGGTTGTTTCCTGATCCGCCGCCTTCCCTACCCAGGGCCACGGGTCAGAATATGAACATGACCGAGGCCGCTGAGCAGTCCCGAGCGCCGGGAGCGCCGCAGCTGTCGGTGTCCCGGCTGGTGGCGCGGTTCGGCTCGCTGACGGCACTTGACGGCGTCGACCTCGATGTGCGGGCCGGCGAGGTGGTCGCGCTGGCGGGCGAGAACGGCGCCGGCAAGACCACGCTGATCCGCTGCATCGCGGGCGACATCGCTCCCGCTTCCGGCACGATCAGGCTGGATGGCCAGCCCATGCCGCCTGATCCGATCGCGGCCAGGCGCGGGGGCGTCCGCGTCGTCTGGCAGGACCTGGCGCTGTGTGACAACCTCGACATCGCGTCCAACGTGCTGCTCGGTGGCGAGCGCAGGAAACAGCTGTTCTCCCGGACCCGCATGCACCGCGACGCGGCCGAGGTCTTCCGGGCCCTCGGCATCACGATGCCGGACACCACCCGGTCGATCAGGTCCCTGTCGGGCGGTCAGCGCCAGCTGGTGGCGGTGGCCAGGGCGGTGACGGGCAACCCGCGGCTGCTGCTGCTCGATGAGCCCACCGCCTCGCTCGGCATCCACGTGTCCGTGCAGGTCGAGCAGCTGATCATGCGGCTGCGCGAGCAGGGCACGACGATCGTGCTCGCGTGCCATGACATCGGCCAGATGTTCCGCCTGGCCGACCGGATAGCCGTGCTCCGGCAGGGCCGACTGGTCGACGTGGTGGCGCCCAGCGAGGTGCACCCCGATGACGTGGCGGCGCTGGTGTCCGGTCAGAAGGTCGACTCATCGGCTCGCCGCCAGCTGATCCGGCTGCACGGGCTCACCGACCGCCTGGTGTCCTCGGACCCGTCGTCCAGCCTGTCGCTGATTCTCTCGGCTCTGGGCGCCGCCCTGGGCAGTGAGCGGCTGTGCATCCACCTGCCGCAGGGTGACTCGCTGGTCTGCGCGGCGTCGCTGGGGCTGGGGCCCTCGCTGCTGGCGGCGTGGTCCCGGCTGCCCCGCGGGCCGGCTGGAGGGCCGGTGGGCCTGGTCGCGGAGTCAGAACTCCCGTTGGTGGAAGAGAACGTGCACGCCGGTGCGGCCTGGGCCCGGTTCACCGAGGTCGCCAGGCTGGCCAAGGTGGCCAGTTCCTGGTCGGTACCCGTGCTCGGCCCGGGCGGGCTGCTCGGGGTCATCACCGTGTTCCGGGCGATGACCGGCAAGCCGCGACGCGATGATCTGGACCTCGCCACGCTGTACGCCGGGTACGCGGCCAGCGCGATCGACCGCGACCGGCTGCTCGACGAGGTCACCGCCCGCAACCGCTCGCTCGAGACGATCAGGGAGATGCTCGAGACCCTGGCCGGTCCCGTCCCCGTCGCCAACGGCCTCGGCATCGCGCTGGCCTCGCTCCGCCGTGGCCTGGAGGCCCGTGAAGTCGCGCTGGTCGTCCGGCAGCCGGACGGCTCCGCCACCTGCCGCGCCTGCTCGGGGCCGGCCGGCGGCGGGCAGGTCGCCGCGATGACGGAGGCTGCGCTGCAGGCCGCGGAATCCGCGTTCAGGGACGCCAGCCCGGACGGCACCGCGCTGGAGGGGCTGGCCGCGCCCGGCGAGCGGCGGTTCGCGGTCACGTTCGCCGCACCGGGAGGGCCGGCCGCGCTGGTGGCCCGCTGGGAGCGCGCGACACCCCCGCCCGACGTAACTGCCCTGCTGGAGGACGCCGCTCATTCGCTCCGGCTCGCGCTGGAGCGCGAGGAGGCCGGGGTAGCCCACCAGGAAACCCTGACCCTGCGGCGGTCACAGGAACTGCAGCGCGGCTTCCTGGGCCGCCTCAGTCACGAACTCCGGACGCCGCTCACGGCGATCAAGGGATACGCGTCCAGCCTGCTGCAGCCGGATGTGACCTGGGACGCCGAATCTCAGCAGCGGTTCCTGGCCCGGATCGCGGCCGAGTCGTCGCGGCTGGGCCGCCTGGTCGACGATCTGCTTGATTTCTCCGCGATCGAGTCCGGGATTCTCCGGCTGCAGAGCGACTGGTGCGATATCCCGCTGGTGCTGGACGCGGCCGTGGCCTGCCTCCCGCCCGCGAGCGCTCCGCGGATCGAGGTGAACTGCCAGCCCGGCCTGCCGGTGGTCTGGGCCGATCACGATCGCCTGGAACAGCTTTTCGTCAACCTGCTGACCAATGCGATCGTGCACAACCCGCCGGATACCCGGGTGCTCGTCACCGCCGGCGCCGACGGGCCGGGCGCCGTCACGGTCAGCGTGGCCGACGATGGCCAGGGGATGACCGCCGAGTTCATGCTCGCGCCGTTGGAGTCGCTGCCGCGGCCCCGGACGCCCGGTCGCGGCGCCGGCCTGGGGCTGTCCATAGCCAGGGGGATCGTGGCCGCTCACGGCGGCCAGATCGAGCTGGAACCGGCACCGCAGGGAACGTGCTTCCGGATCCGCCTGCCGGTGGAGAAACCATCGGACCCGGTGCCCGCGACCTCCTCGGTCCCGGTCCAGCCGGAGGCCGTGAGGCCGCCGGCCGCGGTGCGCGCCGCGGCCGGCGCGCGATCCGCCAGTGATGCGGCCGGGCACGCGGTGGCCTGACCACGAGGATGGGTGCGTATCCGGTGTTTGACCAGGCGGTGAAGACGCGGGCGCTCGTGGTCGAGGATGACCCGAACATCGTGGATCTGATCCGGTCCAACCTGGCCGTGCGCGGCTTCGACACGGTCGTGTCCACCGACGGGCTGCGGGCGCTCGCCCTGCTGGAGACCGAGGAGCCCGACATCGTCCTGCTGGACCTGATGCTGCCCGAGATAGACGGATTCGAACTGTGCCGGCTCATCCGCGAACGGTCATCGGTGGCCATCATCGTGGTGTCCGCGCGCGGCGGGGAACGGGACAAGGTGACCGCGCTCAACATGGGCGCGGACGACTACATGACCAAGCCGTTCAGCATCGAGGAACTGCTGGCCCGGATCACCGCCACCCTGCGCCGCACCCGGCCCGCCGAATCGGTCCCGGAGGCCGTGCCGCCCGCCATCGTCATCGGCGACGTCGAGGTGGATCTGGCCAGCCAGCAGGTGCGCCGGGCCGGCAAGCCGGTCCATCTCACCCCCACCGAGTTCGCCCTGCTGCGCGAGCTGGCCTTGAACCGCGGCAAGCTGCTCAGCGGCACCTACCTGCTGCGGCGCGTGTGGGGGCGCGGCTACGAGACCGAGACCGAGTACGTGCGGGTCTATGTCAGCCGCCTGCGGGCCAAGCTCGAATCGGACGGCGGCGCGCCGCTGATCATCACTCAGCCTCGGGCCGGTTACCGGATCGCGGCGGAATGAGCCACCGCGGCCGGCCCGGCGGCAGCTGCGGGTCACCGGCCGCCGAATGCCCACCCCGTTTACACTTTTTTTATGCGGCGCCCCGAATGTTAACGCCGCTGTTCATTCATGTCGCCCTAAAGTTTGCTTCGACAGATGCCGGCCCGCGGTGGCCGCCATGGGGATTTGATCCAAGACATGCGCGGACACGTGCCGCCCACGAACGAGGTGGTTTTCGTTGTTTTCAGTGACAAAGCGAGTGGGGCTGACGGCGGTGGCCGCAAGCGCGGCCCTCGTGGTCGCCGCCTGCGGCAGCAGCGGCGGCTCGTCCAGCAGCAGCAGTTCCCCGGGAAGCTCTGGCGGCTCGGTGCCGCAGCTGAGCGTCAACCAGATCAACAACTCCTTTAGCGCGATGGCCACGCTCAAGCCGCTGGCGGCTAAGGGCAAGGGGAACGTGGCCGTGATCCTGCCCGACACCGTTTCCTCCACCCGCTACGTGGAGTTCGACGCGCCCTACCTGAAGGAGTCCTTCGCCAAGGCCGGGCTCAAGCCGTCGCAGTACACCGTCCAGAACGCGCTGGGCAGCGACTCGACCCAGTTCAGCGACGCCCAGACCGCCATCACCAAGGGCGCCAGCGTGCTGCTGGTCGACCCGCTCGACTCCGGCGTGGGCGCGCACATCGAGTCCTACGCGAAGGCGCACGGCGTCCCCGTGATCGACTATGACCGGCTCACCCTCGGGGGCACCCGCAAGTACTACGTGAGCTTCAACAACGTCGTGGTCGGCACGAAGATGGGGCAGGGCCTGGTCGCCTGCACGTCGGCCTGGAAGGTCAAGAAGCCGCAGGTCATCGTCATGAAGGGCGCGCCCACCGACAACAACGCGACGTTGTTCGCGCAAGGCTACGACGCGGTGCTCAAGCCGCACTTCAGCTCGGGGCTCTGGAAGGACGTGAGCAACCCGGCCGGGACCTGGGATCCGCCGACCGCGCTGAGCGAGTTCCAGCAGCAGTTCACCGCGCACCCGAACATCAACTCCGCGCTGATCCCGAACGACGAGAACGCCGCGCCGATCATCCACTACCTGCAGAACAAGGGCATCAAGCCCAAGACGTTCCCGACCACAGGCCAGGACGCCACGCTGACCGGCCTGCAGAACATCCTGGCCGGCTTCCAGTGCGGCACCGTGTACAAGCCGATCTTCCTGGAGGCCCAGGCAGCGGCCGCCCTGGCCATGTACGTCCGGGCCGGGGTCACCGCGCCGGCCGGCCTGCTGAACGGCAAGACCCTGGATCCGCAGACCAAGACCCAGGTGGCCTCGGTGCTGCTGACTCCTACCTGGGTGACCACCGCCAACATGAACAGCACCGTGATCGCGGACAAGTTCGTGCCCGCATCGCAGCTGTGCACGGGCAAGTTCTCCGCGGAGTGTAAGGCCGCAGGGATCTCCGGCTGAGGAAGGCAGGTCAAGTGAGCAGCTGGGATACCGGCCGTGACCAGTAGCTCAGGAGAGGGAGCCCGGCCCGCGGAAGCGGGCCGGGCCCCCTACGACATAGGCGACGGAGCCGCCGGGGCGGACGGGCAGCTGCTGGAGCTGCGCGACATCGGCAAGAACTTCGGCCCCGTCCAGGCACTGACCGGCATCGACCTCGACATCCCGGCGGGCCAGGTGACCGCTCTGGTCGGGGACAACGGGGCCGGGAAGTCGACCCTGATCAAGACGATCTCGGGGATCTGGGAACCGTCGACCGGCCACATGTCCTGGCAGGGCAAGCGGGTGCACTTCCGCTCGCCGAGGGATGCCACCGAGACGGGGATCGCCACCGTCTACCAGGACCTCGCGCTGTGTGACAACCTGGACATCGTGGAGAACATGCTCCTCGGCCACGAGCCGCTGCGGCACCTGCTGCTGGACGAGGTGAGCATGGAGAAAACCGCCCAGAAGACGCTCAGCGACCTGCGGGTCACCACGGTCCGCAACATCCGCCAGCCGGTGGGCTCGCTGTCCGGCGGCCAGCGCCAGGCGGTCGCGGTGGCCAAGGCGGTGATCCTGGACGCGAAACTCGTGATCATGGACGAGCCCACCGCGGCGCTGGGCGTGTCCCAGACGGCGCTGGTGCTGGACCTCATCAGCCGCCTCGCCCGGCGCGGCATCGCCGTGCTCGTCGTCTCGCACAACCTGACCGACGTATTCCAGGTCGCCGACCGGATCGCCGTCCTGTACCTGGGACGCCTGGTCTCGGTCGGGCCCGCGGCGGACTACAACACGGCCTCGGTGGTCGACCTGATGACCACGGGCGCCTCGCAGCGGACGCAAGGCTTGGACACTCCCGACCGCGGCCCGGAGGGCTGACCCTTGGCATCCACGAACCCAGGGCCGGAGGAGCGGGGCGCCGGCACCACCGAGGCCGCGCCCGACCTCCAGGCCGAGGAGGCCGCGGTTACCGCGCCGACCGCGGCGCCCGAACTACTGGCCGGATCGTTGGGCGAGTACGTGCGGATCTGGCTCCAGCGGATCCGCAGCGGCGAGAGCGGAGCCCTGCCCGTCATCCTCGGCGTGATCGTGATCGTGGTGTTCTTCCAGATCAAGAACTCGCTGTTCCTGTCCGCGGGCAACCTGGTCAACCTGCTGACCCAGGCCGCGTTCATCATCACCCTGGCCATGGCCGAGGTGTTCGTGCTGCTGCTCGGCGAGATCGACCTGGCGGCGGGGTACACTGCGGCCTGCGGCGCGGTCCTCGCGCTGTGGACGCTGGCGCTGGGCTGGCCCTGGTGGGCATCGGTGCTGGTCGCCCTCGCGGCCACCGCCGCCTACGGAGTACTGCAGGGGATCGTCATCACCTGGCTTCGGCTGCCGTCGTTCATCGTCACCCTGGCTGGTTTGCTCGGCCTGTCCGGCGTGCTGCTGTTCCTGATCGACGCCGCCGGGAAGATCGGCGTGGGCGGCGTGATCCGGCTGCAGAGCAACATCATCAATGACATCGAGGGCGGCGCGCTCAGCCCGACCGCGAGCTGGATCGTGATGATCGTCGTCGTCGTGCTGGCCGGTCTGATGATGTACCTGCGGGACCGGCGGCGGCGGGTCAACGGGCTGGTCGCCCCGCCGCTCAGCATCACGCTGCTGAAGATCGCCGTGATCGCGGTGGCCGGCGTGGTGGTCGTGCTCATCGGCAATACCAACCGCGGCAGCGTCCTGCTCGCCGTGAGCGGCCTGCCGTGGGTAGTGCTGATCGTGCTGGCGGTCTTGGTGGGCTATACGGTGCTGCTCGGCCGCACCCGGTTCGGCCGGTACATTTACGCGATCGGCGGCAACGCCGAGGCGGCCAGGCGCGCGGGCATCAACGTGAGCCGGATCCGGATCGCGGCCTTCGGGTTGTGCGGGATGACCGCCGGCATCACCGGGATCATCTATGCCTCCTACCTCGGCTCGATCTCCAGCGGCGTCAACGGCGGCCAGAACGTGCTGTACGCGGTGGCCGCCGCGGTCATCGGCGGCACCAGCCTCTTCGGTGGCCGGGGCAAGATGCTGGACGCCGTGCTCGGCGGCCTGGTCGTCGGGGTGATCGCCAACGGCCTGCAGCTGATCGGGCTGACCGCGGCCGCGCAGCTCATGTGGACGGCGCTCGTCCTGCTGGCCGCGGTGACCGTGGACGCGCTCACCCGCCGCGGCGGACAGCGCAGCAGATGACGCCCGGGTAAACGGCGCCCGCCGGGCGTCAGCGCTCACAAGGAGAAGAGGCCGATGAGCGCAGCGACAGGCGACCCGCAGTTTCAGCACCGCACCACCCACCTGTCCAACCTGGACCGGTGCAACCGGTGCGGTCTCCAGCGGGCGGCCCATGGCCTGGACTGGAGCTGCCCTACGGGACCGCCGGGCGGCTCGCGTACCGGCCTGCTCATCGCCGGCGCCCTGCTCGCCGCGGCGGGCGCCATCCTGTGGGGTGTAGCGGGCTCGGCCCCCTCGGGGCTGAACACGCTGGCGGCGGTCGCGTTCCCTGGCGGGCTGATCCTGATCATCGCCACCCTGGTGCGGCCCGGCCGATCACAGCCGCCGGCGGACCGGGAAGAGGGCCCGACGCGAGACCAGGCGTGGGCCGATTTCCTCCGTGATCATGGACTTCGGTAGGCGAGCCCGCGATCCGGGCGCGAACCGGCGAGAGCCGCCCGGCCCGGGCGGGCCAGGCCGCCCGGGCGATCGGGCAAGATGGCCCTCATGCTGTCCCGCCCGCCAGGTACGCACCTGATCCGAGGGAACCGGTCGCGCCGAGTAGGCCGCGCGCCCCGGCCAGGCCGGCTCGCCATGATCGCCGCGGCCGTCGGCGCCGCGATCTCGATCACCGCGGCGGCGTGCAGTGCCACCGGTTCGCCGGGCGGGTCGCTGGCCACCGGGGGCGGCCCGGCGGGCACCGGAGCCTCCGCGGGGACGGGGGCCGGCGCCCACCTGAGCTGGCACTCCTGCACCCAGGTGCCCAGGATGCAGTGCGCCCGGCTGCGGGTGCCGCTGGATTACCGGCACCCGGACGGTCGAAAGATCACGCTCGCGCTGTCCCGGATCCCGGCCACCGCCCCGCCCGGGCAGCGCCAGGGGGTGCTGCTCGTCAACCCCGGCGGCCCGGGAGCCAGCGGGCTCGGCCTGGCCGCCCAGGTGGCCACCGGCCTGGATCCCAAGGTGGCCGCCGAGTACGACATCGTCGGCTTCGACCCGCGCGGAGTCGGGTCAAGCACGCCTGCGCTGCATTGCGACCCTGGATTCTTCCGGAGGGTGCGGCCCGGCAACGTCCCGGCCAGCCGCGCCGCCGAGCAGGTCCAGGAGAACCGGGCCAGGGCCTACGCGGCGGACTGCGATAAGAAGTTCGGCTGGCTGCTCCCGTACATGACCACCGAGGACGTGGCCAGGGACGTCGATTCCGTCCGGGCCGCCCTGGGCCAGCAGAAGATCAATTATTTCGCGTACTCGTACGGCACCTACATCGGCCAGGTCTACGCCACGATGTTCCCCGGCCGGGTCCGCCGCATGATCCTGGACAGCACCGTCGACCCGGCCGGCGTCTGGTACACCGACAACCTCGACCAGGACTACGCCATCCAGGGCCGGATGAACGCGTTCTTCGCCTGGGTGGCCCGCTATGACCGCGTCTATCAGCTTGGCACGGCCGCGTCCCAGGTCCGCCAGGCGTGGTACCGGGTGAGCGCCCGGCTCGGCCCGCACCCGATCGACGGCCCGTCCGGCCCGCTGATCGGCCCGGACGAATACCACGACACGTTCCTGGAGGGCACCTACGACGACGCGCTGTGGCCGGGCCTGGCGGCCGCGCTGGCCGCCTACTACCACTCAGGTTCGGCCGGGCAGCTCATCAGCCTGTTCAACCTCTACGGCGCGCAGGGCGAGAACGAGTTCGCCGTCTACAACGCGGTCGAGTGCAGCGACGTGAACTGGCCGCGTGACTGGGCGAAGTGGGACCGCGACACCCGGCGGGTGTACCGCACCGCGCCCTTCGAGGCCTGGGACAATACGTGGTTCAACGCCGCCTGCGCGTTCTGGCCGGTGAAGGGGGCGGCTCATCCGCTGCGGATCACCGGGGCCGGGCTGCCGGGAATCCTCATGCTGCAGGGCACGCTGGATCCGGCCACGCCGTACCCGGGGGCGATGCAGGCGCACCGGCAGCTGCCGAGCTCGCGCATCGTGGTCGTCCCGGGTGGCGGCAACCACGGCCAGTCGCTGGCCAGCCCGCCGAACGCCTGCGTGGACGGCTACCTGAACCGCTACCTGGCCACCGGGGCGCTGCCCGAGTCCGGGGGACCGGGTGCGGTCAACGCCACCTGCGCCGCGCTGCCGGACCCGACGCCCCAGGGCTGAGCACGCGCCGGCGGCCGGCCTGGTCGGCGCGGCCGGCGTGTTGACCGGTCGGTGCCGTTACCCTGGAAGCGTGCTGCGAGTCAAGGCACCGTGGGCCGGGTCGCTGCGCCTGCTAGGCGATCGAGATCGCGACGAGGTGCTGGCCCTGTGCGACCGCGATCCCGTGGTGAACGTTTTCGTCGCCTCCCGGGTGCGGGCCGGCGGCCTCGACCCGGCCAGGCTCGGGGCGCAGGTCTGGGGGCATCACACGGACGGGCGGCTGTCCTCGGTCTGCTACGCGGGGGCGAACCTGGTGCCGGTGGCCGCCAGCCCGGAGGCGATCGCGGCGTTCGCCGGCCGGGCCCGCACCCAGGGCAGGCGCTGCTCGTCGCTGGTGGGGCCGGCGGACGCGATCGACGAGCTGTGGCAGCTGCTGCGCCCGCACTGGGGAAAGCCCCGCGATGTCCGCCGGGCCCAGCCCGTTATGGCGATCACCACCCCGCCCCTCGTTCCGCCCGACCGGCTGGTGCGCAGGGTCCGGCCGGAACAGCTCGACGTCCTCTTCCCGGCCAGCGTGGCCATGTTCACCGAGGAGGTCGGCGTCTCGCCGCTGGGCTTCGACGGGGGCGCGAGCTACCGGGCCCGGGTGGCCGAGCTGATCAGTGCGGGCCGGGCGTTCGCCCGGATCGAGGACGGCCAGGTGGTCTTCAAGGCGGAAATTGGTGCGGTTACCCCGCAGGCGTGCCAGGTCCAGGGAGTATGGGTGCGACCGCAGTCACGCGGCCGCGGCCTGGCCGCCGGGGGCGTCGCGGCGGTGGTGGCCGAGGCGCTGCGCAACGTCGCGCCGGTGGTGTCGCTGTACGTCAACGACTTCAACGTCCCGGCCCGGGCGGCCTACCGCCGGGTCGGGTTCACCGAGGTCGCCAGCTTCATGTCCGTGCTGTTCTGACCCCACCTGACCCGTCCGCACCGGATCGGGCCACGGCCGGTCAGCCGGCCGCCGCCCGGCAGTCGTTCAGGATCCCGGCCGCCTGCCGTTCGTGATCGGGCAGGTGCAGGTCACCGAATATCGGCAGGCATTGCTCCAGGTACCCGATCGCCAGCTCGCCGCGACCCCTAGCCAGGTGGCTCTGCGCGATCTTGAACAGGCACTCTGCGTGCGCGCGCTGAGCGTCGTGCCGCCGGAATGCCTCGGCCGCCTCGGACAACACCGCGATGGCCTCGTCGTAGTGACCGAGCCCGTTGTAGGCGTCGCCGAGGAGGTCGAGGAAATAGGCCTGGCCAAGCACTTGCGCGGGCGCGCTAGCGTGATCGTCAATAGTCACGCCACCCCCCTAACCACCACCTGTGTCTCCCCCTCACCCAGACCCGAGGCCGTAGCATAGTGAGGGTATGTCGCATTAAAGTCGCAAGACTGGTACCGGGGCCGTGACCGATGTACGTGATGCCTACCGTCAGGCTGCTGCCGCGTATTTGCGCGAGTTGCTGCTGCGACCGGGCCGTTACCGGAGGCGATGGGAACAGTATGCCGAACGGAGCCGGCCCGGTCAGGTCAACCACCTGGCCGTAGCCGAAGTACTCGCCAGGTACCGCTGGAGCCACCCCCGCACGCCGGGCGACACCGACGTGCTGCCCCGCCAGCTCAAGGACACGGTGCTGCGGGCGCTGTCCGGCAAGATGCTCAGCCGGGCCACGCTGACCTTGTTCATCGAGGCATTCGGCTTCACCGACGCCGAAGCGGACCGGCTGCGGCGGCTGGCGGCGGGATCGAGCCGGATCAGCGTCCTCGCAGGTCCCCGGGCCATGCGCCCCGACCTGCTCGCGGGGGTGGCAGAAGTCTTCGGTCCGGCCAGGCATCAGACCGTGTCCCTGCACGATCATATCGACGTCGGCCAGGACGGTCTCGTCGCGCGAGCCAGGACGCTCAAGGTCATCGAGGCGACCGCGGAGGGAGTGGACAGCGTTCCCTTCATCCACGACACCGATACCCTGACGCTCGAGGTGGGGCAGGGCTGCCGCGGGGTATCGGGGTATCCGCATGAACTGGCCGAGGGCCTCTACGCCACCGACATCCTGCTGGCCAAGAAGCTGTCCCTCGGCGAGACCCTGACCCTCGAATACTGGAACACGTATCACTACCTCGACAACCTGATGGACGCGAGCAGGCGACAGTACCGCCGGGCCGTGATGAAGCGCGCGGAAAACGTCGACATCCGGGTGGCCTTCCACCCCCGGCGCCTGCCGCGGGCGATCTGGTGGGCGGTGTGGGACGGCGTGGAGGGCGACGTCATCAGCGAGGAACCCGTCGCGCTCGACAGCCAGCATTCGGTGCACAGGTACATGCGGTCGATCGAGCGAACGGTGGTCGGCTTCCACTGGGCCTGGTGAGGGCCGTCCCATGGCTTAACCTCGTCTGCATGGCCGATACCGATGCCAGGCAGGCGGTGATCTCCTGCGGCGAGGCGGCCCGGCAGGCCGCGCCCGGCCTGGCCGCGGCCCCCGGCGCCGTTATCGACGGCGCCCTGCGGCAGATGGCCAGCCTGCTCGCCGAGAGGGCCGCGATCATCCTCGACGCGAACGAGGCCGACATGGCGCGCGGTACCCGGCAGGGACTGGGCCGCGGCCTGCTGGACAGGCTCCGGCTGGACGAGCAGCGGCTGGCGGCCACCGCGCGCCAGCTCGAGCTGCTCGCCGGGGTCGCGTTCCCTCCGGAGGCGACGCCACTGGGCACGCTGCCGGACGGGCTACGCCTGACCGAACGCCGCGTTCCCATCGGCGTGGTCGGAGCCAACTTCGAGGCGCGCCCCGCGGTTACCGTCGACATCGCCTCGCAGCTGCTCAAGTCGCACAATGCCGGGGTGCTGCGCACCGGCGCCGCGGCGCTCGCCTCAGCCGCCGCGCTGTTCGACCACGCGATCTCGCCGGCCTTGGAGAAGGCCGGGATCGGCCCGCGGGCGCTGCAGCTCGTCCGCACCGCCGATCACGCCGCGGCGGCCGAGCTGGTCCGCCAGCCGGGCCTGATACCCCTGGTGATCCTGCGCGGCAGCGGCGAGACCACCCGGTCGCTGGCCGCCGAGGCCGCGCGCCACGGTGTCCGTACCCTCGCCCACGCCGACGGCGGCGGCGTGCTCTACCTGGACCACGCCGCCGAGCCCGCCGAGGCCACCCGGCTGATCACCGAGAGCCTGGACCGGCTGGGCGTGTGCAACCGGCTCAATCTGCTGCTCATCTGCTCCGGCCGCTGGGACGAGCTGCTGCCGGTCGCGCTGGGCGCGCTGGCGACCGCGGGCGTGGCCCCCTCGCTCCCGCCGCACGATCATCCGCTCGGGCGCGAGTGGGCGCTGCAGGCCGGCCGGGAGGCCACGGTGACCATCGCCCCGGTATCCGACGCGGTGGCCGCCGCGCGGACCGCGAACGACGAGACTTCCGGGCTCGCCGCCGGCATCGTCACTTCAGATCCCGCCGCGGCCCGGCGGTTCCTCGACGCCTACCGGGGCACCGGCGCGTTCTGGAACGCGAGCACCAGGCTGCTGGACGGCTTCAAGCTCCGCGGCGTCCCGGAGACGGGCATCAACGTCGACCACGTTCCCGGGCCGCGCGGCCCAGTGACGTTCGCCGACCTCTGCCTGCGGCAGTACGTGGTCACGCCCGCGTGAGCGGACGGCAGTAAACCAGATGACCTCACCGGAGCCTCTTGCTAGGCTGCTGGCTCTTGTGCTATAAGCCCCCGATGCCATCGAGGAGACGAGGCATGCCCGCCGCCGGCCGCCTGGACAAGGAGCCCGCCGACACCGACCCCGATCAAGCCCGCGGCCCCGCCGACCCGGTGATCGCCGCCGAACGCCTCTACCTGACCCGGTCGCGGAAGTTCCTGCGGCTGATGCGCGAGAACGTGCTCTCGCTGCGCGCCCTCGGCGGGGACCCCGTGTCGGAGGAGTACCTCAAGGCCGACCTGTACCGGCGGGCCGAGGCGCTGCGTGACCTGCCCGACACCCCGCTGTTCTTCGGCAGGCTGGACTACCACCAGTCGCCCTGGGAAGACCCCGCCGCCGCGGGCCCGTCCGGCGCGGCCGGGTCCGGCCCGGAGACGTTCCACATCGGACGACGGCACGTGCACGACCCGGGCGGCCATCCGGTGGTGATCGACTGGCGGGCCCCGTTGTCCCGGCCGTTCTACCGGGCCAGCCGGGCCGATCCCATGGGGCTGGAGATGCGGCGGCGGTTCGGCTTCGCCGGCGGCGAGCTCACCGCCTACGAGGACGAGGACTTCATCGCGCCCGCGGCGGCGCCGCCGGGACCGCCGGGGGGGCCGGAAGTCAGCCGCATCCTGCTGGAGGAGATCGAGCGGCCCAGGTCGGGCCCGATGCGCGACATCGTGGCCACGATCCAGCCGGACCAGGACGACATCGTCCGCGCCGACGCGGACCGGACCATCTGCGTGCAGGGCGCGCCCGGGACGGGCAAGACCGCGGTGGGGCTGCACCGGGTCGCCTACCTGCTCTATGCCTACCGGGAGCGGATGGGGCGCCGCGGGGTGCTCGTCATCGGGCCGAACCGCACCTTCCTGTCGTACATCCGCAATGTGCTGCCCGCGCTCGGCGAGATGGATGTCACACAGGTCACCGTCACCGACCTGGTCGCGACGCGGCCCGGCACGGCGGTCCGCGCCCAGGACGACGAGCGCGCCGCGCGGATCAAGGGCGACGCGCGGATGGCCGAGGTGCTGCGCCGGGCGCTGTGGGCGCGCCTGGCCCGCCCGGCCGAGCCGATCATGCTGCCGCGCGGATCGCGGCGCTGGCGGGTGGGCACGCACGAGCTGTCCGGGCTCGTGACCGAGCTGCGCGACCGCGGGGTCCGGTACGGCACCGGCCGCGAGATGCTGGCGCACCGGATCGCGCACGTGGTCCTGACCAGGATGGAAGCGGCGGGGGAGAGCTGCGACGACCGGACGCACGACGCGGTGCGCCGGACCAGGCAGGTACGCGCCGCGGTGGACGCCATCTGGCCCAAGGTGGATCCGGTCCGGCTCGTGCACACGGTGCTCACCGACGCCGGCGAGCTGGCGCGTGCCGCCGAAGGCCTGCTCGACGAGGCGGAGCAGCGCGCGATCGGCTGGCCGGGCCGGCCAGCCAGCCCTCGCTCGGCCCGGTGGTCAGCGGCGGACCTGGTGCTGATCGACGAGGCCGCCGACCTGATCGAGCGGACCGGCAGCGTGGCCCATGTGGTGGTAGACGAGGCGCAGGATCTGTCGCCGATGGAGTGCCGCGCCATCGGCCGCAGGTGCGAGACCGGCTCGGCGACCGTGCTGGGCGACCTCGCACAGGGCACCAGTCCGTGCGCCGCCGAGAGCTGGCCCGAGCTGCTCGGCCATCTCGGCAAGCGCGACGCCCAGCTCCGGGTCCTCGAGGTGGGTTACCGCGTGCCGCGGCAGATCCTCGATTTCGCGGACCGGCTGCTCGACCTGATAGCACCCACCCTGGCCAGGTCCGCGTCGCTGCGGCATGATCCCGGCGCGCTGGACATCGTGGCCACCAGCCCGGGCGGCCTGGACGCCGCGCTGCGGGCGGCCTGCGCTACGGCGAGCGCGCGGCCCGGCTCGATCGCGGTCATCGCGGCCGACGAACAGGTGGCCGAGCTGTCCCGGCTACTGCGCGCGGCCGGCATCGGGCACGCCGTGCTGGACGGGGCCAGCGGCGAGGACCGGCTCACCGTCGTCCCCGTCACCCTGGCCAAGGGCCTGGAATTCGACCACGTGATCGTGGTGGAGCCGGCCAGGATCACGGCCGCGGGCCGCCGCGGTCCGCACCGGCTGTACGTGGCGCTGACCCGGGCGGTATCCCGCCTGACGGTCCTGCACGCGGAGCCCCTGCCGGCCGCACTGAGTTAGGCCGGTCCGGTCAGCGGGCCCGCGGCGGGCTCGGCCGGGCGGCGGGCATCCCGGGGAACGCCACCGTGGATCCGAGCCAGGACGTGGCCCGGATCGCCGCAGCCTGCATGGCCCGGGCGCCGAACGTCCGCAGCCCCGGATCGCCGGCCCCGACCAGGCCGAGGTAGGCGGCCGTGACCCCGTTCTCGAGAAAGATCGCGAGCGAGGCCGCCTCGGCCGCGGTGTGCACGCCGAACGGCAGCTTGTAGGAGGCGGCGGCGGGGGCCGGCTGCTCCCCCCGCGCGCGGAGCAGGCCGGACAGCGTGTCCCGGGCCGACCGGTGCTCGTTCCAGTACGCCGTCGCGGTAGCCCGCTGGCGGCCGGTCAGGTAGGCGCCCGCCACCCCGTAGCCGAAGATGGCCGCGTTCTCGGCGGCCAGGGCGTCCTGCAGCGCCGCGTTCCCGGCGGCTTTCCCCGGCCGCGCTCGGCGGCCCGCCGTGGTCACCGCGGCGACACCGCGGAGTCCAGCAGCGCGGCGTGCGCGGCCTCGCTGGCACTGATGCTGGCCATCAGCTGCGCCAGCGAAGGCGTGACCACCGCGGCGAGCGTGTGGACCAGGAACGCGGCCTGATCGGTCTCGGCGCGGCGCAGGTAGGCCAGGACCGCGTCCCGGCCGGCCGGGACCGGTGCCCGGCGCGCGCGGGCCGTCTTCGCCGGTGACGGGCGGGCGCCCGCGGGCACCATCAGCCGGTCCCGCAACTGAGCCAGGTGCTGCCGGTGCTGGCGCAGCAGCGGCGAGACCGTCGCCGCGAGGGCGGGCCGGGCCGAGAGCACCGCGGTGTACGTGGAGACCATGGCGTCCTCGGCGGCGATCACATTCCTGAGCATCCCCACCTCGGGCACCGGGACCGGCGGCCGGGCCCAGGGCCAGGCCTGCCCTGACGCGCAGCCGGCGGTGCCGGCCGCCGTCAGCATCAGGGCCGACGCGGTCAGCACCCGGCGCCGCGTCGGGTCTGCCGCCACCGAACCTCCCGCCGAACGGCCTGGATCGTTGCCGCCGAGTTTAGAGCTTGGTCGTGCGCAATGACCCGCGCCAACGCGCCGGCGTCCGGCGGTCTGCCTCCCGCCGTGCCGCGGATAGGCTAACAGGGCAGGACAACAGCACAGCTGGCGGGCGAGGAGGTCGTGATGAGCGGTGGCTCCCGCCATGTTGCGGCACATCCGGAGCGTCTGGCCGGCCTGCTCGAGCCGGTGGTCAGCGCGGCGGGACTTGAGCTTGAGTCGGTCCGGATCGGCCGGGCGGGCCGCCGGAGCCTGCTGCGCGTCGTGGTGGATGCCGAGCAGGGCGTGAGCCTGGACGACATCGCGCTGGTCAGCCGGGCCGTCGCCGCCGAGGTCGACGCCGGCGATCTGATGGGTCCTGGGCCCTACACGCTCGAGGTGTCCTCGCCGGGAGTGGATCGCCCGCTTACCGAGCCGCGGCACTGGCGTCGCGCGTCCGGCCGTCTGGTCCGGGTTCCGGTCCGGGGCTCGTCTTCCCAGACGGCCGATGCCGGCCCGTCACGCACCGCCGAGGGCAGGATCGTCACGGCCGGGGCGGCCGGGGTGACCCTAGAGATCGACGGTGAACGCCGCGAGTTCGGCTACGCCGAGCTCGGGCCAGGGCAGGTTCAGGTGGAGTTCAAGGACCTGGGGGTGCAGCCCGATGGACATTGACCTGAGTGTCCTGCGCAGCCTGGAGAGCGAGAAGGACATCTCCATGGAGCTCGCGATCAAGGCGATCGAGGATGCGCTGCTGGTGGCGTACCACCGCACCGACGGGGCGGCGCCGACGGCGCGCGTCCAGGTGGACAGGACCAGCGGTCACGTGACCGTCTGGGCCGCCACGACCAGCGAGGACGGTGAAGTCACCGGGGAGTACGACGACACGCCGGATGGCTTCGGCCGGATCGCCGCGACCACGGCCCGCCAGGTGATCTTGCAACGCCTGCGGGACGCGGAAGACGAGCTGACCTTCGGCGAGTACGCCGGCCGCGAGGGCGACGTGGTGGCCGGGGTCATCCAGCAGGGCAAGGACCCGCGGTCCGTGCTCGTCGACCTGGGCAAGATCGAGGCGATCCTGCCCGCCGCCGAACAGGTCCCGGGAGAGCGATACGCGCACGGCGAGCGCCTGCGCTGCTTCGTCCTGCGCGTCCACAAGGGCCACCGGGGTCCCTCGGTCACGCTCTCGCGGACCCACCCGAACCTAGTCAAGAAGCTCTTCACGCTCGAAGTGCCCGAGATGTCCAGCGGCGCGGTGGAGATCGCCGCGATCGCCCGCGAGGCCGGCCACCGTACCAAGATCGCGGTCAGGTCCCACCAGCAGGGCGTGAACGCGAAGGGCGCCTGCATCGGCCCGATGGGCAGCCGGGTCCGCAACGTCATGACCGAGCTGCACGGCGAGAAGATCGACATTGTGGACTACGCCGAGGACCCGGCCGAGTTCGTCGCCAACGCGCTGTCGCCGGCCAGGGTCTCCCGGGTGGACATCGTGGATCCGGAAGCCCGGATCGCCCGGGTGGTCGTGCCCGACTACCAGCTGTCGCTGGCGATCGGCAAAGAGGGCCAGAACGCCCGGCTGGCCGCGCGGCTGACCGGCTGGAAGATCGACATCGTGTCGGACACCGCGCCGGACGCTACCGCGCCCGGCAGTGACGCGCCAGGCAGTGTCGCGCCAGGCAGTGTCGCGCCAGGCAGTGTCGCGCCCGGCAGTGTCGCGCCCGGCAGTGTTGCGGACGCCGCCGACTCCGCGACGCGGTAGACTTGTCCGCAGATGGCCGAGCGGCCCCTGTGACGCATGTCCGCGCCCCGGTGCGGACCTGCGTGGGATGCAGGGAGCGCGCGGCCAAGTCCGAGTTGCTTCGCATAGTCGCGGCCGGGAACGAGCTTGTTCCCGATCCGCTGGCACAGCTGGCTGGCCGGGGTGCGTACCTTCACCCTAGCCAGAGGTGCTGGGAGCAAGCGCAGCATCGCCGGGCGTTTCCCCGTGCACTACGCGTGCCGGGACCGCTCGGCGGGCAGTTGCTTACCCGGTATCTTCGGTCGGGCGGAGCGACAGAGGATGGGAACCGTCTCGGGAAAGCGGGTCAAGACAGCGATGAGCGCCCGATGAGCACAAGGCGATGAGTACGGCAGGCTGACGCCGGCCCAGGGCAACCACTGCCCCGGACCGGTTGGGAGGTCCGGAAGCAGGTCCGGGTGAAACCGGCCGAGGCAGGAGCGCAGTGGCGAAGGTCCGGGTTTACGAGCTCGCGAAGGAACTTGGTGTAGAGAGCAAGGCCGTGATGGCCAAGCTCCAGGAAATGGGTGAGTTCGTGCGCTCGGCGTCCTCGACGATCGAGGCGCCGGTCGTGCGCAGGCTCAGAGAGTCCATCGGGTCACAGGCCGCGCAGGCCCCGTCTGCGCCTGCCTCCGCGCGCGCGGAGGCAGGCGCAGACGGGCAGCGCGCGGACGGGCAGCGCCAGGATGGCCGGGCGGGGCGGACGCCCGCGCCCGCGGCACCCGCTCCGGCCGCGGCCGAAGCGGTCGCCACGGCGCCGCCCGCTCCGGCGGACCGCGCCCCGGCCAGCCCCGGCGACGTGGGGCCGTCGCCCGCCGGCGCAGCTGCGCCCGCTCCGGCCCCCGCATCCCGCGCGCCCGCGCAGGCCGAACCGGGCCAGCGGCCGCGCCCGGACCAGTCACGGCCGAGCGGACCGCGCCCCGGTCCGCGCCCCGGACCCCGGCCCGGGCCCCGGCCGGGCAACAACCCGTTCAGTTCCACCGCGACCGGCATGGGTGCCGGCCCGCACCCGGCGCAGGCCAGGCCGGGACAGCCGGGTACCGGTGGTCCGACGGGCCCAGGCCAGGGCGGCCGGCCAGGACAGCCCGCAGGCGGGACGCTCCCTGGCGGTTCCGGTCCCGGGCGGCCCAGCCCCGCTGACATGCCGCGCCCCGGCGGCCCGCGGCCGAGCCCGATGAACATGCGCCCCCGGACGAGTGGTCCGGGCGGCTCGGGCAGCGGCGGTCCCGGCCGCGGTGCGGCCGGGGGTCCCGGCGGCGCTCGTGGCGGCCCGGGAGGTACCGGGTCGCGTCCCGGCGGCCGCGGCGGCCCCGGCGGCGGCGTCGGCACATCGCCCGGCGGCCGCGGCGGCCCTGGTGGCCCCGGTGGCCCCGGCGGCGGCCGTGGTCCCGGCGGCGGGGCACGTCCGGGCGGCGGCGGCCGTGGCCGGAGCGGCACGCAGGGTGCATTCGGCCGACCCGGCGGGCGTCCGGCCCGTGGCCGCAAGTCGAAGAAGCAGCGGCGCCAGGAGTTCGACAACCTGCAGGCGCCGAGCATCGGCGGCGTCACGATCGCGCGCGGCAACGGGCAGGTCATCCGGCTGCCGGTCGGCGCGTCGCTGAGTGACTTCGCGGACAAGATCAACGTCAACCCGGCCTCGCTGGTACAGGTGCTCTTCCACCTGGGCGAGCTGGTGACCGCCACCCAGTCGGTCAACGACGAGACGCTGCAGCTGCTCGGTGCCGAGCTCAACTACAACGTGCAGGTCGTGTCCCCGGAAGAAGAGGACAAGGAGCTGCTGGAGTCGTTCGACATCGACTTCGGCGAGAACTCCGGCGACGAGGCCGACCTTGCGCCGCGTCCCCCGGTGGTCACCGTGATGGGCCACGTCGACCACGGCAAGACCAAGCTGCTGGACGCGATCAGGAACACCAACGAGGTGGCCCGCGAAGCGGGCGGCATCACCAAGCACATCGGCGCCTACCAGGTCACCATCGAGGTAGACAGCCGGCCGCGCAAGATCACGTTCATCGACACCCCGGGCCACGAGGCGTTCACCGCGATGCGCGCACGCGGCGCGGAGACCACCGACCTGGTCGTGCTGGTGGTCGCCGCGGACGACGGGGTGAAGCCGCAGACCACCGAGGCGCTCAACCACGCCCAGGCGGCCGGTGTGCCGATCGTCGTGGCGGTCAACAAGATCGACAAGGAGGGCGCCGATCCGCAGCGGGTGCGCGCCCAGCTCACCGAGTACGGCCTGGTGGCCGAGGAGTTCGGCGGCCAGACGCTGTTCGTCGACGTATCGGCCCGCGAGGGCATCGGCATCGACGGCCTGCTCGAGGCGATCGTGCTGACCGCCGACGCCGAGCTCGACCTGCGGGCGAATCCGCAGCAGGACGCCCAGGGCGTGGCCATCGAGGCGCACCTGGACCGCGGCCGCGGCCCGGTGGGCACGGTGCTGGTGCAGCGCGGCACGCTGCACGTCGGCGACTCGATCGTCGCCGGCGAGGCGTTCGGCCGGGTCCGCGCCATGCTGGACGAGAACGGCGACCCGGTCGCGGAGGCGCCGCCGTCGCGGCCGGTGCAGGTGCTCGGGCTCACCGCCGTCCCCGGGGCCGGAGACAACTTCATCGTGGTTTCCGACGACCGGATGGCCCGGCAGATCGCCGAGCGGCGCGAGGCCAGGGAGCGCAGCGCGCAGTTCGCCCGGCGCACCCGGCGGGTCACGCTGGAGGACCTGGAGTCCGCGCTCAAGGCGGGCGAGAAGGAAGAGCTGCTGCTCATCATCAAGGGCGACGTCTCCGGATCGGTCGAAGCGCTCGAGGACGCCCTGGTGAAGATCGACGTGGGCGAGGACGTGGGCCTGCGCGTGATCAGCCGGGGTGTCGGTGCGATCACCCAGGACGACGTGAACCTGGCCATCGCGTCGGACGCCGTGATCATCGGCTTCAACGTCCGTCCGGCGGGGCGGGCCGGCGAGCTGGCCCAGCGCGAGGGCGTGGACATCCGGTACTACTCGGTGATCTACCAGGCGATCGAGGAGGTCGAGGCCGCCCTGCAGGGCATGCTCAAGCCCGAGTTCGAAGAGGTCCAGCTGGGCACGGCCGAGGTCAGGGAGGTCTTCCGGGTACCGAGGATCGGCAACGTGGCCGGCTGCATCGTGCGCTCGGGGACGATCAACCGGGGCAGCAAGGCGCGCCTGGTGCGCGACGGCGTGGTCGTCTCGGACAACCTCTCGATCGATTCGCTTCGCCGGTTCAAGGACGACGTGACCGAGGTCCGCGAGGGCTTCGAGTGCGGCATCGGCATCGGGTACAACGACATCAAGGTCGAGGATGTGATCGAGACCTTCGAGATGCGGGAGAAGCCACGGGCGCGGTAATTGCCCGTCCGGCCGCCGGCCGGCCTGCCCGGCCGGCGGCGGGGTAGCCGTGTACGTGGGCACCCTGGCCCTGGATGTCCTGCTCGGCGACGTACGCTCGCTGAAGCAGAAGCGGTCGGTGGTCCGGCCGCTGATCGCCGACCTGCGCCGCAGCTTTCCCGGTGCCGCGGTAGCAGAGACCGGTCACCTGGACGTTCACCGGCGAACGGAGATCGCAGTGGCGGTCGTGGCCTCGACCGCGGGGCACTGCACCGACGTGCTGACGGCGTGCGAGCGACGGGTCGCCGCCCGCCCGGAGGTCGAGTTGCTGTCAGCCCGGCAGAGGCTGCGGCGGGAGGAGGACTGACAGGCCATGGACGCGGCCAGGGCTCGCAAGCTCGCTGACCGGATCGCGCAGATCGTGGCCGAGATGCTGGAGCGGCGGATCAAGGATCCGCGGCTCGGCTTCGTCACGATCACCGAGGCCAGGCTCACCAACGACCTACGGGAGGCGACGGTCTTCTATACCGTCTACGGCTCCGCCCGCGACCGCGCCGACACCGCCGCGGCGCTGGCCAGCGCCACCGGCGTGATCAGGTCCGAGGTGGGTCGTCAGACCGGGCTGCGGCACACCCCGTCGCTGGCCTTCGTACCCGACACGCTGCCGGACAACGTCCAGCACATCGAAGACCTGGTCGCGGCGGCCCGCGAGGCGGACGCGGAGGTCGCGGCCGCCCGTGAGGGCGCCGAGCCAGCCGGCGACCCCGACCCGTACAAGCCGGTCCCGGGCCCGCAGCAGGACGCGGACCCCGGGGCATGACCCGCGGCATCCGACACGAGGACTGGGACCGTGCGGTCGCCGCGCTGGACCGGGCCGACGAGATCTGCCTGGCCTGCCATGTCCGCCCGGACGGTGACGCCCTCGGCTCGATGCTCGCCGTCACGCACGCGCTGACCGCGCGGGGTGGCCGGCGGGTGATCGCCTCCTTTGGTGACCACCCCTTCGAGATTCCCGCGATCCTGCGCTTCCTGCCCGGCCTGGACATGCTGAGCCCGCCGCAGGCGTATCCGGAGCGGCCCCGGCTGATGGTCACCTTCGATGCCTCCAGCGTGGACCGGCTGGGGCTGCTGGCTGGGCACGCCACCCGGGCCACCGAGCTGATCGTGCTGGACCACCACGCATCCAACCCGGGCTTCGGCACGATCAACCTGATCGACCCGGCCGCGGCCGCCACCGCCGTGCTGGCCGGGCAGCTGATCGACGCCATGGACGTGCCGCTCACCGCCACCATCGCCGCCGGGCTCTACACCGGCCTGGTCACCGACACCGGATCGTTCAGGTTCTCCAGCACGCCGGAGGTCCACCGGATGGCGGCGCGGCTGATCGAGACTGGCCTGGACCCCGCGTTCTTCGCCCGCGAGCTGGACCGGGCGCCGTTCGGTTATCTGCACCTGCTGTCCGCGTCGCTTGGCCGGGCCGTGCTCGAGCCCGGGCAGGCCGGAGGGTACGGCCTCGTGTGGACGACGGTTACCCGGGAAGACCGGGCGGCCGACCGCCTGCCTTACGAGGTCACCGAGGACGTGATCGACGTGGTGCGCCGCACCGACGAGGCCGAGGTCGCGGTGGTGTTCAAGGAGTCCGACGACGGGTTCTGGCACGTGTCGGCGAGGTCGAAGGGACGGATCGACGTGGCCCGGGCCGCCGTCGCGCTGGGCGGCGGCGGGCACAGCCAGGCGGCCGGGTTCACCACCGACGAGGCCGTACCGGAGGCCCTGGCGCGGCTGCGCGCGCTGCTCGCGGTCCAGGACGGCCCCCGGCCGGTGCCCTCGGCGCCGGCCGACACGGCGGAGGCCGGTGGCCGGTGACCGCGCCGGGCGGGCTCATCATCGTCGACAAGCCGGCCGGGCTCACGTCCCATGACGTTGTGGCCCGGGTCCGCAGGCTGGCCGGTACCCGCCGGGTCGGTCACGCCGGCACGCTGGACCCCATGGCCACCGGGGTGCTGGTGGTGGGCGTGGAGAAAGCCACCCGGCTGCTGGGTCACCTGGCCCTGACCGAGAAGGAATACTCGGCCACGATCCGGTTCGGCCAGGCCACGGACTCCGACGATGCCGACGGGACGATCATCTCGCGGGCGTCCGCGCGCGGGGTATCGCGGCCGAGCCTGACCGCCGCCGCCGACGCGCTGCGCGGCGAGATCCGGCAGATCCCGCCCGCGGTGAGCGCGGTCAAGGTCGGCGGCAAGCGGGCCTACCAGCTCGCCCGCGACGGCGCGCCGCTCCGGCTTGAGGCGCGCACGGTGACCGTGCGCGAGCTCACCGTGCAGGCCGTGCGCCGCCATGCCGACCTGCTGGACGCAGACGTGACCGTGACCTGCTCCAGCGGCACCTACATCCGTGCCCTCGCTCGCGACCTCGGCGCGGCGCTCGGCGTGGGCGGGCATCTGACCCGGCTGCGCCGCACCCGGGTCGGCCCGTACCGCGAGGAAGACGCGCGGACCCTCGACCAGCTGTCCGCCGAGCTCGCCGTGCTGCCGCTGGCGCAGGCGGCTGCGGCCGCTTTCCCCCGGCTGGATCTCACCGCCGAGCAGGCCGCCCGGCTGGCCCACGGCGGCCGGCTGCCCGCTTCCGGCCCGGCCGGCGGCACGACGGCCGCATTCGGGCCCGACGGGTCCCTGATCGCCCTGGTCACCGGGGAGGCGGAGACGTTGCGCCCGCTGGCCGTCTTCGTGCCTTAGCAGCCGCGCAGGCCCGCAGAGCGGGCTGGCACCCGCGTGGTCGGCTTCACCGTGATCGCATGGCAGGCTTAAGACACGCAGTGCCCGCAGCGGGCGCTCCCGTCACTGTCATGCGGAGGTAGGCGTGCGACGCTGGCACGGCCTGGACGACGTGCCCGACGGCTGGGGTCCCTGCATGGTCACCGTGGGCGTGTTCGACGGCGTGCACCGCGGTCACCAGCGCATCGTTCACCACGCACTGGAGGCCGCGCGCGAACCCGGCCTGCCCGTGGTCGTACTCACCTTCGACCCGCATCCTGACGAGGTGGTGCGCCCGGGCACCCACCCGCCGTTCCTGTGCACCACCCGGCGGCGGGCCGAGCTGCTGGCCGGGCTCGGCGTCGACGCGGTGTGCATGCTGCCGTTCACCCTGGAGTTCTCCCGGCTGGCCCCGGACGAGTTCGTACGCGCGGTGCTGGCCGACCGGCTGCATACGGCCCGGGTGGTGGTCGGCGAGAACTTCCGGTTCGGCCACAAGGCAGCCGGCGACGTGGCGCTGCTCCGCCAGCTCGGCGAGAAGTACGACTTCACCGCCGTCGGCGTGCCGCTGCTGGTGTCCAACGGGGTGACGATCTCGTCCAGCTACATCAGGGAGCGGCTGGCGGCCGGCGACGTCACCGCCGCGGCCGAGGCGCTCGGCCGCCCGCACCGGGTGGAGGGCGTGGTGGTGCGCGGACAGCAGCGGGGCCGCGCGCTCGGCTTTCCCACCGCGAACCTGCAGACCCCGCCGCACACCGCCATCCCGGCCGACGGCATCTACGCGGGCTGGCTGTCCACGCTCGCCCCGGACGGGTCGCGGGACGAGTGCTGGCCCGCGGCGATCTCCATCGGCAGTAATCCCACCTTCGACGGCGGCGACCGCACCGTGGAGGCCTACGCTCTGGACCGCGACGACCTGGACCTGTACGGGGCGCACGTGGCGGTGGACTTCGCCGTCAGGCTGCGGGCTACGGTCAAGTTCGTCTCGGTCGATGACCTCGTGGCGCAGATGCGGGTCGACGTCGACGAGGCCAGGGCACTGACCGCCGGCCGGCTCCCGTAGCCCGGATGCGCGGGCATAACCCACGCTGCCGGCGCGTTCCACAGATAGCCAGGCCACACCGATAACCAGGCCACGCGGACGCCCCGACTTGGACGGGGGAGCGTGCGGGCCGTGATACCGTGAGTTGCGGTCCGGTGGATGGCCGCCGTATTGTGCTGCGCCCTCATGCAGCAGATGACGGCCCCCTCGCTGTTCCAGTTACCCACCGGGCCCGGGCTGCCCCAGCACCGACGGCAGCACCACGACGATTCGCATGAAGGAGCCACGTGCCGCTTGAAAGCACCGTGAAAGCGGAGATTATCGGCCAGCACGCGACCGGTGAGGGTGACACCGGTTCGCCGGAAGTCCAAGTCGCGCTGCTGACCCGACGAATCAGCGACCTGACCGAGCACCTCAAGGTGCACAAGCACGACCATCACAGTCGCCGCGGGCTACTGCTGCTGGTCGGCAGGCGCAGGCGATTGCTGAAGTACCTCGCCAAGACCGATATCACCCGCTACCGCGCACTCATCGAGCGCCTGGGCCTGCGCAGGTAAGCACCGGCCCGGCGCCAAGGCGGCGGTTTCGCACGTCGCCACAACTGAATACGACCAAGGATCGATGTCCCGCAACCCGGTCCCGGAGCGAATGCAAGGCACCAAGGGCCGGTCCTCGGTAGTGGTCCCCGGATCCGCTGGATACCGCGAACACGCGGCCGCATGGCGCAGCCGCAGCGGGCGCCAGCGGACAAGCCGAGGGCTTCAATCGAAGACCGGCCGGCCGCCGCCGCGGCCCCTACGGCCACGGCGGCCCGCCCCGGGCTACGGGAAGCGCGGGACAACAGGTGCGGTATCGAACCGCACGTACCCGCAAGGAGGTCTCACCCGTGGAGGGTGTGCATAGCGCCGAAGCCGTCATAGACAACGGCCAGTTCGGCACACACACGATCAGATTTGAAACCGGGCGCCTAGCCCGTCAGGCATCAGGATCGGCCGTCGTCTTCCTCGACGACGAGACGATGGTGCTGTCCGCGACGACGGCGTCCAAGCACCCCAGGGAAGGGCTGGATTTCTTCCCGCTCACCGTGGACGTGGAAGAGCGGATGTATGCCGCGGGCCGGATCCCCGGCTCGTTTTTTCGCAGGGAGGGCCGTCCGTCCGAGGACGCGATCCTCACCTGCCGCCTGATCGACCGGCCGCTGCGCCCGTCGTTCGTCAAGGGCCTGCGCAACGAGATCCAGATCGTCGAGACGATCATGGCCCTGGATCCCGATCACCTGTACGACGTGGTGGCCATCAACGCCGCCTCGCTGTCCACCCAGCTGGCCGGGCTGCCGTTCTCCGGCCCGATCGGGGGCGTGCGGGTCGCGCTGATCAAGGGGCAATGGGTAGCTTTCCCCACGTACTCCCAGCTTGAGGACGCGACCTTCGACATGGTCGTGGCCGGCCGGGTGCTCGACGACGGCGACGTGGCCATCATGATGGTCGAGGCCGAGTCCACGCCCCGGACGCTGCGCCTGCTCGCCGATCAGTCCTCCGGGGCGGTCGCGCCCACCGAGCAGACGGTAGCCGAGGGCCTGGATGCGGCCAAGCCGTTCATCAAGGTGCTCTGCGAGGCGCAGCTGCAGGTGGCGGCCGAGGCGGCTAAGGAGACGGCCGAGTTCCCGGTCTTCATCGACTACCAGCAGGACGTCTACGACGCCGTGGCCGACGCGGTCTCCGACGAGCTCGCCCAGGCCCTGACGATCGCCGGCAAGCAGCAGCGCGAGGCCGAGACCGAGCGGATCAAGGCGCTGGCCGCGGAGAAGCTGTCGAGCCAGTTCGAGGACCGGGAGAAGGAGATCAGCGCCGCCTACCGCGCGCTGACCAAGAAGCTGGTCCGGGAGCGGATCATCCGGGACGGGATCCGCATCGACGGCCGCGGGCTGGCCGACATCCGCCAGCTCTCCGCCGAGGTGCACGTGCTGCCCCGGGTGCACGGCTCGGCGCTGTTCGAGCGCGGCGAGACCCAGATCCTGGGCGTGACCACGCTGAACATGCTCCGGATGGAGCAGATGATCGACACGCTCAACCCCGAGCGGACCAAGCGCTACATGCACAACTACAACATGCCGCCGTACTCGACCGGGGAGACCGGCCGGGTCGGGTCGCCCAAGCGCCGCGAGATCGGCCACGGGGCGCTGGCCGAGCGGGCGCTGGTCCCCGTGCTGCCCACCCGCGAGGAGTTCCCCTACGCGATCCGGCAGGTGTCCGAGGCGATCGGCTCCAACGGCTCGACCTCGATGGGCTCGGTCTGCGCGTCCACCATGTCGCTGCTCGACGCGGGCGTGCCGCTCAAGGACATGGTGTCCGGCATCGCCATGGGCCTGATCTACGAGGGCGACCAGTACGTCACGCTGACCGACATTCTCGGCGCCGAAGACGCGTTCGGCGACATGGACTTCAAGGTCGCCGGGACCAAGGACGTGATCACCGCGCTGCAGCTCGACACCAAGCTGGACGGCATCCCCGCGTCCGTGCTGGCCGGCGCGCTCACCCAGGCGCGGGCCGCCCGCATGACCATCCTCGACGTGATGCACGAGGCGATCGAGGCGCCGGGCGAGATGAGCCCGAACGCGCCGCGGATCATCACGATCAAGGTCCCGGTGGACAAGATCGGCGAGGTCATCGGGCCCAAGGGCAAGATGATCAACTCGATCCAGGAGGACACCGGCGCCGAGATCACCATCGAGGACGACGGCACCATCTACATCGGCGCCACCGACGGGCCGTCCGCCGAGGCCGCCCGGTCCGCGATCAACGCGATCGCCAACCCGCACATCCCCGAGGTGGGCGAGCGATTCCTCGGCACGGTGGTGAAGACGACCACGTTCGGCGCGTTCGTCTCGCTGCTGCCCGGCAAGGACGGGCTGCTGCACATCACCCAGATCCGCAAGCTGCACGGCGGCGCCCGGATCGACAACGTGGACGATGTGCTCAAGGTCGGCGAGAAGATCCAGGTCGAGATCCGCGACGTGGACGACCGGGGCAAGCTCTCCCTGGTGCCCGTGGAGGTCATCGAGCGGGAGGCGTCCGGCGAGGCGGGGGACGGCGGTCAGCCTGGCCGGGACGCGTCCGGGTCAGCCGAGCACGGTCACCGTGAGGGCAGCCGCGAAGACGGTCACGAGGGCAACCGGGAAGGCGGCCGCGAGGCGCACCACAGAACGAGGCACCGCCAGCGCCGGCCGCGCGAGTCGTGAGCGCCCAGCGGCCGGCTGGTACCGCCGGACCCGGTAACCAGGGGGAGGCCGGGGCGATCACGCCCCGGCTATCGCCCGATGACGGCAGGGTGTCGCGCAGCGTGCTGCCCGGAGGCCTGCGGGTCATCACCGAGTCGCTGCCGGCCGTGCGGTCGGCAGCCATCGGCATCTGGGTGGGGGTGGGGTCGCGCGACGAGGATCTCGTACACGCCGGCGCCACTCACTACCTGGAGCACCTGCTGTTCAAGGGCACGAGCCGGCGTACCGCGCTGGACATCTCCGCGGCCATGGACGCGGTCGGCGGCGAGCTGAACGCCTTCACCGGCAAGGAATTCACCTGCTACTACGCGCGGGTGCTCGATTCCGACCTGCCGCTGGCGATCGACGTGCTCTGCGACATGGTGACCAGCTCGCTGATCACGCCGCGGGACGTGGACGCCGAGCGGGGGGTGGTGCTCGAAGAGATCGCGATGAACGAGGACGACCCTTCGGACACCGCGCACGAGGCCTTCGCCGCCGCGCTGTTCGGTGACAGCCCGCTGGGCCGCCCGATCCTGGGCACGGTGAGCTCGATCAACGGGATCAACCGCGACCAGATCAGCGAGCACTACCAGGCCATGTACACCCCGCCGCACCTGGTGGTCGCAGCGGCCGGGAACCTCCAGCACGACGAGGTGACCAAGCTCGTCCGGCGGGGTTTCGCCGCCGTCACGAACGGCGAGGCGGCGCACCGGGACCCGGCTGCGCCACGGGTCGGCGGGAGCTACGGGGTGACCCGGGGCCAGGGAGTCCGGCTGGTATCGCGCGGCATCGAACAGGCCAATCTCGTGCTGGGCTGCGACGGACTGTCCAGGACCGACGACCGCAGGTTCGCGCTCGGTGTGCTGAACGCCGCGCTCGGCGGCGGGATGTCATCGCGGCTGTTCCAGGAGGTGCGGGAGAAGCGGGGCCTGGCGTACTCGGTGTACAGCTTCAACTCCCAGCTCGCCGATACCGGCGTATGGGGCGTCTACGTCGGCTGCCTGCCCGCCAAGGCCGATGAGGTGCTCGCGATCTGCCGGGACGAGATCGCCAAGGTCATCGAGGGCGGTCTCACCGACACCGAGCTCACCCGGGGGAAGGGCCAGCTCCGCGGCTCGATCGTGCTCGGGCTGGAGGACCCCTCGTCGCGGATGAGCAGGCTGGGCAAGTCCGAGCTGGTGTACCAGCGGCTTGAGCCGGTCGATGAGATCCTCGCCTCGATCGAGTCGGTGACGCACGATGAGGTGATCGAGGTGGCGGCGGAGGTGCTGTCCCGGCCCAAGGTACTCGCCGTCGTCGGCCCGTTCGACGACGTGGATTCCTTCGCCACCGCTCTGGCCTGACACGATCCGACGGAGGGCACGATGATCAAGGTCGGCGTGCTCGGCAGCAAGGGCCGGATGGGATCAGAAGTCATCCGCGCGATCGATGCGGCCGCGGATATGACGCTGTCCGCCGCGGTGGATGCCGGCGACGACCGGCAGGCGCTGGCGGCCTGTGACGTCGTCGTGGACTTCACCCACCCGTCGGCCGCCCTGGACAACCTGCGCTGGTGCATCGACAGCGGCCTGAACTGCGTGGTCGGCACGTCCGGCTTCGACGAGGCCCGGCTCAGCCAGGTCCGGCAGTGGCTGGACGACGGGCAGGAGTCTCGTGTCCTCGTCGCCCCGAACTTCTCCGTCGGCGCGGTCCTGATGATGCACTTCGCCAGGCAGGCGGCCAGGTTCTTCGAATCGGCCGAGGTGGTGGAGCTGCACCACGCGGGCAAGGTCGACGCCCCGTCCGGGACCGCGCTGCGCACCGCCTCGCTGATCGGCGCGGCGCGCGCCTCGGCCGGGCTGGGGGCGCCGCCGGACGCCACCGTGACGGAGGTCTCCGGGGCCCGCGGCGCGGTCGTCGGCGACGTGCACGTACACGCGGTCCGGCTGGCCGGCCTGGTGGCCCACCAGGAGGTGCTGCTCGGCGGGCACGGCGAGACGCTGACCATCCGGCACGACTCACTCGACCGGGCCTCGTTCATGCCCGGCGTGCTGCTCGCCATGCGCAGCGTCGCCTCGCTGCCGCCCGGCCTCACCGTCGGCATCGAGTCCCTGCTCGGCCTGGATTAACCACTGCGGTCGCGTGGCAAGCTCATAGTCATGACCGATCCGCACACCGATCCGCAGTGCGAGGTGGCGCACGGCCACGCGCCCGCCTCGCCGGACACCCGCACGCTCGTCGCCGTGTTCGCCTCCCCGGTCGCCGACTACCTGCTCCGCTACGGCAGCGACGCGGGGTACCGCCCGGTGCTGCTCGAGCCGGATGGCCACCGTGCCGCGGCCGGGTCGCCTGCCGGCGTCAAGGTGGCGGCCAGCTTCGCGGAACTGTCCGACCGGCGCGCCGATGTGGTCGTCACCGACCACCACCGACCGGAGCTGGGCCCGGTGCTGCGCGACATCCTGGCTGGCCAGGCGGACTGGATCGGGGTCATGGGCAGCCCCCGGCACCCCGCCCCGCACGTACCCGCGCTGACCGCGCTCGGCGTCAGCGCGGCCGACATCGCCCGCGTGCACCGGCCGATCGGCCTGAACATCGGCTCGAAGGCGCCCGCCGAGATCGCGATCGCCACCATCGCCGGCCTCATCGCCGAGCGCAACGGCGCTCCCGGCGGGTTCTCGTTCCCGACCTGACGTCCCGACGGAGCCGCCGGCGTGCGGACGTGCCGGGCGAGAACGTTGCGTCAGCCGCGCCGCGACGGCAGGTAGGCGGCTCGGCCGGCCGCGCGGGCGTACAGCGCGGCCGAGTAGCGGGCCTCCAGGAACGGCGGCAGGTAGGCGGCGAACTCGCCGGGGTCGGTGAACCGGTAGTCGTCGAGTTCTTCCTGCTGCAGCCGGATGCCGACGTCTGGTGCGACCTCGCCGCCGTCGAACACGAAGAACACGACCGGCCTGGGCCGCTTGCGGTCGGGCGCGGCCCAGTCCACCACGAGGAGCGGGCCGACCGTGATCTGCAGGCCGACTTCCTCGGCGACCTCGCGGGCGCAGCCGCGGTGGGGCGGCTCGCCGTGCTCGAGCACCCCGCCCGGCAGCGACCAGTGGTCGCGATAGTTCGGCTTGACCAGCAGCACTCCGCCGGACGGGTCGGTGATCAAGGCGGCGGCGGCCCCGTACATGGTGGCCAGCCCGGCGTACCAGGCCTGCGTGTCGGCGTCGGTGAACGTGACCGGCGGCATGCACCCTCCAGCGACTCGCGGGACTGTCTAACCTAGCAGGCGGCCGGGGGTTGAACATAGATAAGTAGCAATATAGCTTTTACCCTATGCAACCCTACGTGATCGTCGACGTGTTCACCGGTACCCCGCTGGAGGGTAACCCGCTCGCCGTCTTCACCGAGGCCGACGGGCTGCCGCCGGACCGGATGCAGAAGGTGGCCAGGGAGATGAACCTGTCCGAGACCGTGTTCGTGCTTTCGCCCGCGGCCGGCGGCGACGCCCGGATCCGGATCTTCACCCCCGCGACCGAGCTGCCGTTCGCCGGGCACCCGACGCTCGGGACGGCGTTCGTGCTCTGCGGCCAGCGCGGGCTGGACGCGATCGAGCTGGAGACCGGCGCCGGCGTCATCCGGGTGGAGTTCGCCCGCCGGAACGGCCTGGACTCGCCGCAACCCTCCGGCCTGCCTCCGGGTCCGGACCTGCCTCCGGGTCCGGGACTGCCCGGCCGGATGCGGCAGCCCGTGCCGACGTGGGAGCCCTACGAGCGGGCCGCCGAGCTCCTGGCCGCGCTCGGGGTGGCGAGCTCGCGTCTGCCGGTCGAGGCGTACCGCAACGGTCCGCGGCACGTCTACGTGGCGCTGGACAGCGAGGAGGCGGTCAGCCGCCTGTGCCCCGACATCACTGCGCTGGGCGCGCTGCCCGGCATCGGGGTCGGCTGTTTCGCGGGCTTGGGCCCGCGGTGGAGGTTCCGCTACTTCGCGCCCGCCCTCGGCGTGGCCGAGGATCCGGCGACGGGTTCGGCGGCCGGTCCGCTGGGCGTGCACCTGGCCCGGCACGATGAGATCGCCTTCGGCGAGCAGATCGAGGTCCGCCAGGGGGAGGAGATCGGCCGCCCGTCGGTGCTGCTGGTCCGGGCGGAGGGAGCCCGCGACCAGGTCACCGCCGTCGAGGTGGGCGGCGCGGCGGTCATCGTCGCCCGCGGGGAACTCCTTGCTTGACAGTGCCGTCCTCGCCGCCCTGGCCAGCCAGAAACGTCTGCAGGTGCTGCAGTGGCTGAAAGACCCGGTGGCCCATTTCCCGCCGCAGCGTGACGGCGATCTGATCGAGGACGGCGTGTGCGTGGTGTTCATCGCCCGTAAGCTCGGCGTGGCCCAGCCGACCGCGACCACGCACCTGCAGGCGCTGGCGCGGGCCGGCCTGGTCACCGCCAAGCGCATCGGCCAGTGGACCTTCTATAAGCGCGACGAGGCCGCGCTCGCGGACCTCAAGCACAAGATCGAAGAGGAGCTGTGATGGACAAGACCCTGATCACGTCGCCGCAGGCGCCTCCGGGCGGCCCGTACTCGCCCGCGCTGGCTGTGGGTGACTGGATATTCCTGGCCGGCCAGACGGGGGACGGCCAGACCATCGAGGATCAGGTCAGCGACGCGCTGGGCAAGGTCGCCGCCCTGCTCAGCCAGGCAGGCTGCACGCTCGACGACGTGGTCTCCTGCCTGGTTCACCTCAGCGACCTGTCCGCGTTCGACCGCTTCAATGCCGTGTACGAGAGGCACTTCGGCGACCCGCGGCCGGTGCGCACCACCGTGGGCGCGGCGCTGCTGGGTGGCGCGCTGGTCGAGATTACGGTGACGGCGCGACGTCCGGCCGCCGGGTAGGCTCGCTGACCTCCGGGCGGAGGGGCCGGGAGCTGCCGCGCAGCAGGATGCCGGCCACCAGCGCCGGGTCGTCGGTCATCGGCGCGTGCCCGCACCCGGCCAGCCGCACGAACCTGGCCTGCGGCAGGCGGGCCCTGGCCACCAGCGCCTGACGGCGCGGCAGCAGCCGGTCGTGGCTGCCCCAGGCGATCGTGACGGGCACGCCGGCGGGAATCTCCCCCTCGAAGGGACTGGCTTCGGCCAGGATCGCGTTCAGCGCCGGGCTGGCCGCCATGAACGCTCTCATGTCACCGAGTGCCTGCTCCGGGCTCATCCGGGAGGGCCGGTGCACGACGGTGGCGTACAGGACCGCGCGGCCGGCGGTGCTGCCGGCCAGCCTGGGCGCCACCGGCTCCAGCCGCGCCCCCAGCGTTTCCATGGTCCGGAAGATGGTCTTCGCGTAGCCGAGCTCGCGCTCGCTGCGCCAGAATCCGGCCGGCGACAGCGCCGTGACGCTGGCCGCGCGACCGAGCGCGCCGGCCTCCAGGGCCAGCCGGCCGCCCAGCGAGTTCCCCGCGACGTGCGGACGGTCCAGCCCGAGCTGGTCAAGAAATCCGGTCAGGTCCTCGGCCAGGGCGACGATGGCCGGCCGGCCGGCGGTGTCGAGCGGCGGGGATTCGCCGTGCCCCGGCAGGTCTACGGCAATGACATCGCGGTGCGGTGTCAGCCGGTCCAGGAGCGCGTCCCACGCCTGGCGCCGGTGCCCGATGCCGTGCACCAGCACGAGCGGCGGCCCCGATCCAGCCCTGCTGTACGCCAGCGCCACCGCGGCCTCCCTACTAGCGAGTAGGCCCGATGTTACACCGCATTGCCGAATGTTTCACCACGGGCCAGGAGACCCCGCGCTCGGCTGGTCAGGACGGGGGATCGACCGCCTTCAGCCGTTCGGGCTGACCATTGCCGGGCTGGCCCTGCACCTCGTCCGCGCTCAGCGGCACCGGCGGGTGGCCGGCGCCCGGCTGAGCGTCGCGCCTGCTCATTGCGGACGGCCACCAGTTCCACCGGCCGAGCAGCACCACGGTGGACGGCACCAGCAGCGTCCTGACCAGGAAGGTGTCCATCAGGATGCCGAGGCCGAGGCCAATACCGATGTCGCGGACGAAGCTGGTCCCCGGCCCGCTTCCGGCCACCACGACGAGCACGCCGAACGTCCCCGCCAGCACCAGCCCGGCCGAGGTCACCGTGGTACCGGTGGCGCCCACCGCGCGGACGACGGCCTCGCGCAGCCGCAGCTGCTTGGCTTCCTCCCGGATCCGCGTCATCACCAGGATGTTGTAGTCCTCGCCCAGCGCGAGCAGGAAGATGAACATCAGGAACGGCAGGAAGAAGGTCAGGCCGCTGTGCCCGGCGATCCCGATGAATATCAGCACGGCCAGGCCGAGCGCCGCGAAGTAGGACAGCGCCACCGAGGCGATCAGGTACAGCGGCGCTACCAGGCTGCGCAGCACGACCGCGAGCAGCACGCCGATGACCAGGATGGCGATCGGGATGACCCGGACCAGGTCGCTGTTGGAGATGCTGCTGATGTCGTAGAAGGCGGGCGCCTCACCGCCCACCGCCGAGTCGGTGGCGCCGATCGAATGCGCCACCGTCGTGGTGGCGCGGCGCAGCGACGGGACCGCGTTCATGGCCGCGGTGCCGCCCGGATCGCCGGCCTGCAGCCCGGTCTGGTACTGCACCGTCGTGCCGTCCGGGCTGACGTAGTTCGCGGTGGCCCGGTAGATCTGGTAGCCGATGGCCGGGATCTTCAGCCCGGGCGGAGGCGTCGCCGGCAGCTTGCCGGCCGGGCCGAGTGCCGCGTGCAACCGGGCGAACTGGGTCGGCGTGAGCGTGGGTCCCACCGGGTTCAGCGGCCCGGTGACCTTGGTGAACAGGCCGGTGGCCCGGAGCTTGCTGGCCGCGGCCGCGAGCACCTCCGGGTCCTGCCAGGCGGGCTCGCGCAGCTTGAAGATGATGTTGGTCGGGTTCGCCGACGACTGCGGGAAGTACTTGGCCAGCAGGGCCGTGCCCCTGGCCGAGTCGCTGCCCGACGGCGCGGTGGTCGTCCCGCCGAACCCGCTGGCCTTGTACCCGATCGAGGCGAGCGCCAGCAGGCCGAAGAACACCACCCCGATCACCAGCGTCGGCACCGGGTGGCGGACGATGCGCGCGGCCACCCGGCCCCAGACGCCGGTCGAGCCCTTGGACTGGATGCTCCACGGGATCAGCTTCTCCCGCCCGAATATCCGCGCGAACACGCGCTTCTTGACCTCGATGAAGGCCAGCCGGAACGACAGCAGCGCGGGCAGCAGGGTGAGCGCCGCGATCAGCATGACGCCGATCCCGATCGCCAGCGGGATGCCCAGCTGGGAGTAGAACGGGAACGTGGCGGCGAGCAGCGTGACCAGTGCGGCGATCACCGTCATGGCCGAGAACGTGATCGACTCGCCCACCCGGGTCAGCGCCTTGACGATCGCATCGTGGCGGGGCAGCCCGCGGCGCAGTTCCTCGCGCACCCGGAACACGAGGAACAGCCCGTAGTCGGTCCCCGCGCCGAGGACCAGCACGATCAGCAGGAACTGGGCGATGGGGGAGACCTTGAGGCCGTGCTCTCCGGCCAGCGCCACCAGCGGGCCGGATATCGAGAACGCGATAAACGCGGGCAGCAGCGTCATCAGCGCGAGCGACAGCGAGCGGAAGATCAGCACCAGCAGCACGATGATGAACAGCGCGGACACGGTTTCCAGCTGGTTGCCGGTGTTGCCCGACGCCTTCTGCTGATCCACCTGGATCGCGATGTCGCCGGCCAGGTGCGCCTGCAGCCCGGGCGGCAGATGAGCCTGGGCGATCTTGGCGCGCAGGGCGTTCACCAGGTCCGTGTCCTGGTTCTGGCCCCCGCTGAACCTGGCCAGCACCACGAGCTGGTCAGCGTGGCCGTCCGGCGACCGGCCCAGGTCCTTGATCTCGTGGACCGTGGGGACCTGGCGGAACTGGGTCGTCAGCGCGCCGATCGCGCTGACGTCGGCGGCGGTCAGCGGGGCGCTGGTGCGGGCGACCACCACCGGGACCGGCTGCAGGTTGCTGGTGCCGAACGGCTCCGCCAGCGTCGCGGCGTGCATGCTCGGTGCGCTGGCCGGCAGGAACTTGGTGTTGTTGCCCTGCGTAACGCTCGACAGCTTGGGCAGCGCCGCGCTCAACACCACCGCGGCGATCAGCCAGGCCGGAATGACGATCCACCAGAACCGGGCGCAGAACCGCCCGATGGCGCTGAAGATAGCGTCCACGTGCATGGGACGCGATGGTACGCGATCGAGGTTACGGGTCTCTAACGAGTCTCAGCGTCCTCTCAGGCGGGCCGCCGGGCGGCGTGCGCCACACCGCCGGCGAGCTGGGCTCACGAGGTGAACTCCATCCCGCCCGTGTCCTCCTCGCTCCCGTCCGCGCGGATCAGGTAACCCTGGTAGCCGTCGAGCGCGCCCACCGCCCTGAGCGCCTGGTCAGCACCGACAGCCACCGCGGTGGCCAGGGCATCGGCGAGCGCCAGGCTGGGACCCGTGACTGTGGCCGAGGCGACGCCGGTCGCCGGGCGCCCGGTAGCGGGATCGAGCAGATGAGCCCCGCGCTCGTAGTCTGCGGAGGTGGCCACCGCGGCCCGCGGCTGCACGATGCAGGCCAGGGCGTCGGCTCGCCACGGATGCCGGATGCCGACCCGCCAGCGCCGGCCCGGAGCCGGTGATCCGAACACGGTCAGGTCGCCACCGCCGTTGACCAGCGCGGCGTCGATTCCGGCCCGCTGCAGGACGCCGGCCGCCCGCTCCACCGCCCACCCCTTCACCAGCCCGGTGGGATCGACTCCGCCCGGGAGCGCCCACGGATCGAACCAGCCCGCCGATGCCTCCCTGGCCGTCAGGCACAAAGCGAGCACCTCGGACACCTCCGCTGGCACCTTGTCCGGCGTGACCTCGCCTCGCCGCAGCCGGCTGACCGGGCTCGCCGGGTTCCAGGTGCTGAAGACCGCATCCGCCCGGCGCAGCACGCGGCAAGCGGCTTCGACCGCGGCCCGCGCGGCCGGCTCAGGCATCCCGCCAGGTACGACGGTGAAGGAGACCACAGTGCCCATCACCTTCTCGGCGTGCGTGAAGGCCGTCTCGCCGGATTCGCCCGCACCGCGCAGCGCACTGCCGCGCCTGCCGTGCTCATCAGGCATGCAACGTGTCCAGAGCGGCCTGCAGCGAGCGGGCGTAGCCGGCGCTGGTGTAGGACGCGCCGCTCACCGAGTTGATGGACGCGCTCTGGGCCGACAGCACTTCGGACCGCAGCACGGGTATGGCTTGTGCGCAAATCTGCTGGGAGGTCGGCTCGAGCGTCTGCAGCCCGGCCACCGAGACCGCGGTGATCCGGGTGCCGTGGATCGTGACCTTGACCGCGATCGTTCCGTAGCCGAAATTCACGCCGGGTCCCGTGGCTGTCCGCACGAGATGGGCCGTCCGAGGGCGCCGTGAACTCGTGCCGCGGTGCGCCGGATGCCTCTTGCCGGCGCCCGCCCGGGACGTCGCGGCTGGCCTGGACCGTCCGGCCGCTCCTGCGCTGCCCATGCCCGCGGTCACCGGCGTCCCGGCGTCGACAGCGTGCCAGGCGATCAGGCCGGTGAACCCGGCGACGGAGCCGACCACGAACAACGGCGCCCGCCGCAGGGTCCGGCCTGCTGTCATCGTCTCGTCCTCATAGGGCGAATGCCTCGTGATGGATGGCTTCCTCTGGGACGCGAAGCTGCCTGAGCAGCTCGACGGTATCGGCCACGAATCCCTCCGGCCCGCATACGTAGACGTCGCGCTGGCGCAGGTCGGGAACGAGCCGACGCAGCGCCTGACTGGTTATGGACGCTTCCTCGCGTGGCCCGACGAACTCCAGGAGCTGGCCGTGCTTGTCCCGGACCAGGTCGCGGACCTCGCGGCCGAGCACCAGATCTTCCGGCCGGCTGGCTCGCAGCATGACAACCGGCCGACAGGCGCCCGGCAGATCCTCCAGCAGCGCCCGCAGCGCGGTGACCCCGATGCCCGCGGCGATCAGCAAGGCCCGCGGCCGCAGCTGAGCATCCCGCGTGAACGTCCCGTAAGGCCCTTCCACCACGACCTTGGTGCCCGGGCGCAGATGGGCCAGCGACGCCGAATAGTCGCCTACGGCCTTGGCCGTCAGCCGCAGGTAGGGCGGCCGGGGCAGCGCCGAGAGCGAGAAGGGATGGGCCTGCCACCACATCCCCCCGGCCAGGAAGCGCCAGCAGAAGAACTGCCCGCCCGACACGGCCAGCCGGTCGAGCTGGCGGCCGGAGCAGATGATTGACACCACGCCAGGGCCCTCGGGCCGGATTTCGACCACGCGCAGGCCATGGCGGACACTGCGGATCACCGGCAGGGCCACCCGGTAGGCGAGGACCAGGCCGGCTGTGCACAGCCACGCCAGCGACCATGCTGCCTGGGTGAGTGGATGGCCGACGAAAGCGGGGCCGAGCACGATCACGTGGGTGAACGAGATGGCCAGGGCCAGGTACATGGTCAGGTGTACCGCCCACCAGGTCTCGCGCCGCACCCGCCGGCGGATGGCCCGGATCGAGATGGTCCCGGCCAGGCACATCAGGCCCAGCCCGGCCGTGGCGGTCAGCATGTCCGGATACCGGCTGAGCAGTACGCCGACCTGGTGCCCTAGGCCTGTCCTGGCTGCCTGAGCGTATCCCACGGTGATGAAAACCGCGTGCGCGACCAGGAGGGTGATCGGCCACGGGGCAAGCCGCCGGTGCCAGCACAGCAGGCCGTCCTGGCCCAGCACCCGCTCGACGAAGGGAATCCGGCTCACCAAGAGCACCATCAGCAGGGCCAGGTAGGTTCCCACCAGGCCGGTGAGGCTGCCCGCGAACGTGGCCGGCCCTCCGGGCGCAGTGAGCTGGCCGGCGGTTTCCGTCGTGACGGCCAGCGCTGTCGCGACGCCCAGGCCGATTCCGGCCACCGCCAGAGCCGCCTGGACGAGCGCGGGCCGGGGCGGGGGAGCCGGACAGCCCCGGGCGGCCCGGCGGGCGGGAACCCGCTTACCGGCACCAGGCGACGCGGACAGGTAACTCATGGCAGGCAGGATGCCAGCCGCGAATGACGGCTTGATGAAGGGCGGCCACGGCGGCTCAGCGCCGCGCGGGGGGATGCGGGTGTAGATGTCAGGCCGTGGACGGGCCGGCGATCGTCTCCAGCCCGAGCTCGACGGTGGAGACTTCCCGCATCTTGAACTTCTGGACCTTGCCGGTGACGGTCATCGGGAACTCGTCGGTGAACCGCACGTACCGCGGCACCTTGAAGTGCGCGATCTGCCCGGCGCAGTAAGACTTCAGGTCGTCCTCGGTCAGGGCGTGGCCCGGGCGCAGCCGCACCCAGGCGCACAGCTCCTCGCCGTACCTGGCGTCCGGCACCCCGATCACCTGGACGTCTTCCACGGCCGGGTGGGTGTACAGGAACTCCTCGACCTCGCGCGGGTAGACGTTCTCGCCACCGCGGATGATCATGTCCTTGATCCGGCCCACGATGTTGACGTAGCCGGCCTCGTCCATCGTGGCCAGGTCGCCGGTGTGCATCCACCGGGCCGCGTCGATCACCTCCGCGGTCTTGGCCGGCTCGTTCCAGTAGCCGAGCATGACCGAGTAGCCGCGGGTGCAGAGCTCGCCGGGTGTGCCGCGCGGCACCACGAGCCCGGTCTCCGGGTCGGTGATCTTGACCTCGAGGTGCGGGTGTACCCGTCCCACCGTGGACACCCGCAGCTCCATGTCGTCGTCCGCGCTGGTCTGGGTGGACACTGGTGACGTCTCGGTCATCCCGTAGCAGATCGTGACCTCGGTCATGTGCATCTCGCTGACCGCCCGCTTCATCACCTCGACCGGGCACGGCGAGCCGGCCATGATGCCGGTCCGCAGCGAGGACAGGTCGTAGGCGGCGAAGTCGGGCAGGCCGAGTTCGGCGATGAACATCGTCGGCACCCCGTACAGCGCGGTGCACCGCTGCGACTGCACCGCCCGCAGGCTGGCGGCCGGGTCGAACCCGGGTCCGGGGATGACGATGCAGGCGCCGTGCGTGGTGCAGGCCAGGTTGCCCAGGACCATCCCGAAGCAGTGGTAGAAGGGCACCGGGATGGCGACCCGGTCCTGCTCGGTGTACCGGCACAGTTCGCCGATGAAGAAGCCGTTGTTGAGGATGTTGTGGTGGGACAGCGTGGCGCCCTTGGGGAAGCCGGTGGTCCCGCTGGTGTACTGGATGTTGATCGGGTCGTCGAAGGAGAGCTCCGCGGCCCGGCGGTCCAGCGCGGCGCGCTGCTGCGCGGCCGTTCCCTGGCCGGCCGCCAGCCGGGTCCATTCGCCGGCGCCGAGGTAGATCACCTCGCGCAGGCCGGGCAGGTCGCCGCGCACCTCGTCGATCATCGCCCGGTAGTCGCTGGTCTTGAACTGCTGCGCGCTGACCAGCATCCGCACGCCGGACTGGCGGAGCACGAAGGCCAGCTCGTGGCTGCGGTAGGCCGGGTTGATGTTGACCAGGATCGCGCCCATCTTCGCGGTGGCGTACTGCAGCAGGACCCATTCCGGGCGGTTGGGGGACCAGATGCCCACCCGGTCGCCGGCCGCGATCCCGGCCGCGATCAGGCCGCTGGCCAGCGCGTCGGCGTCGGCGTTCAGCTGCGCGTACGTCCAGCGCTGGCCGCTCGGCACGTCCACCAGCGCGTCGCGGCCGCCGAAAGCGGCCGCCGTGGCGTCCAGGTTGGCGCCGATCGTCTCGCCGATCAGCGGCTGATCCGACGGGCCGTTGCTGTAGGACAGCCGGCTCGCATCGTCCATGGTGACCTCCCGGTTGCTGGCACCATCCTCGCCCCGGAGGCCGGCGCGCCGGAAGTACCCAGGTCCGGGCAGACGCGGTGCAAGGACAGGTGCCGCGGAGTTACTGTCAGAGAAGAGCGTGCGGATCGGCCGCAGTGGCCCTCCCGCTCGTCCGGAGCTGTCATGAGCTGGATCATCTGGCTGATCGTGGCCGCGGTGCTCGGCGTGGCCGAGGTGGTCACGGTGACACTCGCGCTCGGCCTGCTCGCGGTGGCCGCGGTGGCCGCGGCCGTGGTCAGCGCGGCCGGCCTGGGCGTGCCCGCCGAACTCGGCGCGTTCGCCGTGGTGGCCGCGGCCGGCCTGGGCGTGGTCCGCCCGATAGCGATGCGCCATATCAGGCAGCCGCCGCCGCTGCGCACCGGCGTCGCTGCCCTGGTCGGCCGGACGGCCATCGTGATCCAGGAGGTCAACGGGCAGTCCGGCCGGGTCCGCATCGGCGGCGAGGAATGGTCCTCGCGCGCTTACGACGAGGATCTCGTGATCCCGGTGGGCGCCAAGGTAGATGTCATGCAGATCGAGGGCGTCACCGCCCTCGTGTATCCACGGGAGTAGTCATGGACCTGGCCGGCGGCATCATCGCAGTGATCATCGTGATTCTGGCCGTCCTCACCGTGCTGCGCTCGGTTCGCATCGTGCCGCAGGCGCGAGCGCGCAACATCGAGCGGCTGGGCCGGTACCGCAAGACCCTGGAGCCCGGGATGAACTTCATCATCCCGTTCGTCGACCGGGTGAAGCCGCTCATCGACCTGCGCGAGCAGGTGGTCTCGTTCAAGGGCCAGCCGGTCATCACCGAGGACAACCTGGTCGTGCTCATCGACACCGTGCTGTTCTTCCAGGTCACCGACCCGCGGGCGGCCGACTACGAGATCGTCGACTACATCCAGGCGATCGAGCAGATCACCGCCACCATGCTGCGCAGCGTGATCGGTTCCATGGACCTCGAGCAGACGCTGACCTCGCGCGACCGGATCAACAACATGCTGCGCGGCGTGCTCGACGACGCCTCCGGCAAGTGGGGCATCCGGGTGACCCGGGTGGAGATCAAGGCCATCGACCCGCCGAAGAGCGTGGTGGACGCGATGGAGAAGCAGATGCGCGCCGAGCGCGAGAAGCGCGCCGCGATCCTCAACGCCGAGGGCCTGCGACAGTCGAAGATCCTCACCGCCGAGGGCGAGAAGCAGGGCAGCATCCTGAAGGCCGAGGGCGACAAGCAGAGCGCGATCCTGCGCGCCGAGGGCCAGGCCCAGGCGGTCAGCACCGTCTTCGAGGCGATCCATGACAGCAACCCGGACCCCAAGGTGCTCGCCTACCAGTACCTGCAGACGCTGCCGCAGCTCGCCCAGGGCGAGGGGAACACGTTCTGGATCATCCCCAGCGAGGTGACATCGGCGCTGAAGAGCCTGTCCAGCGCGTTCGACCCCGGAGCCAAGGACAGCCAGGGCCAGGGACCGGCCGCCGGTCCCGGGCCAGGCATTGCCTCCGCCGTGGCCAACCTGGCTCTACAGCCGAACGGCGAGCCCGATGGCCAGCAGGGCGCCGAAGGCGAGCTGTACCCGCCCGGTCTGCCCGAGAACGGTGATCAGCACGCGCCCGGACGCCCCTGACGCGACCAGCCGGACCGGCGCCAGCGCCAGCGGCGCCGCGGCCAGTGTGAGCAAGGCCAGCGGCCGGGCCGGGGCGATCGCGATCGCGGCGCAGAACGGCAACAGCGCGCACGCCCCGTACAGCAGCCGGGAGCGGTGGTCGCCGAGAATGACCGCGAGCGTGCGCTTGCCCGCGGTGGCGTCGGTCCCGATGTCGCGCAGGTTGTTGACCACGAGCAGGGCACAGGCGAGCAGCCCGACCGGGACGGCCGCGGCGAGCGCGAGCCAGGAGAACGAGCGCATCTGCACGTAGGCGGTGCCGGTCACGGCCAGCACGCCGAAAAAGGCGAACACCGACAACTCGCCGAAGCCGCGGTACCCGTAGGGCCGGCGGCCGCCGGTGTAGAACCAGGCCGCCGCGACGGCCGCGGCGCCCGCCGCGATCAGCCACCAGTTGGTCACCGCGGCCAGGACCACGCCCGCCACGCAGGCGGCGGCCAGGCAGCCGGCCGCCGCGGCGAGCACCTGCCGCGGCGGGGCGAGCCCGCCGGCCACCAGCCGGACCGGCCCGGTGCGGTGCTCGTCAGTGCCGCGCACGCCGTCGCTGTAGTCGTTGGCGTAGTTGACCCCCACCTGGAGGGCCAGCGCGACGAACAGCGCGAGCAGGGCCCGCCACGTCGAGAACCGCCCGTACCCCGCGGCTACGGCCGAGCCCGCGAGCACGGGAACGATCGCCGCCGGGAGGGTCCTCGGCCGGGCACCGGCCAGCCATTCACTGCCCGTTGCCACAGCTCAGCAGTGTCCCTTCGCTTGCCCAGGCTGTCCGGCCCAGATTACCCAACCGCCTCACCCGGACCAGCCCACCCCGGGCTGAGCGCCGCGTGCAGCCGGATCACCGGAACGCTACTCCCCATGTCGAGTTCTTTGCGGGTGCCGTCCGCGGCCCAGCCTGACGACTCCAGGAACCGCCTGGCCGCCGCGTCCCGCTCCAGGACCCAGGCGCTGACGGTGCCGAAGCCGTCCTCGGCCATTGTCGCCGCGGCCGCGTTGAGCAACCTGCTGCCGTGCCCGCGTTCGGCCTGGTCCTGCGCTGCGCACAGCTCATAGAGTTCGGCGTCGGTGGCGGGCCAGCGGTCCGGATCCGTCGCGGGCCCGAACGACGCGAACCCCGCCACCACCCGCGCCCCGCCGTCCCCGGCCCCTACCGCGACCAGCACCCGGTGCCTGCTCGTCGGCGGTCCGGCCAGCGATCTTTCCCACTGCTCCTGCCACCGCCCTTCCGCCTCCCCGCTAGTCAGCTCCGCCAGCACGTCCGCCGGGACGAGGCCCGCGTAACCAGTACGCCAGCGGGCGACCTGGATGCGCGCGATGGCACCGGCGTCCGGGGGACGTGCGTCCCTGACGAAGTTCTCCGCGCTGACCGGCGGCTGGCCACTCATGCGGCGCGATGGCTGCGCAGGCCGGCGTTCGGCAGCGCCGACAGCCGGCCGAAGCAGGTGTCGTGCCGCAGGCACATATTCACGGCGCCGTCTGCGCGTCACCCAGCAGCGTGATGTCGCGCGCCGCGCCGGACGATGCCGACGTGGCCATGGCCGCGTACACCTGCAGCGCGGCGCTCACCGGCCGGCGGCGGTCACGCGGGCGGAACGAGCCGAGGTCGGCCTGGATCTGCCCGGCCCGGCGCCGCAGCTCGGCCTCGGGCACCGCCAGCGTGAGCTCCCGGCGCGGGATGTCGATCTCGATGCGGTCGCCGTCGCGCGCCAGCGCGATCGTCCCGCCGGACGCCGCCTCCGGGGCGACGTGGCAGATGGACAGCCCGGAGGTCCCGCCGGAGAACCGGCCGTCGGTGACCAGCGCGCAGGCGCGGCCGAGGCCCCGGCCCTTCAGGTAGCTGGTCGGGTACAGCATCTCCTGCATCCCGGGGCCGCCGCGCGGGCCCTCGTACCTGATGACCACGACGTCGCCCGGGCCGACCGCGCCGCCGAGTATGCCATCGACCGCGTCCTCCTGGCTCTCGAACACCTTGGCCGGCCCGGCGAACTCGTGCAGTTCCGCGGGCACGCCCGCGGTCTTCACGATCGCGCCGTGCGGCGCGAGATTCCCGTGCAGCACGGCCAGGCCGCCGTCGGCGGAGTACGCGTGCGCGACGTCCCGGACGCAGCCCGCGGCCACGTCGCCGTCCAGGTCCTCCCAGCGCGCGCTCTGCGAGTAGGGCCGCGTGGTCCGCACCCCGCCCGGCGCGGCGTGGAACAGCTCCACCGCGTCCTCGCTGGCCCGCTCGCGGCGGATGTCCCACCGGTCAAGGAACTCGCCGAGGGACCGGCTGTGCACGGTCTGCACGCCGCGGTTGAGCAGCCCGGCCCGGTCGAGCTCGCCCAGGATCGCCGGGATGCCGCCGGCCCGGTGCACGTCCTCCACGTGATAGTCGCTGCTGGGGGCCACCTTGCACAGGCAGGGGACCCGGCGGGACAGTTCGTCGATGTCCTTGAGCCCGAAGCTCACGCCCGCCTCGTGAGCCGCGGCGAGCAGGTGCAGGATCGTATTGGTCGAGCCGCCCATGGCCACATCGAGTGCCATCGCGTTCTCGAACGCGTCGCGGCAGGCGATCGCTCGGGGCAGCGCCGAATCGTCGCCGTCCGCGTAGTAGCGCCGGGTGAGCTCGACGATCACCCGGCCGGCCCGCTCGAACAGCGCCCGCCGCGCGACGTGCGTGGCCAGCGTGGTGCCGTTGCCCGGCAGGGCCAGGCCGATGGCCTCGGTCAGGCAGTTCATCGAGTTCGCGGTGAACATCCCCGAGCAGGAGCCGCAGGTGGGGCAGGCCGCCTCCTCGATCCGGGCCAGCGCCTCCTCCGACACCGACGGGTCGGCGGAGGCCACCATCGAGTCGATCAGGTCGAGCTTGCGCCCGGCGGCCGGCGACCCCACGGTGGCGGCGACCGGGGCGCCGGCTTCCATCGGGCCGCCGGACACGAAGACCGTGGGGATGTTGAGCCGCATGGCGGCGATCAGCATGCCCGGGGTGATCTTGTCGCAGTTGGAGACGCAGATCATCGCGTCCGCGCAGTGCGCGTTGACCATGTACTCGACCGAGTCGGCGATCAGCTCGCGGCTGGGCAGCGAGTACAGCATGCCGCCGTGCCCCATCGCGATGCCGTCGTCCACCGCGATCGTGTTGAACTCGCGGGGCACCGCCCCGGCGGCGCGGACCGCTGCGGCGATGACCTGGCCGACCTCGCGCAGGTGCACGTGTCCGGGAACGAACTCGGTGAAGCTGTTGGCCACCGCGACGATCGGCTTGCCGATGTCCTCGCGGGCGACCCCGGTGGCCCGCAGCAGGGCCCGGGCACCCGCCATGTTCCTGCCGTGCGTGACGGTCCGGGATCGAAGCGGCGGCATGACAAACTCCCCTCACGGCGGTGAATTCCCCAGCGTATCCGCCGTCCCGGGCATGCCGCGGCCTAACTCGCCTGATGCTGCCCGCCGCGTGTCCGCTGGAAGCGGAGGTAGACGACACCGGAGCCGAACGTCCGCGTCTCGAGCAGCTCCAGGTCGAGCCGCTGGCGCAGGGGCGGGAAGTACGGTGTGCCGCCGCCCAGCACGATCGGATTGACGAACTGCCGGTACTCGTCGATGAGATCCAGCCTGATCAGCGTGGCGGCGAAGCGGGCGCCGCCGGCGGACACCACCCCCGGCCCCGGTTGGCCGGCCAGCGCGGCGACCTCGTCGGCCACGTCCGCGCGGGCCAGCCTGGCGTTGCCTTCGACCCGGTGCAGCGTGGTCGAGAACACCACCTTCGGTATGGCCTTCCATATCCGGGCGAACTCGACCTCGAGCGGGCCGGACCGGGTCTGCTCGGCGCTCTCCCAGGGCAGCATGTCCTCATACAGCCCGCGGCCGCACAGGTGCGCGCCGATCTCGCGGGTCTGCAGGTTGTGGAACCGCATCAGTTCCTCGTCCGGCGCCGCCCAGTCGATCTCGCCGCCCGGGCCGGCGATGAAGCCGTCCAGCGACACGGCCATCGAGTAGATCAGCGGGCGCGTCACCGCCGGGCTCCCGGCTGAGCCGGCTGGACCGGGTGCTCGCCGGCCCGGCCGGACGCCCCGGTCAGGAGCGAGACCGCGGCCTGCTCCAGCAGGGCCATCGCTTCCTGCAATCCGTCCCGCATGTAGACGCCGTGCGCGTCGCGGTCCTGCTGGCTGCCGTAGCGCACCCGGATCGTCACCGTGGTGCGCTCGCCGGAGTCGGCGAACCTCACGGTGGTCAGCGCCTGCGCCCGCGGCCTGCCCTCGAACACCTCGGTGCAGACGATCCGCTCGCCGGGGACGATCTCGCGGTACTCGCCGTGGAAGGCAGCCTCCGATCCGTCGGCGGTCACCATCACGTATCGCCACCGACCGCCGGCCCGCAGGTCGATCTCGACGCTGGTCACCTCGCCGCGATCACCACCCCACCACCGCCTGACGAGGCGGGCGTGGTCCACGCCCGATAGACCAGGTGGCGGGGAGCGGCGAACTCCCCGCGTGATCAGGATCTCCTCACCGGTCGGGAGCGTCACCGTCGCCGTCGGGTCGCCCGGCACCGTCGCCATCGCCTTCCTCCTGCTTGAGTTCCTCCAGGACGGCATCCAGTACCTCGAACCGCCCGGACCACATGCGCTCGTAGTTCTTCACCCAGTCGTGGATGGGCTTGAGCGCCTGCCCGTTGAGCCGGTACAGCCGCCGTCGTCCGTCGTCGCGCGCGTCCACCGCGCCGACCTCCCGCAGCACCCGCAGGTGCTTGGACACCTGCGGCTGCGCCAGCCCCAGCAGGCGCACCAGGTCGGTGACGGGCCGCTCCCCGTCGCCGAGCAGGTCGATGATCTGCCGCCGCCGTGGCTCGGCCACCGCGTTGAACACGTCCGTGGTGGTCGCTGCGCGGGCCATGGCGCTCACTATACATTCCCATATGGGCATATCAAACGGGCGGCCGGGAATGGTGATGAGCACGGTGGGGTGGCCGAGCCCGGGTCAGTGCTTGGGCCTCAGCACCCGGTCAGCGGCGGTATAGATGCGCTCGACCTCGGATGCGCTCAGCCGCGGCGCCCGGGCTCCCGCCGGGTGCTTGCGCAGGTACTTGCGCAGCCGGTCGCCGCTGAACACGTCCACGTCCCTGATCGTCGCGACTCCCCAGGGGATCGCGGGGCCGTAGACGGCCATCGCCGGGCGGACGCTGATCGGCTCGCCCAGCGCGTCGGTGAGCAGGCGACTGGCCTGCGCGGCTTCCCAGCGCGCGTGCTCGAGCCGGTCCCTCTGGCTGAACGGCCCGTGCCAGAGCTGCCGGCCGTTCTTCGTGCGCACCGGCAGCCGCTTGTCCCACTGCTCGGAGTCGATCGCGTACACGCCGGTCGGGCCGATGAGGAGGTGATCGATGACCTCGTCGGTGTCCGGGATGGAGCGGATGTGCAGCGACCGGTACCCGGAACGTTCCAGCCGGGCGAGCTCCTTCTTGGTCCGCCGCTGCGCGCTCGTGGTCAGGCCCTGCGCGCTGCTGGCCGCGCCGGAGCGGGACCGGATGATGGCGTCGAAGATCCCGGCGAGCACGGCCACGGTCAGGCCGAGCTGCCAGTTGGCCAGGATCGTGACCACGATGCCGAGCGCGACGGCGATGAGCAGCCTGCGCCGCCACACCGGCATCCGCGCGTCCCGCGCCAGGTGCCTGATCCGGGTGCGCTGCAGGGGGAGGACCGAGCCCGAATCCGGGTCCGGCGTATGACTGACGTCGGCACCGTCGGAGGTTGCGGCGCGCTCGGGCGCCTCGGCGTCCGCGGGCGCCTCCGAACGCGCGGACGAGCGGGGATCATCGCGCCCGGCCGCCGCGGAACGCGCGGGTGCGCGGGAGTCATCGTGCCTATCCTGCGGCCGGCGGTCTGCCGGGCCCCAGGTACGCCGGTCTGGGTCGAACGACGTGCCAAAGCCACGCGGCGAGGCGGACGAGCCTGGGTCACTTGCCTGGTGCCCGCTCACCTGGTCGGCGCGACGCCCAGTGCTCGGGTCCACCACCTCAGCGTAACTGATCTAGGACTTAGCGCAAGTAGCTCGGAGTTCACGCTATTGTCGCTGTTCATGCTGAATTACTGCCTGCGGGGCAGGGTATACCGACTGGTCGCGCCGGACCGGATTACCGGGGTCTACCATTCGGTAACATGACCCAGATTCATGATCTCTCCGCCAGCGAGCTTGCGGCCGCGGTCCGTGCCCGCGAGCTGTCCCCGGTCGCCGTCACCGATCACTACCTGAGCCGCATCGAGGAGAAGAACGTGACGGTGGGGGCGTACTTCACCGTCGCCGCCGAGTTCGCGCGCGATCAGGCACGCGCGGCGGAGAAGGCGGTCGCGGCCGCGCCGGATCCGGGTCGGCTGCCCCCGCTCACCGGGGTGCCGATCCCGATCAAAGACCTGAACATGGTCGCCGGCGTCCGCCAGACCTTCGGCTCGGTGGTGTTCGAGGACAACGTCGCCACCGAAGACGACCACGTGACGGTCGCGATCAGGTCGGCCGGGGCGGTCATCATCGGCAAGACAGCCTGCCCGGAGTTCGGGCTGCCTTGCTACACCGAGACCGAGATCGGGCCTCCGGCCCGCACTCCGTGGGATCTCAGCCGGTCGGCCGGCGGATCCAGCGGCGGCGCCGCGGCCGCCGTGGCCGCCGGGCTCGCTCCCGCGGCGCACGGCAACGACGGCGGCGGGTCCATCAGGATCCCGTCCAGCGTGTGCGGCTTGTTCGGGATCAAGCCGTCCCGCGGCCGGATCTCCAACGCGCCGCTCATGCCGGACCTGATGGGGCTGACCACCGAGGGCCCGCTGGCCCGCACGGTCGCCGACGCGGCCCTGCTGCTCGACGTGATGACCGGCAACCTTCCCGGCGACATGTACACCCAGCCGCCGTTGCCGCGGGGCGAGAGTTTCCAGGGCTACGCGAGGCGCGCACCCGGCAGGCTGCGGATCGGCCGCACGCTGACGCACCCGGTGGGCGACGGCTTCGTACACCCGGACTGCGTCACGGCCTACGAGCAGGCGAGCCGGCTGCTGGCCGACCTCGGGCACGACGTACAGGACGTGGTCATGCCTTACGGTGCCGAGGTGGTGCCCGCGTTCGAGACGCTCTGGTACGCCATGGCCACGCTGGCGCCGGTGCCCGAGGCCGATGAGCAGCGGCTGCGCCCGCTGACCAGGTACCTGCGCGAGCGGGGCCGGGCGGTGTCCGTCCCCGACCTGCTCTACGCCCAGGCCTACCTGCAGATCGTCATGCGGTCGGCGCTGCCCGCGCTGAATTCCTACGACGTCATCCTCACCCCGACCCTGGCCGCCCCGCCGGCCGACGTGGGGTACTTCGAGCAGGTCGAGCCCGCCGAGAACTTCGAACGGCAGGAGCGATTCGCCCCGTACGCGGCCATCTACAACGTGTCCGGACAGCCGGCGGTGAACGTGCCGCTGCACTGGACCGAGGCCGGCCTGCCGATCGGCGTGATGCTCGCGGGCCGGATGGGCGCGGAGGGCACGCTGATCTCGCTGTCCGCGCAACTGGAAGAGGCCCGGCCGTGGTACGGCCGGCGCCCGCCCGGGTGGTGAGGCCGCGGGAACGCGCTGCAACCGCGGGCGGGCGAGCAGCGTCATAGAAGTTTGAATCGGTCGCCTCGGTGATTACGGGAGCGTGCTCATGAACATCAGCTCACCCATCGCCCGGCGGGCCGTCACCGCAGCCACTCTCACCTGCGGCGGCGCGTTCGCGGCGGCGCTGCTGGCGGCCTGCGGATCGCAGGCCGGCCATTCCGCCTCCGCGGCATCGGGCCGGACCACGCCCGCCGGCCCGGCCGCCACGCCGTCCAGTCCGTCGGCCACGCCCTCCAGCCCGGCCGACTCGCCGTCCGGCAAGCCGGCGAACCACACGCAGCCGCGCATGCCAGCCACCCAGTGCCCGACCTCCGCGCTGCGGGCCACGGTGAACAAGACGCGAGGCGGCGCGGCGGCGGGCACCAACTACGTGGCGCTGGACTTCACCAACACCTCCGGTCATAGCTGCGACATGTACGGCTTCCCCGGCGTGTCGTTCGTGACCGGCCAGCAGGGCAGCCAGATCGGCGCCGCGGCGTCGCGGCAGACGACGTTCGGGCCGGAAACCGTCACGCTGGCCAGCGGAGCCACCGCGCACGCCTGGCTCGGGGTCGTCGACGCCGGCAACTTCTCGCCGTCGGCCTGCGGTCTGGTCACCGCGCACTGGCTGAAGATCTACCCGCCCGACCAGTTCACCGCGCTCTACGTCAGGTTCACCGCGCAGGCCTGCTCGAAGAAGGTCAAGGGCAGCGACCCGCTGATCATCCTGCCGGTCAGGCCGGGGGCGGGGACGCCCGGCCGCGTGCCGTAGCGCGGGAACCAGCGGCATGCAGCGAGCGGATCTGGTCCGCCAGGCGCAGGCGCGCGGCGTGGCCGGCTCCTACCGGGACTGGCGCGGCCGCGAGGTCGAGGTCGGCTCGGACACGCTGGCGGCGATCCTCGACGCACTGGGCGATGCCGACCCGCCCGCCCCCGGGCCGTTCGGAATCATGCCGGAGCCCGGTGCCGGAGCCGCGCCCCCGTCCGCGCCGCGGCCGCCCGGCCGGTCCTGGGGCTTCACGGTCCAGCTCTACGCGCTGCGCTCACGCGGCTCGTGGGGTCACGGCGACCTGCGGGATCTGGCCGACCTGGCCGCCTGGAGCGGCCGCGGGCTGGGCGCCGGCTTCGTGCTCTGCAGCCCGCTGCACGCGGCCGAGCCGAAGCCGCCGGTCACCGCGTCGCCGTACCTGCCGATGAGCAGGCGGTTCACCAGCCCGCTGTACCTGCGGATCGAGGACATCCCCGAGTACGGCCGGCTCGGCGCGGCCGGGAAGGAGCAGATCGCCGCGCTGGCCGGGCCGTTGCGCGCGCGCAACGCCACCGCGGACCTGATCGACAGGGACGCCGTGTGGGCGGCCAAGCGGGCCGCGTGCGAGATCCTCTGGTCCGCGCCGGAGCACCCGGCGCGACGGGCCGAGTTCGAGCGGTTCCGCGCCCGCCAGGGCCGGGCGCTCGACGACTGGGCCACCTGGTGCGCGCTGGCCGAGGTGCACGGGCCTGACTGGCGGAACTGGCCGGCCAGGCTGCGCGATCCGCGGTCCGCCGCGGTCACGGCGGAGCGGGCCAGGCTGGCCGGGGCGGCCAGCTTCCACGCCTGGCTGCAATGGCTGGCAGGCGAGCAGCGCGCCGCCGCGCAGCGGACCGCGCGCGCGGCCGGCATGGACACCGGGATCATTCACGACCTGGCGGTCGGCGCGCATCCGGGCGGCGCGGACGCCTGGGCCGGGCAGGACGTGATCGTCCAGGGCGTCAGCGTGGGCGCACCGCCGGACGAGTTCAACCAGGTCGGGCAGGACTGGACGCTGCCGCCCTGGCACCCGGGCCGGCTGGCCGCCCAGGGCTACCGGCCGCTGGCCGGGCTGATCGACGCCACCCTCAGCCAGGCCGGCGGGATCCGGGCCGATCACGTGATGGGCCTGCTCCGGCTGTGGTGGGTGCCGGCCGGGATGACCCCGGACCGCGGCACCTACGTCCGCTACGACCAGGGGGCGATGGTCGGCGTGCTGGCCAGCCGGGCGGCGCGGGCGGGGGCGCTCGCCGTCGGCGAGGATCTTGGCACCGTCGAGCCCTGGATCCGCCGCTACCTGGCCGACCGCGGTGTGCTCGGCACCTCGATGCTCTGGTTCGAGCGCTGCGCCGACGGCACCCCGCTGCCGCCGGACGCGTGGCGCCGCGACTGCCTGGCCACCGTCGGCACCCACGACGTGCCGCCCGCCGCCGGCTTCGTCACCGGCGAGCACGTGGCGCTGCGCGCCCGTCTCGGCCTGCTCGGCCGGACCGAGGATGCCGAACGGGCCGACGCGGCCGCCGCCGTCGAGGCCTGGCGAAGCGCCCTGACCGGGCAGGGCCTGCTCGCCGCGGGCTCAGCCGTGAGCCCGGACCAGTTCACCGTCGGCCTGTACGGCTACCTGGCCCGCACCCCGGCCGCCCTGATCGGCGTGTCTCTGGCCGAGGCGGTGGGGGAGCGCAGGCCGCAGAACCTGCCGGGCACCAGCACCGAGTACCCGAACTGGCGGATCCCGCTGGGCGGTCCCGACGGCCGGCCGGTGCTGGCCGAGGATCTGGCCGCCGATCCCCTGGTGGCGGCCACCGTCCGCGCGGTCAGGAACCCGCCTGGCGGTCGCGCCCGGCCTGGCGGTCCCGGGCCTGGCAGCGCAGCCCGCGCGGTCAGGAATCCGGCTGGTCCCGGCCGGCCTGGCGGTCCCGGGCCTGGCAGCGCAGCGCCCGCGCGACGTCATCGCGGTCCTCGATGAGCAGGCGGCGCAGCGCCGGCGGCGGGCTCGTCCGGTCGATGTAGTCGTCGGTGGCCCGGATCGCCTCCTCGCTGATCACGGTGACCGGGTAGGCGTTGCTGGCGAAGTACTGCGCCATGTCGGACTTCCAGTCCCGCCACACGCCGGCGAGCACGTCGAAGTAGCGCCGGGCGTACGGCTCGAGCAGGGCATCCTGGTCGGGGCTCATGAAGCCGTTCAGCACGGCCTTGAACATCGCATTCGGCAGCTTGCCGCCGGTTATCTCCTCCCAGGCGGCTTCCTTGGCCTCGGCCGTCGGGATAGCCGCGCGGCAGGACGCGGCGCGCCGCTCGCCCTCGTCGGTGACGTCGCCGGCCAGTTCCGCGTCGATCTCCCGAGGGTCGGCCAGGCCGAGGCTCACCAGCCGCTGCAGCAGCGACCACCGCAGGTCGGTGTCCACGGCCACGCCGTCGATCACGACCGAGCCGTTCAGCAGCCCGCACAGCAGGTCCGTATGCCGCCCCGCGACGGCCGCGCGGGCGAGCGCCTGCAGGTAGGCCAGCTGCGCGTCCGAGCCGGGCTCGGCCTGGTCCAGCAGTCCGCGGAGCGTGTCGGCGAGCAGGTTCAGCCCGGTCTCCCGCCAGGCCGGATCCGCGTACCTGCGCACCGCCGCGATGGCCTGCCGCAGCAGCGTCTGCGCCACCGATATATCCCGAACGGACGCGACGCCGGACAGCACCAGCCGCACATAATCGCGCGCGGCCATCTCGCCGTCCCGGCACATGTCCCAGGCCGCCGCCCAGCACAGCGCGGCGGGTAGCGAGTCGGCGAAATCGCCGATGCGGTCGATAAGGGTGCGCAGCGAGTAGTCGTCCAGCCGTACCTTGGCGTAGGTGAGGTCGTCGTCGTTGACCAGGACCAGGTCCGGCCGGCGCTCGCCGGCCAGCTCGGGCACCTCGGTCAGCTCGCCGGCCACGTCGGCCTCCACCTGACGCCGCCGGACCAGCGAGCCGGGGCCCGATCCGGTGCGGTCGTACAGCCCGACCGCGATCCGGTGCGTGCGCAACGCCGGGTGGCTGGCCGGCGCCTCCTGCCGGACCGCGAAGCGCGTGATCGTGCCGTCCGGGCCGGTCTGGTAATCGGGGCGCAGCGTGTTGACGCCCGCGGTCTCCAGCCACTGTTTCGACCACCCGGACAGATCCCGGCCTGAGGTTTCCTCGAGCGCCGCGAGCAGGTCGTGCAGCGTGGCGTTGCCCCAGGCGTGAGCGTCGAAGTAGCGGCGCAGCGCGGCCAGGAAGTTGTCCCGGCCCACGTAGGCGACCAGCTGCTTGAGCACGGCCGCGCCCTTGGCGTAGGTGATGCCGTCGAAGTTCACCTCGACCGCGTGGATGTCGGGAATGTCGGCCGCGATGGGGTGCGTGGACGGCAGCTGATCCTGCCGGTACGCCCAGCCCTTGTACAGCTGCGCGAACGTGGTCCACGCCGATGACCACCGGGTGGCTTCGGCCTGGGCCAGCGTGCCCGCCCAGGTGGCGAACGACTCGTTCAGCCACAGGTCGTCCCACCAGCGCATGGTGACCAGGTCGCCGAACCACATGTGCGCCATCTCGTGCAAGATGGTCTCGGCCCGGGCCTCGCGGGCGAAGTCGGTGACCCGGGACCGGAAGATGTAGCTTTCCACGAACGTCACGGCGCCGGCGTTCTCCATCGCGCCTTCCTTGAATTCGGGCACGAAGAGCTGGTCGTACTTCTCGAACGGGTACCGCCTGCCGAACGCCTGCTGGAAGAAGTCGAGACCCTGCCTGGTCACCTCGAAGATCTCATCGGCGTCCAGGTAGCCGGCCAGCGATGCGCGGCAGTAGATGGCGAGCGGGATGCCGTCGTGCTCGCTGCGTACCACGTGGTACGGGCCGGCCGCGACCGCGGTGATGTAGGTCGGCACCGGCGGCGTCGGCGGGAAGTGCCAGTACCCGGGCTGAGCCGTCGTGTCCGCGGCCATGTTGGATACCACCTGCCAGTCGGCCGGCGCGCGGACGGCCAGCTCGAACGTTGCCTTGAGGTCGGGCTGGTCGAAGCAGGCGTAGACCTGGTGCGCGTCGAACGTCTCCAGGTCGGAGTACAGGTAGACGCCGCCGTCGGCGGGGTCGGTGAACCGGTGCAGGCCCTCGCCGTGACGCGAGTAGGCGCACTCGGCGGCCACCCGCAGCTCGTTCTCCGCGGCCAGGCCGGTCAGCTGGATCCGGGCGCCGTCGAACGCGGCGCCCTCCACCGGGGCCCCGTTCAGGGTGATCTCCCTGACGGCCGGGGCGCTCAGGTCGGCGAAGGTCGCGGCTCCCGGGCTCGAGCAGCGGAATCTGACCACGGTGACCGAGCCGAAGGTGAGCGCGCCGCCGGAGAGGCCGGTCAGGTCCAGCTCGACCGCGTACGACTCCACGTCGAGCAGCGCGGCCCGGTGGCGTGCCTCCTCGCGGGTAAGGTTCCCTGCCACGTGATCTCCCCTTCGTGTGCTCACAGTCCCGGCATCGTGTGCCCAGGGTAGGCCCGGCATCGCGTGGTCAGGCCGTCCCGGCATCCTGTCACGCCGGCAGCGGAATGCGTGGGCGGGGGGCGCTGGTTGTCGGCTGTGTACCCCCGACGAAAAGGAGTGAGCATGGCCGAGCAGGAGCGCACTGTCGTCGATTTCTGGTTCGACCCGGCCTGCCCGTGGGCGTGGATTACCTCGCGATGGCTGCTGGAGGCCGAGAAGGTCCGGCCGCTCGAGCCGCGCTGGCACGTGATGAGCCTGGCGGTGCTCAACGAGGACAAGGAAGACCTGCCGGAGAAGTACCGGGAGGGACTGGCCAAGGCCTGGGGCCCGGTCCGGGTGTGCGTCGCCGCGGAGGCCAAGTACGGCCCCGAGGTGCTCGGACCGCTGTACACCGCCATCGGCACGCGCTTCCACAACGAGCAGCTGCCGAGGGAGCGGGAGACGATCGAGGCCGCGCTGGCCGAGGCGGGACTGCCGGCCGAGCTGGCTGACGCCATGGACTCCACCGAGTACGACGAGGCGGTCCGCGCCTCGCACTCCGAAGGCATCGAGCGGGTCGGCTACGAGGTCGGCACGCCCATCATCACGGTGGAGGGCACCTCGATCTTCGGCCCCGTGGTGTCCCCGATCCCGCGCGGCGAGGACGCGGGCAAGCTCTGGGACGGGGTGCGGCTGATCGCGCAGACCGACGGCTTCTTCGAGCTGAAGCGCAGCCGCTACCGGGACCCGATCTTCGACTGACCCGGTCACCGCCGGCTGGCGTTCGGCGCCCCGGTTCGCCGCTGGCCGCCACGTGCGCGAGGATTGCGTCATGCGTGACAACTATGTCGGCGGGGCCTGGACCCCGTCTGCCGGCCGCGCCGCCGTCGACGTCGTCAACCCGGCCACGGAGCAGGTCATCGACCAGGTCCCGGCGGGGGACCCGGCCGACGTCGATGCGGCGGTCGCCGCGGCCAGGAAGGCGTTCGGAGGCTGGGCGGCCACGCCGGCGGCCGAGCGGGCCGGGTTCCTCGACGGTGCGCGCGGGCTGCTGGCCGACCGGGCGGACGACATCGCCGCCACCATCGCGGCGGACATGGGCGCGCCGCTGCCCTTCGCCCGGAAGGTGCAGGTCGACCTGCCGATTGCCGTGCTCGCCAGCTATGCGGAGCTACTCGGCTACTACGACTTCGGCGGCGAGCGGTCAGGCAACTCCCTGGTCGTGCGCGAGCCGGTCGGCGTGGCCGGGATGATCACGCCGTGGAACTACCCGCTGCACCAGATCGTGGCCAAGGTCGCCGCGGCGCTCGCGGCCGGCTGCACGGCGGTGCTGAAGCCGAGCGAGGTCGCGCCGCTGGCCGCTTACGAGCTGGCCGCGATATTCCACGAGATCAACCTGCCGCCGGGGGTGTTCAACCTGGTGAGCGGCACCGGTCCGGTGGTCGGGGAGGCGATCGCCGGCCACCCGGGCATCGACGCGGTGTCGTTCACCGGCTCGGCCCGGGCGGGCAAGCGGGTCGCGGAGCTCGCGTCGCAGACCGTCAAGCGGGTGACCCTCGAGCTCGGCGGCAAGTCCGCCAACGTGATCCTTCCCGATGCGGACCTGGGTACCGCGGTCAAGGTCGGCGTGGCCAAGGCCTTCATCAACTCCGGCCAGACCTGTACCGCACTCACCCGCATGCTGGTTCCCGCCGATGAGTACGACGAAGCCGTCGCGCTGGCGGTCAAGGCCGCAGGGCGCTACACCGTCGGCGACCCGATGGCCGAGGGAACGCGGCTCGGCCCGCTCGTCTCGGCCGCCCAGCGCGACCGGGTGAGGGGCTTCATCGAGCGCGGCGTCGCCGAGGGAGCCACCCTGGCCGCTGGCGGCGCCGAGCCTCCGGAGGGCACGCCCAGCGGATACTACGTGCAGCCCACGGTGTTCAGCGAGGTCAGGCCCGATATGACGATCGCCCAGGAGGAGATCTTCGGCCCGGTGCTGGCGGTCATCGGCTACGGCAGCGAGGACGAGGCCGTCGAGATCGCCAACGGCACCCGGTACGGCCTGGCGGCTGCGGTCTGGTCTGCCGACCCGGACCGGGCCGCGGCGGTGGGCCGCCGGCTGCGGGCCGGGCAGGTCGAGATCAACGGCGGCGCGTTCAATCCTGTGGCCCCGTTCGGCGGATTCGGCCAGTCCGGATACGGACGCGAGCTCGGCGTGCACGGGATGGAGGAGTTCCTGGAGGTTAAGTCCCTGCAGTTCTGACAGACTGGCAGCCGTGCGCGTCTATCTGGGATCTGATCACGCGGGGTTCGAGCTGAAGGCCGCCCTGATCGAGTGGCTGACCAGCGCCGGGCATGAACCGGTCGACTGCGGGCCGCCCGCCTATAACCACGACGACGACTACCCCCCGTACGTGATGGCCGCCGCGCACGGGGTCATCACGGACCCGGGCAGTCTCGGCATCATCATCGGCGGATCCGGCAATGGCGAGCAGATCGCCGCGAACAAGATCTCCGGCGTCCGCGCGGCGGTGGCCTGGACCGACGAGACCGCGCAGCTGGCCAGGCTGCACAACAACGCGAACGTGCTCAGCCTGGGCGCCCGGATGTACCCGGTGGCCGACGCGGTCGGCTTCGCCAAGGTGTTCGTGGAGACACCGTTCTCCGGCGAGCCCCGGCATGTCCGGCGGCTGGCGGAGATCGCCGAGTACGAGAAGACCCGCCAGCTGCCCCCGCGGCCGAGCTAGCGCGGCTGATCGACGATGTTGTCGTTTGGCGTGGTGGTGCTGGGCGTCACCGACGTGCCGCGGGCCGCGGGGTTCTGGTCCGCGGCGCTGGGCTACAAGCTGCGTGAGGACGGGTTCGGCGGCTGGGCCACGGTGCTCGTCCCGCCCGGCGGATCAGGTACCGCGATCGCGCTGCAGCGCAGCCAGACGCCCCCGGAGGACTACCCCCGGCTGCACCTGGATCTGCACGTGGCCGACGTGGCCGAGCAGGAGTCGGAGGCGGCGCGCCTGATCTCGCTGGGCGCCGAACGGGTGGACTGGGATCGCTATCCCGATGACCCGGACTTCGTCGTACTGGCCGATCCCGACGGCAACCGGTTCTGCATCGTCGATCTGAGCCACGACCACGGCTGAGGCACGACCGCGCTACCTGGTCGTCAAAAGCCCGCTCGGGTTCGCGCGAGGTCGCCCCGGCATCCCTGGCGCAATGACGGCCTTGCCGCCGCCCAGCGCGTGAGGCCGCGCCGACGGGTATGCGCGCTGCCTGCGTGGCTGATGCTGCCCGTCTATCTGTCGCGTAGCGGTCTGGATCCGAGGTGGGGGTTATCGATCCCAGGGGTATCCGTGGAACGGTGCCTGGCTGAGCCGGTTGTGGAGTTCGCGCAGGGCCCGTTCCCAGAATGGCTGTACGGTTTCTGCGAGTTCGGCGGGCAGGTTGCGGTGGTCGAGTTGCACTGTTGTTGCTCCCTGGCCATGCCGGTGCAGGTGGATGTCAACGGTGGTCGGTTCGGGCGGCAACGTCGAGGAAGAAACCGCCTTGGCTGATCGGACGGTTCTGATAACGGGCCTTGCCTCGCCCGTGATCTGGTCGATTTCTATCATGTAGGGCTCAGCCACGCCGGTCTCGGTCGAGTCGGTGCTGGCCCAGGACCAGGTGAAAGCTAGATGCGTAAAGGGATGGTCGATGATGAACCGACCTACCACCTTCAACCCGGGCTCGTCGTGCAGGTAGATGTCGAAATTGGCAGGATCTGTGCCGCCGCCCAGCCCGACCCAGCCCCATGGGTTCGCTATCTGGTTCCAAACCCTCCGGGGGGTGGCGGGCGCGATTGTCTCGGCACGGACCACCGTCACCTCTCCCGACAGTTGCGGCGGGTCTGGCTGGGAGACCAGGGCTGCGAGCCGCTTGACCGCTGCTGCCGCGGCCAGGTCAAGCGAATCTGGTGCGGGTTCCTCGGGTGGCTGATCGCCGCTGAAGACCTGGCCATAGATGTCCATGGGGGTCAGCAACCGGGGCGGGGCCGGACGGAGGGTAGGCCAGATGAGCAGGTGGTGTTCCTCGTTCGATTGCTGCTCGCTGGTCTGCTTCCGGTTGCGGGCATGAA
>DASXLW010000086.1:0-13388 GCA_036496025.1 Streptosporangiaceae bacterium
CTCGGCGCTGGACCCGACCTCCACCCGGCGCATCGAGGAAACCATCGCCGAGATCCAGAACCAGGTGACGATCGTGATCGTCACGCACAATATGCAGCAGGCGCAGCGGGTGTCCCAGGACTGCGCGTTCTTCCTCGCCGCCGAGGGAACCCCCGGCCACATCGTGGAATCGGGCCCGACCGAGCGGATGTTCGAGGCCCCGGTCGACCCGCGTACCGCGGACTACGTGCACGGCCGCTTCGGCTGAGCGAGGCCGCGGCATCCCCGGCTGCCGCACCTGCGTATCGGCGTCTGCTGGTGGACCGGGCCTGGAGGCGCTCGATATGTTCAGCCTGGAAAAGGGTTCATGATGGCTGCGGAATTGGTCACGCCATTGTGCCAGGTGAATTGCATTTCGTGGATTATGATTACGCGCTGGTGGCCGGCAGGCATCTCAGATCCGCAGCCGGACTTACCAGATAGAAGACGCAACTGCGCCCCCGACGCCAGGCGCCATCGCTTGAGAACCGGGGTCCTGGCGACCGCGCCAGATCGGGCACAGACCAGAAGGGGACGTCGGGACGAGGGCTTCGCACCGCCGTCTCATAGGATTTGAGGGTGCTGGAAGACACTGAGATCGAGCGCATCCTGGTCATCGTCGCCCATCCCGACGACGTGGACTTCTCCGCGGCCGGCACCGTGGCGCGGTGGACCGACGCGGGCATCGAGGTCACCTACTGCGTGGCCACCGACGGCGACGCCGGTGGCCACGACGAATCGGTCCCGCGCAGCGAAATCCCCGCCATCCGCAGGGCCGAGCAGACCGCGGCGGCCAAGTGCGTGGGCGTATCCGATCTGCGCTTCCTGGGCTACCCCGACGGACGGGTAGAAGCCACCCTCGGCCTACGCCGGGATCTGGCCCGGGTGATCAGGCAGGTCCGGCCGGACCGGGTGCTCTGCCCGACGCCCGAGCGGAACTACGTCCGGATGCCGCCCAGCCATCCCGATCACCGCGCGGTCGGGTCGGCCGCGCTGGATGCCGTCTACCCCGACGCGCGCAATCCGTTCGCGTTCCCCGAACTGCTGGCCGACGAGGGGCTGAAGCCCTGGACCGTCCGCGAGGTCTGGATGGCCGCCGGGCTCACGCCCAACCACTACGTCGACGTCACCGACACGTTCGGGCGCAAGATCGCGGCGCTGCGGGCGCACCATAGCCAGACCGGGCAGATGGAAGGGCTCGAGGACTTCCTGCGCGGCTGGCTGGCCCGTAACGCCGAGCAGGCCGGCTGGCCCGAGGGCAGGCTGGCTGAGGCATTCCAGGTCATGGAAACCGGATAAGCACCCGCCCTCAGATTGACCCGAACGACCCCGACTGCCCGGTGACCGGATATCCAGTCCCCCCCTTTTTCAGTAGTCACACTGAAACTACTTAGCTAGTCACAGTGAAACGACTCGAATTGACATCGATAAACGCCTCGTTAGGCCAGCGAAAGGACTGGTGCGGACCCGGCCGGGCGTCCTAGGTTTGCACCAGGCGCAACAGCCGTCTGGCGAGGAGGCCGTGCATGACCCGGATAAGTGTCAAGATCGACGGAGTCAGCTACACCGACGACGTCGAGCCACGCCTGCTGCTGGTCCACTACCTGCGCGACGTGGTGGGAAAGACCGGTACACCTATCGGCTGCGATACGACCAACTGCGGTGCATGCACCGTGCATATGGACGGAATGTCGGTAAAAAGCTGCTCCGTCCTCGCGGTCCAGGCCGATGGGTCCGAGATCACCACGATCGAGGGGATCGCGAATGGCGAATGGCACCCGCTGCAGACCGCGTTCCGGGAAGAGCACGCGCTGCAGTGCGGGTATTGCACCCCCGGGATGATCATGGCCGCGGCCGACCTGCTCAGGGAGAACGCGGACCCGAGCGAGCAGGAGATTCGTGACGGGCTCGAAGGCAACCTGTGCCGCTGCACCGGCTACCAGAACATCGTGCGTGCAGTGCGCCGCGCCGCGCAGTCATCTCAGGCCGTGCAGTCTTCCCCGGCCACCCAGGCGGGAGCGACCTCATGAGCACCGACACCCAAGTTCAGGCCGCGGCCGAGATCGGCAGGGCCCGCGTCCGCAAGGAAGACGCGCGGCTGGTCACCGGCCAGACGAACTGGACCGACAACATCCAGCTGCCCGGCATGCTGCACATGGCCTTCGCCCGCAGCCCGCACGCGCACGCGCGGATCACCCGGGTGGATCTGTCCGCCGCCCGGTCCATGCCCGGGGTGGTGGCCGCCTTCTCCGGCGCGGACTTCGCCGGCGAGCAGGGCAGCCTGCCGTGCGCCTGGCCGGTCACCGAGGACACCGTGGTCCCGGACCACCCGCCGATGGCCACTGAGCAGGTCCGGTACGTCGGCGAGGCGGTGGCCTGCGTGATCGCACGGAACCGCTACGAGGCGGCGGACGCGGCGGCGGCCATCGACGTGGATTACGATCCGCTGCCTGCCGTGCTCGACCTGCGCACCGCGCTGGCCGACGACGCGCCCAAGGTACATGAGGCCGGCAACAAGTGCTACGAGTGGTCGCTGGTGAACGGCGACGTGGACGCGGCGTTCCGCGACGCCCCGGTGGTGATCGAGCGCAACTACCGGCACCAGCGGATGATCCCGACACCGATGGAGCCCAGGGCCGTGGTGTGCGCGCCGTCTGGAAACGAGTTCACCCTCTGGTCGGCCACCCAGGTACCGCACATCGTGCGGACCATGCTCGCGTTGGAAACCGGGATCCCGGAGCATGAACTGCGGGTCATCGCGCCCGATGTGGGCGGCGGGTTCGGCTCCAAGCTGCAGGTCATCGCCGAGGAGGCGCTCACCCTGCTGGCCGCCCGCAAGCTGCACAAGCCGGTGAAGTGGGCCGAGTCCCGCAGCGAGGGCAACCTAGCCGGGCACCACGGCCGGGACCAGTGGCAGCGGGTCAGGATCGCCGCCGACCGCGACGGGAAGCTGCGCGGCGTGTCGGTGGACCTGCTGGCCAGCATGGGCGCCTACTTGATGATCGTCACGCCCGGCGTCCCGCTGCTCGGCGCGTTCATGTACGGCGGCATCTACAAGATGGACGCCTACTCGTTCCACTGCACCGGCGTGTTCACCACGCAGGTGCCCACCGACGCCTACCGCGGTGCCGGCCGTCCGGAGGCCACGTTCGCCATCGAGCGGACCATGGACGAGCTCGCCGCGGAACTCGGCATGGACCCGATGGAACTGCGTCAGCGCAACTGGATCACCCACGACGAGTTCCCCTACACCACCTCGGCCGGCCTCACCTACGACTCCGGCAACTACGAGGCGGCCACCGCGCGAGCGCTGGAGATGTTCGGCTACGAAGGGCTGCGCCAGGAGCAGGAACGGCGCCGCGCCAACGCAGACCCGGTCCAGCTCGGCATCGGCATCTCCACCTACACGGAGATGTGCGGTCTGGCCCCGTCCCGGGTCCTGGGCTCACTCAGGTACGCGGCGGGCGGCTGGGAGCACGCCACGGTCCGGATGCTGGCCACCGGCAAGGTCGAGGTGGTCACCGGGACGAGCCCGCACGGCCAGGGGCACGAGACCGCGTGGAGCCAGATCGTCGCGGACGCGCTCGGCGTGCCGTTCGAGGACGTCCGGATCCTGCACGGCGACACCATGGCCTCGCCCAAGGGCATGGACACCTACGGTTCACGCTCGCTGTCGGTCGGCGGCGTCGCCGTCCACCGCGCCTGCGACAAGGTGATCGAGAAGGCCAAGGTGATCGCGTCGGCGATGCTGGAGGCGCCGCTGGAGGACATCGAGTTCTCCGGCGGGACCTTCCAGGCCCGCGGCGGGTCCGGCGCGTCGAAGACCATCCAGGAGATCGCGTTCGCCGCGTTCCACGCGCACGACCTGCCGTACGGCGTGGAGCCCTCACTGGACGCCGATGCCACCTTCGACCCGGAGAACTTCTCGTTCCCGCACGGCACGCACCTGTGCGCGACCGAGGTGGACACCGAGACCGGCCACGTAACCATCCGCTCGTACGTAGCGGTGGATGATGCCGGAGTCGTGGTCAACCCGCTGATCCTGGAGGGCCAGGTGCACGGCGGCGTCGCCCAGGGCATCGGGCAGGCGCTGTTCGAGGAGGCGGTCTACGACGACGAGGGCAACCTGCTGACCACCACGATGGCCGACTACCTGGTGCCGTCGTCGGTGGACCTACCGTCATTCGATACCGACTACACGCAGACGCCCGCCACCAGCAACCCGCTGGGGGTCAAGGGCATCGGCGAGGCGGGCACGATCGCCGCCACGCCTGCGGTGGTCAACGGCATCATCGACGCGCTGCGCCCGATGGGCGTGCGCGACATCACTATGCCCTGCACGCCACAACGGGTCTGGCGGGCCATCCAGGCCGCCCGGGGGGACGCCCCCGCGGAGACCGGCGACGCCAGCAGCGGTACGGGTGCCGATGGTGACACCAGGAGCGGCATCACCAAGACGCCGCCGAACAGCGGCAGCCCTGCCGCCAGCGGCGAGGGAGAAGTGCGATGATCCCGGCCACGTTCGACTACGTCAAGCCGCAGTCGCCGGACGAGGCGGTGCGGACGCTCGCCCAGGCGGGCGACGACGCCAAGGTGATCGCCGGCGGCCAGAGCCTGATGCCACTGCTGCGGCTCCGCCTCGCCTACCCGGAACTGCTGGTCGACCTGGGCGGCCTTTACGAGCTGCGCGGCGTGCACGACCAAGGCGACTCGGTGCTCATCGGCGCGCTCACCACGCTTTACCAGGTGACCAGGGATCGGCTGATCAGGGAGCACTGCGGGCTGCTCGCGCAGGCGGCTGGCGTGATCGCCGACCCGGCGGTCAGGCACCGCGCCACGATCGGCGGAGCGCTTTCGCACGCCGACCCGGCCGGTGACCTGCCGGCCGTGTCGCTGGTGCTCGACGCGACAGTGATCGTCCTGGGGCGCCACGGAGAGCGTGAGATCGCCGCCGCTGACTTCTTCGTCGACTACCTGACTCCGGCGCTGGAAAGCGACGAGATCGTGACCGGCATCCGGGTGCCCAAGCTCGGTCCCGGCTGGGGTTACCGGTACGAGAAATTCCAAGCCACCGCGCAGTCGTGGGCGATAGTCGGGGTCGCCGCGGTGGCCCGCCGGGCGGACGGCCAGGTCGCGGAGGCCAGGATCGGGCTGACCAACATGGGTGCTACCCCGCTGCGCGCCAGCGCCGCCGAGCAGGCCGTGGCCGGCGCGGCGGCCGACCGGGGTGCGCTGCGTCAGGCCGCCGAGCGCGCAGCAGACGGCACCAGCCCGCCGTCGGACCTGAACGCCAGGCCGGACTACCGGCAGCAACTGGCCCGGGTGCTGACCGGCCGGGCGCTGGCCCACGCCGCCGGAGTGTGACACTGCCGTACGCCCGGCCGGGGAAAGGCGGATAATCTGCGGAAGGCACGCTCACGCCGGATGAGCCGCCACGCACCGGAAAGAGTACGAACCGATGAGCATTGAGCTCGAGCACTCGTTCGAGGTTCCCGTTCCCCCCGATCAGGCCTGGGATGTGCTGCTCGACGTGCAGCGCGTGGCCCCCTGCATGCCGGGTGCCACGGTTGAGTCGGTGGATGGCGACGAGGTCAGCGGCAAGATCAAGGTGAAGGTCGGTCCGATCGCACTGACCTACACCGGCAAGGCGACCTTCACCGAACGGGACGAAGCGGCGCATTCGCTCAAGATCGAGGCCGCCGGCAAGGAGACCAGGGGCGCTGGTACCGCCTCGGCTGTCGTGCTGGCCAGGCTGAACGAGGACAACGGCCAGACCCGGGTCAGCGTACACACCACGCTGAACGTCACCGGCCGCCCCGCGCAATTCGGTCGCGGGGTGATGGCCGAGGTCAGCGCCAAGATCATCGAGAAGTTCTCGGCCAACCTGGCCGGGCAGCTGGCGGGTGCCGGCCAGCCGGAGGCGGCCGCTTCCGACCGGCAGGTGCCGGACAGCCGGATGGCGATCCCGATTCAGGAGCTGAACCTGCCGGCTCGCTCCGTCAACGGCCTCAAGGGTGAGGGCATAGACACCGTGGGTCAACTCGTCTCTCGCAGCGAGGGCGAGCTGTTGTCGATCAGGAACCTGGGCCAGAAGTCGGTGGGCGAGATCGAGCAGCGGCTGGGCGACCTGGGCCTCTCGCTGGCCGGGCGGGTGGAGGCCGGCCGCGCGGAGCAACCCGGAGCCGGGCAGGAGGCGGTTGCGCCGGCCGCCGGCGCTATGGCTGCCAGCGCCATGGCCGCCAGCCCCCCCGTCGCCGGTGCGGCCGCCGACAGTGCGACCGCGAACGGCGCGACCACGAACAGTGCAACCGCGAACAGTGCAACCGCGAACGGCGCGACCGCGGGCAGCGCGGCCTGGGATGGCTCGCGCCCGGCGGCGTGGACGGGCGACGAGGATGCCGGCCTGCGGCGGGACGAGCCGGAGGACGACGCGCTCAACCTGTTCGATGTGGCCGCCGGGCCCATACTCAAACGCGCGCTGCCCGTCGCGGCCGCCACCGTCCTGCTGATCTGGGTGGGCACGCGGATAAGGCTGCGCGGCCGGCGGCGCGCATCCTCGTCGTGAGCCTCGTCACCAGCCGGGGAGCGGCGTCGATGCTGATGCCGGCCTAGGCCGTGTCCAGGGACCCGCCGTGACCGACTCCCGGACGCGAGCGGCCGAGCTTGATGCCCAGGATCCGCTTGCCGCGTTCCGCGACAGGTTCGCCCGCGACCAGCGCGACGGTCGCGAGCTGATCTACCTGGACGGCAACTCACTGGGCCGGCTGCCGCTGGCCACCGCCGAACGCCTCGCCCAGGTGGTCCGCGAGGAGTGGGGCGCCGGGCTGATCGGCTCCTGGGATCACTGGATGGGGCTGCCGGCCCGGGTCGGTGACCTGCTCGGCGAGCACCTGCTGGGCGCTGCCCCCGGCCAGGTGGCGGTCAGCGATTCGACCACGGTGAACCTGTACAAGCTGGCCTGTGCCGCGCTTGATGCGCGGCCCGGCCGCCGGGTGATCGTCACCGACGATGACAACTTCCCCACCGACCGCTACGTCTTCCAGGCGATCGCCGCGCAGCGCGACTGCGAGCTGCGGATGATCCACACCGATATGGACTCCGGGCTGGACGAGGCGACGCTGCGGGCCGCCGTGGACTGCGGCACCGCGGTGGTCAGCCTGTCGCACGTCGCCTACCGGAGCGCGGCGATGGTGGACATGGCCAGGATCACCGACCTCGTGCACGAGTCCGGCGCGCTCATGCTGTGGGACCTATGCCACTCGGTCGGCTCGGTGCCGGTGCAACTGGACGCGAGCCGGGCAGATCTCGCCGTCGGGTGCACCTACAAGTACCTCAACGCCGGGCCCGGCGCGCCCGCGTTCTTGTACGTCCGCCGGGATCTGCAGGATCGCCTGCGCCAGCCGATCTGGGGCTGGATGGGCCAGCGGAACCTGTTCGAGATGGGAGCCGACTACGACCCGGTGCCCGGCATCGAGCGCTTCACCACGGGGACCCCCCCGGTGGCCGGCGTCGTCGCGGTGCAAGAGGGGGCCCGGCTGCTGGCTGAGGCCGGGATCGGCCGACTGCGGGACAAGGGGATCCAGCTCACCGAGTACCTGATCTGCCTGGCCGACGAGTGGCTGGTGCCATTCGGCTGCTCGCTCGCCTCGCCGCGTGATCCGGCGCGCCGGGGCTCGCACGTGACCGTGCACCACCCGCGGGCGCGACAGCTCTGCCGGGCGCTCGCCGCGCGCGGGGTGATCACCGACTACCGGGCGCCGGACCGAGTGCGGTACGGGCCGGCCCCGATCTATACCCGGTTCGCCGACATCTGGGACGCTATGGCCGAGACCCGCCGGCTCCTGCAGTCCGAGCACCCCGGGATCCGGGACCCGATGGATGCGGACCGCCCGCGCGGGTAGGGTCTGGCTGCCATGTCTATTACCCGCCCCCTTTATACGCTTGCGGAGCGGTACCGGCTTGATGGCCGGATCGCCGCGGGCGGCGTCGGAGAGGTGTGGCGGGCCACAGACCTGCTGCTGAGCCGCCCGGTCGCGGTCAAGCTGCTGCGGGCCGAGTACGTCCAGCATCCGGAGACACTGGCCCGGTTCCGGGCCGAGGCCCGGCACGCCGGGTCGCTGTCGCACCCGCGCGTCGCGCGGATCCACGACTACGGCGAGGCCGACGCGACGCACCCGCCGTTCCTGGTGATGGAACTGGTGGACGGGCCGCCGCTGACGCAGTTGCTGGCCAACGGGCCGATGCAACCGGCCCACGTCATGGATGTGGTCGCCCAGGCCGCCGACGGCCTGGCCGCCGCGCACGCCGCGGGCCTGGTGCACCGGGACATCAAGCCGGGCAACCTGCTGCTGGCGCCGCCGGATCAGGTAAAGATCACTGACTTCGGGATCGCGTACGCGGCCGGGTCGGCGCCGATCACGCGGACCGGGATGATCGTCGGCACCCCGGCCTACGTGGCACCCGAGCGGCTCACGGGCGCCGGGGCCACCCCGGCCAGCGACTTGTACTCACTCGGCATCGTGGCCTACGAGTGCCTGGCCGGAGCGCTGCCTTTTACCGGGACGGCAATGGAGGTTGTGCTCTCCCACCAGATGAGGCCGCTGCCTCCGCTCCCGGCCGCGGTGCCCGCGGAAGCGGCCGCGCTGGTGGCCGAGCTCACCGCGAAGGATCCGGCCGCACGGCCGGCCAGTGCCGGGGAGGTCGTGACGCGGGCGGTGCGGGTGCGAGACGCCCTGACCGGGGTCCCGTCCGCCGGAGCCACCTCCCCGTCCGCCGGGCCGCCTTTCTGGCCGGCTCCACCCTTCGTTGAGACAAGCGCCGGGGCCGGCGCACCGCCCGCGGGACCGGGCGAGCGGCCCGCCGGAGCCGACGCCCGGCCTGCTGCACCGTCCGCCCGGCCCGAGTCACCAGTCGTCAGAACGGACGCCTGGCCGGCGCCGCCCTCCGCCAACGCCAGCGCCCGGCCTACCCCGCCGGCCGCTGAGGCGGACGCCTGGCCGGCCTCCCCGCCGGCTTCGGCGGCCGATGCGCAAGCTGACACGCTGGCCGGACCGCAGGCGACGCTGCGCGAGATCGAGACGCCGGACCCAGCCCGCCCGGCGCGGCACCGGCTGATGCAACGAGACGGGGGCCGCCGCGGGCGCGTGATCGTCTTCGCGGTCGCGGCCTTGGCGGTCCTCGCCCTGGCCGGGTGGGCGCTGGCTGGGCTGTCCGGCGGGACGTCCGCGCCCGGGCACCCGGCGGCGGCGCCAGCGAGCTCGACCCCGCACACCGGGCCCGCGACGAGCCCCGCGACCCGGACGGTGCAGGTGAACCCGGGCGTCCTCATCGGGCAGCCGGTCCGCGTGGTGACGCAGCGGCTACGGCGGCTCGGCCTGCGGGCCCGGGTGGAGTTCACCCGCACAGGCAGCCGGCCGCCTGGCACGGTGGTGTTCGTGCGGCCGAGCGGCCAGGTCCCCGCGGGAAGCAGCGTGACCGTGACAGCCGCTCTCTCGCCGCCCGGTCACGGCGGTGGCCAGGGCCACGGGCATGGACACGGTCACGGCGGCGGCGATGGCGGCGGGAACGGCCAGGGCAACGACTGACCGGACGAGCGACGGGCGCGATCCCGGCAGATCCGCCGGGATCGCGCTCGGAGCGGGGCCTGGCGGCGGTGTTCAGGAGCTGCGCTCCCAGGTCACGCTGAACCCGTTGCCGCTGCCGTTCAGCGGTCCGGGCTGGGCCTTCACCCGGCCGGCCGAATCGACCATGGTGATCTCGTCGTCGGTGAACGACGAGATCACGCCGGAGTTGACGGTCGCGCCCGACTCTGTCCAGGTGCTGAAGTGAGCGAGCGGCTCCACCCCGTTCGAGCTGCTCGGCGCCTCCGCGATCCACTCGGCGCTGGAGTTGGCGCAGCTCGAGCAGCTCTGGGTCGTGGTGAAGCTGTCGCCGGAGCGGGAGGAATCGGTGACCTTGAGCGTGTAGCTGCCGCCGCTCCTGATCACCGAGGCAGTAATGCCGTCGCCCGGCCTCAGGGTCGAGCCCACCACCTGGATCGCGTTGCTGGGGTACATCTCCCACCACGTGTAGTAGTAAGCGGACCCCCGGTAGCACTCGGCCAGCGTGCCGTCCTGTTCCACCGAACTGCTGCTGTAGCCGTCGATTCCGACCCAGAAGGCCGCGAGCGAGGTCTGCGAGCTGCAGCTGACCGAAGGCTCGCTCCAGTGCCCGGTGACCGTGCTGAACGTCGCGCCGGTGTCGGCGTAACCTGACCAGTTGGTGCTCTGCACCTGCGACAGGCCCTTGATCCGCGGGTGATGCCCCGGAACCCGGTGGTCGGTGCCGTGCTGGCCGACCATCAGGCGCTTGAGCGCGGCGCGGGCGGTCGCGGCGGCGCGGGCAGTCTGGGACGGGTGCGCGCCGCCGGTGCTAGCGCCCACGGCCGGGCCGAAGCCCATGACCAGGCCCAGCGCCGGCAGGCAGGCCATTAAGGCGACGGACAGCAGCCGGGCAGAACGTCGATGCATAGCGGGAGCCCTCCCTTTGTAACGGCGGCCACGGTAGCCGCTTGTGTTCGAATCGTAACTCTCAGGCATCTTGATCACCAATTGTAGCGGGAGAATTACTTTCCGCGTATGTATCAACTTGTCTCCCCGCTCGCTCTGGGTAGGTAGGAACCAGCCATAGCGGGCGCAAAGCGCCGCGAATACGGGGGATTACACATGGCGAACCACTTCGTGCTGAGGCACCGCGAGCTCACGGTCACCTACGATGCCGGCCGCAATCCGGCGCTGACCGCTCTCGGCTACGACGACGACGGCTACACCGACGACTTCAAGCCCGCCGACATCACCACGGACCAGACCGCGCTCGGCGAGCTGGTCTCGGTCCCGTTGCGCAAGAGCATCGACACCGGCGGCGAGACGTTCGGCTTCTTCCTGCCCGAGATCGACGTGCCGCTCGGGGAGTGCGTGGAATTCACCACCGCCGGCATCTACGCGAGGTACAGCGGTCCCGACTCGTTCCCGCATCGGCCGCAGGCATGGCACGCCATCGAGCTGTACGGCAGCGCCGAGTCGGTCGAGGAACCGCTGTAGCTATTCCCATTCAATCGTGGCCGGCGGCTTGCTGGTCACGTCGAGCACGACCCGGTTCACCTCTGGGACCTCGTTGGTGATCCGGGTCGATATTCGGGCGAGGACCGCGTCGGGCAGCCGGGCCCAGTCGGCTGTCATCGCGTCCTCGCTGGCCACCGGGCGCAGCACCACGGGATGACCGTAGCTGCGCCCGTCGCCTTGCACCCCGACCGACCTGACGTCGGCCAGCAGCACCACGGGGCACTGCCAGATGTCGCGGTCTAGCCCCGCGGCGGACAACTCCGCGCGGGCGATCGCGTCCGCGGCCCGCAGCACCCGGAGCCGTTCGGGGGTAATCTCGCCGATGATCCTGATGCCGAGCCCCGGCCCCGGGAACGGCTGCCGCCAGACGATCTCCGGCGGCAGGCCCAGCTCGGCGCCGATCAGCCTGACCTCGTCCTTGAACAGCCGGCGCAACGGTTCCACCAGCCGGAACTTCAGGTCCTCGGGCAGGCCGCCGACGTTGTGGTGCGACTTGATGCTGGCCGCGCCTGCGCCGCCGCCGGACTCGACCACGTCGGGGTACAGGGTGCCCTGGACCAGGAACTCGACCGACTCGCCGTGGCTGCCCGCCTCGGCGGCGATGTCGCGGGCCGCGCCCTCGAACGCGCGGATGAACTCGCGCCCGATCACCTTGCGCTTGGCCTCCGGGTCGGTCACGCCGGCCAGTGCGCGCAAGAACTCGTCCGCCGCGGGCACGGTATGCAGCCGTACGCCGGTTGCGGCCACGAAGTCCCGCTCCACCTGCTCGGCCTCGCCCTGACGCAGCAGCCCATGATCGACGAACACGCAGGTCAGCCGGGCGCCGATGGCCCGCTGCACCAGCGCCGCAGCGACCGCGGAGTCGACGCCGCCGGACAGCCCGCAGATCGCGCGGCCGCCGCCAACCTGCTCGCGGATGCTTTGCACCTGCTCATCGATGACGCCGCTGGTGGTCCAGGTCGGGCGGCAGCCCGCGGCGTCGAGGAACCGGCGCAAGATCGCGGTGCCGTGCTCGGTGTGCGCCACCTCGGGGTGGAACTGCACGCCGTACAGCCCGCGGCCGGCATCCTCCATCGCGGCGACCGGCGTGCCGCCGGTGCGGGCCGTGACGGTGAACCCTGGCGGCGGCGTCACCGCCGTGTCGCCGTGTGACATCCACACCTGCTGTCGCGGCGGCAGGCCGCCGGACAGAAGGCCGCCGCCAGCCACGGTCTCCAGCTCGGTCGCGCCGTACTCGGCGGCGTCGGTGCGCTCGACCACCCCGCCCAGCCCGGCCACCATGAGCTGGAAGCCGTAGCAGATGCCGAGCAGCGGGACTCCGGCCTGCAGCAGGCCCGGGGGCGCGGGCGGGGCGCCGTCGGCGTACACCGAGGCGGGGCCGCCGGACAGGATGATCGCCTTCGGCTTCATCGCCAGCATCTCCGCGGCCGGCATGGTGGCCGGGACGATCTGGGAGTAGACGTGGCACTCGCGCACCCGGCGGGCGATCAGCTGGGCGTACTGGGCGCCGAAGTCGACGACGAGCACGGTATCTGCTGCGAACGTCGCGTCAGGCAAAGTTTCCTGCCCGGCGACCGCCGTCCCCGCCTGCACCGATCGGTTTTGCCTGACGCTCGCGGGGTCTGCTGCGAACGTCGCGTCAGGCAAAGTTCCCTGCCCGGCGACCGCCGTCCCCGCCTCCACCGATCGGTTTTGCCTGACGCTCGCGGGGTCGAAGTCACCGGCTGCGGTCATGGCCGCCCTGCCTTTCCGATCGGGGCGTGACCCTGACCCTGGCGATCCGCCGCCCGTCCAGTTCGGTCGCGGTCAGCCGGTGGCCGTCGGCATCCACGTGGTCGCCTTCGGCGGGCAGCTCGCCGAGGGTGGCGACCATGTAGCCGGCCACGGTCTCGTACGGCCCCTCGGGCAGCTCTATCCCCGTCTGCTCGGCAAACTCGTCCAGGTTGAGGAGGCCGTCCACCTCGAGCTCGCCGCCGAGCAGCTGGCGGGCCTGGCCGCTGTCGGTGTCGTACTCGTCCCAGATGTCGCCGATCAGCTCCTCGACCAGGTCCTCCAGGGTGACGATGCCGGCCGTGCCGCCGTACTCGTCCACCACGATGGCCAGGTGGGCCCGGTCCTTGCGCATTTCCGACAGAGCCGACAGGACCATCTTGCTGATCGGCAGGAACTTCACCGGCCGGCAGACCTCGCCGACCTTGCGGGAGTCGGAGTCGGGCCGCCTGTCGAGCAGGTCGCGCGAGTGCACGAAGCCGATGACGTCGTCATAGGACT
>DASXLW010000087.1:0-5205 GCA_036496025.1 Streptosporangiaceae bacterium
CGCGGTAGGGCGCCCAGCCGGGCATGACCACATCGGTCATAACCGACAGCTTCTGCGCCGGGAAGTGGACCAGGATGTTGCCGACCTCGTGGTTGGGGCCGGGGTAGATCAGCTGCACCTCCTCCCCGCCGATCGTCAGCAACGTGAGCGGCCCGTCGATGATCTGGTCGGGCAGCGGGCGGTCCGGGTCGTCGTGGTTGGCCAGCAGCCGCGCGGCCTCCTTGTGCGCGATCCGCCTGGCGCCGGGGAACTTGGTGACGGCGCCCACGTGGTCCACTCTGAGAGTGGGTGTAGATGAAGTGGGTCACCCGCTGGTCGGTGACCGAGGCGATCGCGGCCTGGATCTTGCCATCCAGCGCCGGGGGTGCGTCGACCAGCACTACGCCCTCGCCGGTGACCACGAACGCTGCCTGCACGAACCCGGAGATGACCACGTATCCCCGATCACCCGCGCGCTGCAGCCGGTAACCTCCCGGGCCCTCCTCCAGGGGCAGCACGCTCTGCGGCAGCGGCAGGAACTTGCTCTCAGACATGTCAGAACTCCAATTTCGTATCTCTGCTGGTCCCCGCCTGTCGGGGGCCTTCCAAGCCAGCATCGGGCCGGAGGGCCCGCGAATCGTCGGCCATCAGAACCCTTCGGTAACCGCCGGTTCCTCCTGCGGAGGTAGTGCCCACGCGGGATATTCGGGCAGGGAGGAAGGTTTCTCACTGGCCTGAACCCGCCCACCCGATGTCACGCAGCGCAAGCAAACATCACGCTTGCGCCGGACCGGGGGGAGCGATCGCATGCGCGGCGCCCGGAATAGAGATTCGTCATCGGCTGTCGGCGCGCCAACTTCGTGGACATCATCGAGAGCCCAGCCTGGCCGGAGCAGGCGCCTGGCCGGACACTTCTTGAGTCAGCCGGAGGCCGCGGGCCGCGGGCCCTGGCGTTGTCCGCCCGTCGGGCATCGGGCTACCGTCAGTCTTATGAACGCGCCAGGCACCGGCGCCGACCTGGGCCATGCGTCCGACGCGGGGGCCGGCGATGATCCGCCCGGCCAGACACAGTTGCGTCAGCTCGCCGATGAGCAGGCCGCGCTGCGCCGGGTTGCCACGCTCGTTGCCCGGGGAATCGACCCGGCCGAGATCTTCCTGGTGGTCGCCGAGGAAATCCGCCGGCTGCTTGGCGTATGCAGCGCGCGTATAGCTCGGTTCGACCCGGACGGGACCTCGATGGTCGTCATGGGCGGCGTCGGGGAGGTCCAAGGCGGCTCGCCGGTGGGAACACGGGTGCGACTCCACAGCGGCATGGCCGCCGCGGAAGTGTGGCGGACCGGCCGCCCCGCCCAGCTCGACGAGGACCTGTGGAGGCGCGTGTCGCACCCGGCCAGCCACGCCATGCGGGAGCGGGGAGTCCGGTCGCTAGCGGCGAGCCCGATCACCGTCGAAGGACGCCTGTGGGGCGTAGTGATCGCGTTGTCGACCCGGAAGGTGTTTCCGTCCGAAGCTGCCGACCGGATGGCGGACTTCAACGAGCTGGTCGCGACGGCCATCGGGAACGCGGAGAGCCGGGCCCAGCTGACCGCCTCGCGGGCGCGGATCGTCGCCGCCGCAGATGAGACCCGGCGGCGGATCGAGCGGGACCTCCACGACGGGACCCAGCAGCGCCTGGTCGCGCTCGGCCTCGCGCATCGCTTCGCCCAGTCCAGGATGCCCGCCGGGCTGCCGGAGTTGCAGACGGAGATCGGCCGGATCGCGGGCGAGCTCACCGAGGTCGTCGAGGACCTGCGCGAGATCGCTCGCGGTATCCACCCGGCGATCCTGTCCGAGGGCGGGCTGGGGCCGGCGCTGCGCACGCTCGCCCGCCGCGCCGCGGTCGCGGTCAAGCTCGACGTCGGCGCGGTTGCGCGGCTGCCAGAGCCGGTCGAGGTGGCGGCGTACTACGTCGTCTCGGAGGCGCTGACGAACGCGACCAGGCACGCGCACGCGTCGGTGGTCGAGGTGGACGCCGCGGTCTCCTGCGGCACTCTGCGGGTGTGCGTGCGCGACGACGGCGTCGGCGGCGCCGACCCGCTACGGGGCTCAGGGCTGATCGGGCTGAAGGACCGGATCGAGGCACTGGGCGGCACCTTCTCCTTGCACAGTCGGGCCAGCGGCGGCACGACGGTGTCCTGCGAGCTTCCGGCTGTGGCCGGTGGCGGGCCGGCGTGATGATGTCCGGCCGCCTGGCCGTGGCCTGTCGGGACCGCCTGATGCTCCCGGTCCTGGGCTAAAGTCACGCGACCCGGTGCACCGAGCTGGTTGTCGTATCCAGAGGGCAGCGGGAGCGGCGAGCTGACCGGCGGCGCACGCCGCTCGAGCTGGCCGTGCACGGCCCCGGTCGAGCAGGTTTCCCCGCCACGCCACTGCGGGAGTCGAGCTTCTCCTCGACGACCCGAATTGGCCCCGCCAGCGTCCGCCGTACGATGCGGCGCTGCGCCACCCGCGACCGTGGGTGGCGCAGCGCCGGGACGCAGGCCAGAGCCTAGGTTCTGCTGGCTGGCCTGAGCTCGCCGGTATCGTCGAGGCCGGTTTCGACGGCCTGGTCCGCCGGCTTGCTGCTGTCTTCCAGGTTGAGGTGGGGGAGCCGGCGGTCGAGGACGGCGGGCAGCCGCCAGTTGGCCTTGCCCAGCGTGTGCATCACGGCGGGGACGAGCACAGTGCGGACGAGCAAGGCGTCGGTGAGCACAGCGGCGGCCATGCCGAGCCCGATCATCTTGATGGTGCGGTCGGTGGTGAAGGTGAAGGCGAAGAAGACCACGGTCATGATGGCTGCCGCGGCGCTGATGATCCGGCCGCTGATGGCCTGGCCGATGCGGACCGCGGCGGAGTTGTCGCGCCGTTTGAGCCATTCTTCCTGGATCCTGCTGACCAGGAACACCTGGTAGTCGGTGGTCAGGCCGAACAGGACGGCGAACATGAGGATGGGGATGAACGGGCTGACCGGCCCGGTGTTGGTCACCCCGACCAGGCTCTTCAGCCATCCGAACTGGAACACCGCAGTCACCACCCCGAACGCCGCCGCCGCGGAGAGCAGGTTCATGATCGCCGCGGTCGCGGGAATGGCCAGGCTGCGGAAGACCAGCATCAGCAGGATGAAGGACAGCGCGACCACCATGCCGACGAACAGCGGCAGCTTGGCGGACAGCTGGCCGGCCAGGTCGATGCCCAGCGCCGTCTGGCCGCCCACCAGCACCTGGAGGTGCCGTCCGCGCAGAGCCCCCGGTATGACCCGGTCGCGCAGGTCAGTGATCAGGTTCGCGGTGGACGCCGCCTGCGGGCTGCCCGCGGGGTAGACCTCGGCGAGGGCGACCGCGGGGTGGCCCGGGCCGGCCGGGAAATAGGCGGGACCGACGGTGGTGACCACGCCGGGGACGCGGCCGGCCGCGGTGACGACGGCGCCGAAGGCAGTCCGGGCGGCCGGGCCGTGCAGCGGCGCCACCAGTTGCAGCGGGCCGCTGAAGCCCGGGCCGAAACCGTGTACCAGCATCTCGTAGCCCCGGTAGGTGGTCGTGGTGGTGCTCGTGGGGTCGACGCTGTAGTCGGCGGTCCCCTGCCGCATCGACAAGAACGGGGCGCCCAGCGCCAGCATGATCCCGAGGGCGCCGACACCGAGGACGATCTTGTGCGCCTGCACCGTCGACGCCCAGCGGGTCCAGCCCCGGGACGCCTCGGCGAAGCCGGTCTCGCCCCGGGCCAGGGCGGCGCGCTGGCGGCGGGTCAGGATGCGCGTGCCGAGCAGGCCGGTGAGCGCCGGCAGCAGCGTCAGCGCCGCGGCCACCGGGAAGGCGACCGCGATCGCGGCGGCGATGGCCGCACCAGACAGGGTGCTGACCCCGACCGTGAGGATGCCGAGCAGGGCGATGCACACAGTCATCCCGGCGAACAGCACGGCCCGGCCGGCGGTGGCTGCGGCCGCGGCCACGGCTTCTTCGACGGGCAGGCCGCGGCGCAGCCCGGTGCGCGCCCGGGTCAGGATGAACAGCGAGTAGTCGATCCCGACGCCGAGGCCGATGAGCGTGCATAGCTGGGGGGTGAACGAGGCCATGGTCAGCGAGTGGGACAGCATCGCGACCACCCCGAGCCCGGCGGTGAGCGCGATGCCGGTGCCGATCAGCGGGAGCAGTGCGGGCAGCACGGCGCCGAAGAACAGCAGCAGGATGACCAGGGCGGCGAGGACGCCGATGAGCGTGCTCGCCGAGGAGGCCGGGTTGGTCGAGGCGGCGACGGCGCCGACGACCTCGACCTGCAGGGCCGGCGAGTTCGGCGCCCGGGCCAGCTTCACGAACCTGGCCGCCTCAGCCGACGGGATGTTGCTGGCGTCCTTGCTGAAGTTGACCGTGGCGAACGCGATGCGGTTACTTGTGCTGATCTGCTTCCCGCCCGCCGGGCTGTAGGGCGAGGTTACGCCGGAGACGTACCGCAGGTGTGACACCTGGCCGAGCATGGCCTGTATTTCTTCCCGAACGGGTGCCGATCCGACCGTGCCGGTTTTCGTCTCGAACACGATCTGTTCGGTGTCACCCGACTGGCCCGGCACCGCCCGCTGCAGCAGGCTCGCCGCCGCCGCGCTCGGGGTACCGGACAGCGTGGTACCGGTGGCGTAGTGACTTCCCAGGGCGGACTGGCCGAGGAAGGCGCCGGCCAGCACCATCAGCCATATCCCGAGCACGGCCAGGCGATGCCTGACACACCAGCGAGCGAGCGAACGCATCACGATCTCCTCTGCTATTCCCCGCTTGCCGGGGACCTCTGGCCAGCATCGGGCCGCAGCGCCCGGTGAATCGTCGGCCGCTGGGACCCTTTCATCCCCGCCATTAGTGCTGCGGGAGTAGCGCGCGCGATGCAACGTTCTGGCCCCCGTCACCTGCGCCGGCCCCGGGATCCCCCTAGTTCTCTAGGAGTAGTCCCGGCGGCCGGAAAACGGCGGAATGCATTCTCGCGGCCGATGGGAGACTGGCGGTGCCGGCGTAGTTTTGTAAGCGCCGGGAGGAGGATGCCGTGCTCGCGTTCCGCGCAGTGACCACCCGCGTGACCGCGGGCGGCCGGCTGGGGCTGCGGGGGCTGCTGCGTGTCCCGGACATCGACCAGATCCTGGCGGCGATCGCCTTCGTCGCGCTGCTCGTCGATCCGCTGCTGCTGCACAAGGTCACCGGCCTGACGCCGGTCATCGGGGTGCTGGCC
>DASXLW010000088.1:0-8441 GCA_036496025.1 Streptosporangiaceae bacterium
GTGCGCATTGGCGCGTGGTCGCGCGGGCAGGTGCCTCCCCGGCGCCGGTGCGGAATGATCGTCAGGGTGTGCACCCCGCCGTCGCGGAGGGCGCCCCTGATCGCGTCGCGACAGGCCCTGAGCAGCCGGGCCTCCTCTTGCGCGGTCAGGCTGCTGACCGGCCGCGCCGGGTGTACCCGGGCGCGCCACAGGATTTCGTCGGCCAGCAGGTTGCCGATGCCGGCGATCCGCCGCTGGTCCATCATCCGTGCCTTGACCGGCGCCGCGCTGCCTGCCGCCAGCGCGGCCCGGAACTGGGCAGGCGTGATCAGCTGGGCGTCGGGCCCCAGCTGCCCCGTCGGCGGGTTGAGCCTGATGCGGCCAAGGCGCCGCGGGTCGACCAGCATGAGGCGGCCGCCGTCGTCGAAGGTCACGGTAAAGCGGGCCCAGCGGTAATCGCCCGGATGGCGGCGGCCTTCCCAGTAGTCGCCTCCGTCTACCTCGGTCCCGTTCGCGTCGGCGATCACGATCTTGCCCGACATGCCGAGGTGAATGCCGAGCGTCAGCTCCTCCGACGCGGGGCCGACCTGGCACCACATGCTCTTTCCCTGCCGCATCGCGGTGATGAGCTCGCCGCCAAGCAGCGCGTGGCGGATCTCACCTGGCACATGCGGACGGCACACGTAGGAGTCGGAGTCGTCGACGTCAGCGATTCGCCGCCCGAGCCCCTTCCGCTCGATGACCGCCCGGGCTGACTCCACCTCCGGAAGTTCAGGCATGTCGCTTCTCCCGTCGCCAGATATCCGAGGCCCGGTACACGGGTGCCGGGTGATGAAACTACCCGATGCGCGCGGGTGCCCTCCGGGCGGCCCGGGAAGGTCCAGGTGAGAGTATGGCCGGCAGGTCGCAGGCGCCGCCGCCGAGTCCCGGGGCGCCGGGGAAGGCCCAGAGCGCATAAGGAGGCCCATGATCACCAGGGGCAAGGTCAGCGTCGGGGCCCCGACCCGGCTGCGGTCGTTCGATCCCGTTCGCCTGGCCGACCTTGAGTACCAGGCCTGGGTCGGGTACTACCTGCGGCGGTGGCCCCAGGTGCTGATCGCCTCCATCGGGCTCGTCAGGGTGGGGTTTGGCATGGACTGGTTCCGTACCTTGCACGGCGCATGGCTGGTACTGCGAGCCAACCAGCTGTGGGCGCCGAACCCCGGCAACGACCCGCAAGGGGCACAGGCCCGCATGCGCCGGTTCTACACCCTGGTGGCGATCACCCACGGGGAGCCCGCCAGCCCGGCCAGGGCGGCCGAGCTTGAGGTCACCTGGTGGCGCGTGCACCGCGAGGGCCAGCAGGCGGCCGGCGGCGCCGAGCCCGCCGAGGAGCTCGTTAGCTCGCTGACCCGCCTGTACTCCTACGTCTACAGCGAGCCCGCGGCCGCGCTGCGTCCGGCGGCGGTGGAGCGCGCCAGGGCCATGGACCTGTCCGACCAGTGGATCAGGGAGGGCCGCAGGCCCGACAGCGCGTTGCTCCCGCTTGAGCACGCGGCTCTGGTCCGTTCCTACGCCGCGCTGCTCGCCGCTGTCCATCACTAAGGCGAGCCAGCCTCTGCCCGCCGCGCCCGGGCACGACCCTGTGCCGGGCCGTCGGCCGGCCCGGTCAGCCGGCGGTCAGCCTGCGGACGGGCGCTTACTCCTTGATCGCTCCCTCGCCGGTGCGCATGATGTACTTCTGGAACACGAAGAAGATGATCGCCACCGGGACGGTCATCGCCAGCGCCGCCGCTAGCTGCAGCGGGTACTGCGAGCCGGCGCCGAGCTGGCCGCTGACTAGGCGCCCAACGCCGGTGGTGAGCGTGTCCAGTGACGGGGACGAGTGCGCGACCAGGATCATGGAGAAGTTGTTCCATGATCCCTGAAACGACAGGATCATCAGCGTTATCAGGGCTGGCCGCGCCATGGGCAGGACCACCGACCAGTACGTGCGGAAGATGCCGGCGCCGTCGATCCTCGCGGCCTCCTCGATGCCCGGGGGAACGGTCAGGAAGAACTGCCGCATGATGAATACCCCGGCGGCATCGGTCACCAGCGGCAGGATCATTCCGGGGTAGCTGTTGAACAGGTTCAGTTCCTTCAAGACGAGGAACGTCGGGATAAGCAGCACAACGCCGGGCACCGCCATGACCGCGATGATCGCGGCGAACAGCCCGCCCCGGCCGCGGAACCGCAGCCGGGCCAGGGCGTACCCGGCCATCGAGTCGAACAGGATCCGGCCGAGGGTGACCAGCACCGCCACCACGACCGAGTTGGCCAGCCAGCGGGCGAAGTCCTGCTGCCCGAGCTCGGTGAACGCGGTCACCACCCAGTGCTGCGGGATCGGGCTGAGCGGGTGCGTGGCGGCATCGGACTCAGTCTTGAACGCGGTACCGATGTCGAGCAGGAACGGGTAGATGTAGATCACCGCGAACGCCGCCAGGGCCAGGTAGAGCAGCGCCCGGTTGACCAGCCGGCCCCGCTTCGAAAAGTACGGCCTCATGACGCGCCGCCCGCGCGCCGCTCGGAGATGATCAGCCGCTGCGCGATCGCGAGCACGACGATGATCGCGAACAGGATGAACGCGATCGCCGCGCCCTGGCCCCACTGCTGGTTGCCGAACGAGGTGAGGTAGGACAGGTAAGCAGGGGTGAGCGTCGTGCCGGCCGGGTTCCCCTGGCTGATCAGGTAGATCTGGTCGAATACCTGCCAGGTGCCGATCAGCCCGAGGGTGAGGACAAGGAACAGGGCGGGCCGGAGCATCGGCAGCGTGATCTTGCGAAACCGCTGCCACGCGTTCGCGCCGTCCATGAGCGCCGCCTCGGTGATGTCGGACGGGATCGCGTAGATGGCCGGCAGGAAGATCAGCATGAACGTGCCCGACGTCGTCCAGATCGCCAGCGCGATGAGGGCGAACATGGCGACGCTCGGCCCGGCCAGCCAGTCCCACCAGGACAGGCCGATGAAGCCGTGATTGGCGAGCGCGCCGGGGGCTGTGGTCACGCCGAGGCCGGACAAGATGATGTGCAGCACCCCGTTCGGGTCGTCGAACCAGTTGGGCCCGTGCCCGCCGAGGTCGCCGACGATCGCGTTCACCACGCCTGAGGTCCCGAAGATGTACAGGAACAAGATCGACACGGCCACCGAGCTGGTGATCGACGGGAAGTAGTAAGCGGTGCGGAAGAAGCCGCGGCCCGCTAGCCGCTTTCTGCTCACGATCACCGCCAGGCCGAGGGCGAGCGCGGTCTGCACCGGCACCACGATGATCACGTAGTACACGTTGTTGCGCAGGCTCTCGCCCAGCTGCTGCTGAGGCAGGCCGGGCTGGGTGAGCAGCGCCGCGTAGTTCCGCCCGCCGACCGCGTGCACGCCGCTCGCGAACGGGCTCCCGATGCCGTTCCAGTCGCTCACGCTGACCCAGGCCGCCATCGCGATCGGCGCCACCAGGAAAACCAGCAGCAGGACGATCACCGGGGCGGACATGAGCCACCCGGCGGCGGCCTCCCGGCCCCGGGCCGTGAACAGTGGCCTCCGCGCGCGGATCCCCCCGGCAGCGGGGGGATCCGCGCGGCTGTCCCGGCGCGCCAGGACCGTCATGCGCCCTGGTTGATGACGGCCTGCAGGTTCTGCTGAGCCGTCTTCAGTATGGAGGCCGGGTTGCCGCTGGCCAGCTGCTGCAGAGCCGAGTCGAACGCCGACAGCGCCTGGGTCGAGCCCGCGATCGCGATGTCCGGGTGCGCGTACGCCAGTTCCTGCACGAACGTCGCGTACTGCGGGTAGGTCTTGACGTACTGCGCTTGCGCCGTGTTCAGCGACGGGATCACGCCGAACGCCTTGGAGAACGTCATTTCCTGCTGCGAGGTGGTCAGGAACTTGACGAATTCGATGGCCCCGGCCAGGTTGCTCTGCTGCTTCGGCACGCCCCAGCAGTTAGTGAACGAGAGGGTCGCGTGGGTGCCGGACGGCCCCGCGGGCAGCGGGTACACCTTGAACTTGACGTTCGGGTAGTCCGCCTGGAGCGCGCCGTTCTCCCAGTTGCCGATGATGTCCATCGCGGCCTTGTTCTCGCCGAATGCCTGGCCGCTGAAGCCCGCGCCCACCTGCGACGGGAACTTCATGATGCCCTGGTTCAGCATGCCCTTGAGGAACGTGAGCGCCGCGACGTTCTGCGAGCTGTCCAGCTCGACCTTGGTGCCGGCGGCATTGGTGACGGTTCCTCCGTTCTGGTACAGGAACTCGTCGATGCCGGAGTGGGTCTGGTCGATGGTCAGGCCGGCCCGGCCGCCCGTGGTCAGCTTCTTCGCGTCCGCCTCGAGCTGGGTCCAGTTGGACGGCGGCGCGCCAAGGCCGGCTTGCTGCCAGTCGGTGGTGTTGACGTAAAGCGCGAGGGTGGATGCGTCCTTCGGCTCGCAGGTGAACGTGCTCTTGTAGGTGAATGCCTGGCTGAGGGCCGAGGCGAAGTCGCCGGAGTTGGGCAGGGTGGACGGGTAGGCGTCGAGGACGCCGTCCTTGGCGTAGTTCTGGAACGTCAGCGGGTCAAGGTAGAAGACGTTGGGCGGCGTGCCGCCAGAAAATCCCTGCGCCACCTGCTGAGAGAGGTTGGACGCCGCGACCACCTGCACGGGGATGCCGCTCTGCTTGGTGAATGCCTTCGCCGCTTGCTGCACCGCGGCCGTCTCCGCGGTCCCGCTCGAGCCGAACATCAGCGTCAGCGCGGACTTGTTGGGCGCGGCGGCGGCGGAGCTGCTCGCCGATGACGAGCCGAACCCGTTGCCGGATGAGCAGGCCGTGGAGACTGCCGCGAGCCCGGCGGCCGCGAGGGCCGCGATAGCGATCTTGGATCTCATGATGTCCTCTTCTCGGGGGATGGTGAGGAGCTGCGTATGACAAGGTGCGGCTCAAGGAGCGCGCGGGCCCGGGCGGCGCGCTTGCCCGGGCCGGCACCGGGGGACAGGAGCCTGTCCAGTGCGACCAGGCAGGCGTCGGCCACCTCGTCCAGCGGCTGCGCCACGCTGGTCAGGCCAACCGCGGCGGCCGCGGTGGAGTCGTCGAAGCCGATCACGGCCACGTCCCGGCCAGGGACCAGGCCGCGCGCGGTGACCTCGGTCCACGCGCCGAGCGCGACCGTGTCGCTGACGCACACGAACGCCGTCGGCGGATCGGCCGAGTCGAGCAGCCTGGCGCAGGCCTCCCGGCCCTGCGCGAGGTCGTCCTCCAGCCGCGCCAACCGCCCGCCGGTCGGCAGGCCCGCTGCCTGGCAGGCCTGCTCCCACCCGGCCTTGCGGTCCTCGCCCACGTCGGAGCCTTCCGGCCAGCCGAGGAAGGCGATGCGCCGGTGACCGGCGGCGATCAGGTGCTCGGTGGCTGTGCGCTCCCCGTGCGCGCCGTCTACGTCGACCCAGGGGTGCGTGCCCGCGGTGCCCCACGGGCGGCCGAACGTTACGAAGGGGACCCGCTTGCGCCGCAGCCACGACGTCCGGCGGTCGGCCGAGTGCGTGCCAGTGAGCACGAAGGCGTCGAGCGTGTAATCGCTGAGCAACTGGTCGTAGGCCCGGATCTCCTCGTCGTCATCCACCGCGGTGAACAGCAGGATCCGGTAACCGGACTTCTGCGCCCGGCGGGTGAGCGCGTGCAGGAAGGCGTTGTGCAGCTCGCCCTTCCACTGGCCCGGCTCGGGGATGATCACCGCGATGAGGTGCGACCGCTGGGTCCGTAGCGTCTGCGCTGCCTTGAGCGGCCGGTACCCGGTCGCCGCGATCACTGCTTCGACCCGCTCGCGGGTCTCGGCGCGGACCAGGTGCGGCGCGTTGATCACGTTCGACACAGTCTGCAGCGACACGGAGGCGGACCTGGCGACATCTGCCATCGTCGGACGCTGTGCTGGCACGTTGATCCTCTTTGATCGTTAAATTTGATCGATCAATTTGATCGTTCAAAGCACTGCTAGGATCACGCTGACGGCCCGCCACTGTCAAGCTTTGCCGGTCATAAGGCGACAACTGACGACGAAAGCGGAAGAGGCAATCGATGTCCTCGCTTGACCAGCCCTGGCTGCACGACCTCGTCACGGCGCTGAGCGCGCCGACCGTGATGCTCAGCGAGCCGAGCGGCCAGGTCCGCGACGGCGGCAGCGCCGAGGGGGTGCTGCACGCCGACGTGCGGGTGCTGTCCCTGGCGGTCCTCACGGTGGGCGGGACGGAGCCGGCGCCAATCGGCCGCGGGCAGGACGGCGCGGGCTCCGCCTGGTTCGTCGCGGTGCCGCGGGCGCTCGGCGACGACATCGTCGACCCGACCGTCAGGATCGAGCGGGAGCGCACGATCGCGCCAGGCGAGGTGAGCGAGCGGATCCGGGTCGTCAGTTTCGCCGACTCAGGCGTTGACACCGAACTCGTCCTTACCGTCGCCGCCGACCTGGCCAGCCTGGGTGAGGTGAAGGCGGCACAGGCGAGGCAGCCGGTACCGCTGACCCGCGGCCGCGACGGCCTGAGCTGGGGTGACGGGGAACTGGCGGTCACGCTGTCGGCCCCAGGCGCCGAGCTGGCCTGCGACCGCGGTGCCCGCGTCGCCGCAGTCCGGTGGCCGGTCCGGCTGGACGGGCGGGGCGCCAGGGTGGTGAGCTGGCGGCTGACGGTGGCCGACGCCGCCGCGTCGGTCATCGCGGCCCCCGGTGGCGCGCCCCCGCCGGCCCGCGTCACCGCCGACGACCCCCGGCTGGCGGAGCTGGTCGGGCGCTCGCTGGCCGACGCGGCCGCGCTGCGGATGGCCCTGCCGGGCCGTCCCCGTGACGTGTTCCTCGCCGCGGGCGCACCGTGGTACTTCACGCTCTTCGGCCGGGACAGCATCTGGGCGGCGCGGCTGCTGCTGCCGTTCGGCTGGCAGCTGGCCGCCGGTACGCTCCGCGCGCTGGCGGGCTGCCAGGGGAGCAAGCTCGACCCCGAGACCGCGGAGGCGCCAGGCAAGATCGCGCATGAGCTGCGGCGCGGGGGTTCTCTCTACTACGGCACGATCGACGCCACCCCGTTGTGGATCTGCCTGCTGCGCGACGCGTGGCGCTGGGGCATGCCGGCCAGCCAGGTGCGGGACCTGCTGCCCGCGCTGCGCGCCGCGCTCGAGTGCATCAGCCGCTACGGCGACTCCGACGGCGACGGGCTGCTCGAGTACATCGACCAGAGCGGCCACGGGCTGTCGAACCAGGGCTGGAAGGACTCGGGCGACTCGATCCGCTTCGCTGACGGCCGCATCGCCAAGCCCCCCGTCGCCCTCTGCGAGGTGCAGGGGTACGCCTACGAGGCGGCCATGGCCGGGGCCGAGCTGCTGACCGCGTTCGGCGAGCCCGGGGCCGCCCGCTGGCGGGCATGGGCGGCTGGGCTGGCGGAGGCGTTCCGCGCGTCGTTCTGGCTGCCAGCCGGGTACCCGGCGCTCGCCCTGGACGCGGGAAAGCAGCCGGTGGACTCGCTGACCAGCAACATCGGCCACCTGCTGGCCACCGGCCTGCTGACAGAAGACGAGGAGGCGCTGGTCGCCGCCCGGCTGTCAGGCCCGGACATGGACTCGGGCTTCGGACTGCGCACCATGTCCGCCGGCAACGCCGGCTACAACCCGCTGAGCTATCACTGCGGCTCGGTGTGGAGCCACGACACGGCCATCGTGATCAGGGGGCTGTACCGCAGCGGCCACGGTGACGTCGCGGCCCGGCTGGCCGACGGCCTGCTGTCGGCCGCCGCCGCGTTCGACTGGCGGCTGCCCGAGTTGTTCTCCGGCGAGGAACGCGGGCCGGTGCCCTACCCGGCGGCGTGCCGTCCGCAGGCCTGGTCGGCCGCCGCTGCCGGGGCGCTAGCCCAGGCGCTGCTCGGCCTCGACGTCGACGTGCCGGCCGGCCGGGTCAGGATCGAGCCGCCGGACGTGCCGCCCGGCCGCGCCGGCCGGCGGCTGCGGGTCGACGGGCTGGTAGCGGGCGATCAAACGTTCAGCGCCGGCATCGACGAGACCGGCCTCGGCTACCTGCTCGGGTGCAGCCTGCGCCGGGGCTAGTCCGAAAACGGCGGCACGGCACGGCGGTATCTGTTCAGCGGGTGACGGGGGTGCCGGCCGCCCGGCCCCATTCGGCCCAGGACCCGTCGTAGACCCGGACCCGGTCACGGCCGAGCAGGTGAGTGAGCACGAACCAGGCGGTGGCGGCGCGCCCGCCGATGGTGCAGTAGGTGATCAGGTCATCGTCGCTGTCCAGGACGGCCGGGGAGAACAGCCGGCGCAGCTCCGCGGCGGGGCGGAACGAGCCGTCACGGTTATAGAGGCCGTCGACAGGCTGATGGACAGCGGACGGTACGTGCCCGGCGCGGCCGCCGGGTTCCGCGCCGCCCGACGGCCAGAAGCACTCACCGTGGTACTCGGCCGCGGAGCGCACGTCGACGAGGGTGGTGCCCGCCCGGCCGATGGCGCCG
>DASXLW010000089.1:0-13488 GCA_036496025.1 Streptosporangiaceae bacterium
CGGCCACGGCGGTGAGCAATCGGTCCACGTCCGAGGCGTCGTTGTAATGGACGAGCCCGGCGCGCACGGCGCTGCCGGAGTCGCGTATACCGAGCACCCTGGTCACCTCCCACGCGTAGTTGTGCCCGTCCCACACGTTGATCTTGCGCTCGGCCAGCCGGGCGGCCGCCTGCTGCGGCGTGTGCCCGGCCACGGTGAAGAACGCGGTAGCCGTACGCCGGCAAGCCTGGCCGTAGAGGGTCACGTGCGGCATGGCCGCCAGCCCGTCGGCCAGTACCGTGAACAGTTGCTGCTCATGCCGCTCGGCCGCCGCCATGGAGGCCAGCAGCCGGGCCCGCCGGGAGCCGGCCGCCGAGTCGTCCAGCCCGGCCAGGTGCTCGGCAGCCGCGGTCACTCCGGCCAGGTCCGCGAACGGCGGGGTGCCCCGCTCGAACCGGTACGGTACCAGATCCGACTGCGAGGCCAGCCGGTCCGGTCGCAGGCTGCGCAGCAGTCCCGGGTCGGCGACCACCGCGCCGACGTGCGGCCCGGACCATTTGTAGGCGCTCGTGGCGTAGAAGTCGGCACCGAGCGCGGCCATGTCCACCGGGCCGTGCGCGGTGGCGTGTACGCCGTCCACGTAGCTGAGCGCCCCGGCCGCGCGCGCCTTCGCCGTGATCGCGGCCACGTCGGGACGGGTGCCGAGCACGTTGCTCGCCGCCGTGACCGCGACCAGCCGGGTACGGGAGCCGATCAGCTCGTCGTACTGCGCAGCCGGCAGCTCCCCGGTCGACACGTCGATTTCCGCCCAGCGCACGGTGACGCCGCGGCGGGCGGCGGCCTGGACCCACGGGCGCACGTTTGCGTCGTGATCCAGCCGGGAGACGACCACCTCGTCCCCCGCCGCCCAGTCCCTGGCCATGGTGTCGGCCAGCCGGTAGGTCAGCGTGGTCATGTTCGGGCCGAGGATGACTCCCCCGGGCGCGCCGCCGACCAGGTCGGCCACCGCCTGGCGGCAGGCGGCCTCTGCCTCGTCCGCGCGCTGGCTGGCCGGGAAGGCGCCGCCGCTGTTGCCGAGCCCGGCGCGGTACGCGCCGGCGATCGCGTCGATGACCGGCTCGGGAAGCTGGGTACCCGCCGCCCCGTCCAGGTACGCGTACCCGTCGGCCAGCGCCGGGTAGGCGGCGCGCACGCGGGCGACATCGAAAGGCATGGCTACCGATCTTGCCTGGTGACCGCTAGCCGCCGGCCACCGGGCTCCAGTCCGGCGAGCGGCCGGACGTGCGCAGTAGCGCGTGCCAGGCGTCGCCGCCGGCGGTGACCTGCGGCACCGGGAGGAACGGCACCCCGGCCCGCCAGCCGGCCACCAGCACCTCCGGCCGGGCAGGCCGGTAGTCCTTGCCCAGCGCGCGGGCCAGGTCCCAGGCGTGCAGATGCCATTCCGCGCAGACCCAGCCGGCCATGCTCCCGACGGTCACCACGGTCTCGCCGTACCAGTGGTGCGGACGGTCCCAGGACGCGGGCAGCCGCCGCGCGTACAGCCGCGCCGACTCGGCGAACGCCGCGATGTGCTCCGGCCCGGGCGCGTCGGGCAGCGCGGCCAGCTCGGCCGCGTTCTGACGGGCCAGCTTGCGGGCGAGCGTGTCCGGGGGTATGCCGGTGGCCAGCAGCCTGGCCAGACGGCTGGCCGGCGCATCGTCGAGGTACTCGTGATAGTCATCGGCCATGCACCGCAGGTGACCGGCCAGGTCGTCGGCGCGCCATTCGGCGCACGGCGTCGGCGCCTGCCACAGCTCGTCGGTGAACTGCGCGGCCAGCTCGCAGATCACGGTCACCCCGTCACGGAACGTGGCCAGTGCCTGGTCAGGCGACCAATCGGTCATCGACAGCCGCCGTTATGGGTGCGCACCATCATCCCTCCCGCCTAGCAGCCTGCACCCGCAGCAAAATGCGTCCCGGGCCCGCCCCAGCGGTGCCGACCAGGCACGGCACCGGTTACCTCGGGGTAGACAGCGTGTCAGAGTCACCAGCGCGCCGCCACCCCCGGCGGAAGAATCACGGTCACGGAGCGTGTCATATCACTGTCCGTCGTCAGCCGGTCCGGCTGCGGCGCGAAATCGCGGAGATATCCACAACCCCTCGCAGGTTATCCACAGGTCACCGGAGGCCGGCGGGGCGGGTGAAAACCGAGTGACATCGCGCGACCTCGCGATTAGCCTCCAGACAATGCCCCCAGAACGCGCTTGCGGTCAGTCACGCCTGCCCGTACCGCGAACGTCGGTGGCGGGACTGCGGCGGATCGCGCCTTACCTGCGTCCCTATCTCCCGCAGCTGGCCGTGATGCTGGCCGCGGCGCTGGTCACCGTGGCCGCCCAGCTGACCATCCCGCTGCTCACCAAGTCGGTGATCGACGGGGCGATCGCGCACCACCGGCGCGGTCTGCTGATCCCGCTCTCGCTGGCCGCGATCGGCCTCGGCCTGGCGGAGGCGGCAGGGATGCTGATCCGCCGCTGGGTGCAGGGCGGCGCGGTCACGAGCATCGAGCGCACGATCCGCGGGGATCTGTATGCGCACGTGCAACGGCTGCACGTGGGCTTTCACGACGCGTGGCAGTCCGGCCAGCTGCTGTCCCGGGCGACCACCGACCTGTCGGCGATCCGGCGGTTCGCCGGGTTCGGCCTGGTCTTTTTCGTCACGAACGTGGTGACGTTCACCGCCGTGGTGATCCTGCTCATCCGGCTGAACTGGTGGCTCGGGCTGCTCACCGGGTGCGTGTTCGCGCCAGTGGTGGTCGTGTGCACCAGGTTCGAGGGGCGGTACAAGGTACTGTCCCGGCGCGCCCAGGACCAGCAGGGCGACCTGGCCACCTATATCGAGGAGGCGGCCGGGGGGATCCGGGTGCTCAAGGCGCTCGGCCGGTGCGGCGAGGCGGCCGGGCGGCACGGCGCGGGGGCGACCGATATCTACCAGACCCAGGTAGCCAAGGCCCGGCTGCTGGGCAGCTTCTACGCGCTGCTCGACCTGGTCCCGAACGCCGCCCTGTGCTTCATCCTGCTGCTCGGCGCCTTCGCCGTCGGCCGGCACGAGCTGACCCTAGGCGGCCTGGTCGCGTTCATCGCCCTGGCGCTCCAGCTGGTCTGGCCGATCGAGGCCACGGGGTACATCCTGGCGTCGGCCCAGGAGGCGGGGACGGCGGCGCAGCGGGTCTTCGAACTGTTCGACACGAAGCCCGCGATAACCGACCGCCCTTCCCACTCCCCCGGCCTGTCCGGCCAGGTCCGCCGGTGCGCCGGTTCCGGGGCGCGGCTGACCTTCGACCGGGTGACGTTCGGCTACCCGGACGCGGCCGGCCCGGTGCTCAGCGGCATCACCCTGGACCTCGAGCCGGGGCAGACGCTCGTGCTGGCGGGCGCCACCGGCTCGGGCAAGACCACCCTGCTGCAGCTGGTGCCCCGGCTCGCCGACGTCAGCGCGGGGTCGATCCGGCTCGACGGCACCGACATCAGGGACCTGCCGCTGGACGCGCTGCGCGGCACGGTGGCCTGCGCGTTCGAGGAGGCCACACTGTTCTCAGCCAGCGTGCGGGAGAACGTCACCTTCGGTGCCCCCGGCGCCTGCGACGAGGACATCGCCGCGGCCCTGGCGGCCGCTCAGGCGGACTTCGCCTACGACCTGCCCTGGGGGCTGGACACCAGGATCGGCGAGCAGGGGATGAGCCTGTCCGGCGGGCAGCGGCAACGCATCGCCCTGGCCCGCGCCGTCCTGGCCCGGCCGGCCGTGCTGCTGCTCGACGACCCGCTGTCCGCGGTCGATGTGCAGACCGAGGCCCGGGCCACCCGGGCGTTGCGCCGGGTGCTCACCGAGACCACCGCCCTGGTCGTCGCGCACCGGCCGTCCACCGTGCTGCTGGCCGACGCCGTGGCGCTGCTGGACGGCGGGGTCATCGCCGCCGCGGGCACGCACCGCGAGCTGATGGCCGCCGAGCCCGGTTACCGGGACCTCATGTCCATGCCCGAGAGCGGCGAGCCCGCCCGTCAGGCGCGGGCCGGGTAAACGGGCTGGAGGTGACGCGATGACCACGCCGGCGACCGCGCAGACATGGCGCGGCCTGGCCGCCGAGGAAGCAGAGGAGGCCAGCGCGGGAGGCGGCGCGCTGCTGCACGGCCGCAGCCGGCGACTGCTCGGCGACATGCTCGGCCGCCAGCGCCGCCGGGTGATCCTCACCCTCACGCTCATCGTGGTCGCCAGCCTGGCCGCCCTGGCCGGCCCGTGGCTGGTCGGGGTCGGCATCGACCGGGGCATCCCGCCGCTGGCCCACCGCCATGACCCGGGGCCGCTGCTCGCCCTCACCGCTGCGTTCGCCGTCACGGTGGCCGTCCAGGCGGTAGCCACCCGCAGCTACATCTACGCGATGGGCAGGCTCGGCGAGCGCATCGTGCTCGACCTGCGGCGGCGGCTGTTCGCGCACTTCGGCCGGCTGTCGGTGTCGTTTCACGAGGACTACACCTCGGGCCGGGTGATCTCCAGGCAGACCTCCGACATCGATGCCATCTCCGCGCTGTTCGAGGACGGCCTCGACTCGCTGGTCTCCGCCGTGCTGTCGCTCATCCTGGTCGGCGCGGGCATGCTGCTGCTCGACTGGCCGCTCGGCCTGGTCGTGCTGGCCGGCTTCGGCCCGCTGGCCTGGCTGACCGCATGGTTCCGGCGCGAGTCGGCCATCGCCTACCGGCGGGGCCGGGAATCCATCGCGCAGGTCATCGTCCAGTTCGTCGAGACCATGACCGGGATCCGCGCGGTCCAGGCCTTCCGCAGGGAGCGCAGGAACGACGAGATCTTCGGCGAGCTGAACGCCGGCTACTACGACGCCAGCCTCCGCTCGTTCCGACTCGTCGCGTTCTACGCCCCGGGGATCACGCTGGTCGGCAACGTCATCACCGGCGTCGTGCTCGGCTACGGCGGCCTGCGGGTCATCGACGGCGACATCAAGGTGGGGGTGCTGGTCACGTTCCTGCTCTACCTGCGCCGCTTCTTCGACCCGCTCCAGGATCTGGCCCAGTTCTACAACGCCTTCCAGGCGGCGGGGGCCGCGCTGGAGAAGATCTCCGGCGTGCTCGCCGAGCCGCCGTCGGTGCCCAGTGCCGCCCGCGGCGTCCGGCTGCCCGATCGGCGCGGCGGCGGCCGCGGCGTCCGGTTCGCGTCGGTCAGCTTCGGGTACCGGGCCGAACCCGTGATCGGCCACCTCGACCTGGACATCCCGGCCGGGCAGACGACGGCGCTGGTGGGCACCACCGGCGCGGGCAAGACGACGGTGGCCCGGCTGCTGGCCCGGTTCTACGACCCGGACGAGGGGCGGGTGCTGCTCGACGGGGTGGACCTGCGGGACCTGGACGACCCGACGTTGCGCGCCGAGGTAGTCATGATCACTCAGGAGAACTTCCTGTTCAGCGGGACGATCGCGGACAACGTCGCGCTCGGCAACCCGGCCGCGGACCGGGCCGGCATCGAGGCGGCCGCCCGGGCCATCGGCGCCGACGAGTTCATCGCCGCGCTGCCCGGCGGGTACGACGCTGACGTCGGTAAGCGGGGCGGCCGGCTGTCGGCCGGGCAGCGCCAGCTGATCTCGTTCGCCCGGGCCTTCCTCGCCGCCCCCGCCGTGCTGGTACTCGACGAGGCCACCTCGCTGCTCGATATTCCGTCCGAGCGGATGGTGCAGCGGGCCCTGCGCACGATGCTGGGCGGCCGCACGGCGCTGATCATCGCGCATCGGCTCTCCACGGTCGAGATCGCCGATCGCGTGCTCGTCCTGGACCGCGGCCGGGTGGTCCAGGACGGGCCGCCGGCCCGGCTGCTGGCCGATGAGGGCAGGTTCGCGCGGATGCACCAGAGCTGGCAGGCCGGCCTGGCGTGACCGCGGCCGGCGATTCGGCCACCCCGTGCAACCGGGCCCCGCGCGGCCTTTATCCTGCTTGGATAGTAGCGACTCGGGGCCGATCCGAGTTCGCCTGGCGAACAAATCGAGTTCGCCTGGCGAACAACCCGAGCGTCCTGGCCCGCATTTTAATTAGCGCCCGATTCCAGGCTCGCCGGGAAATCGCGCTGCCGGAAGGAGAATATGGTGATTGGCGGCCACCAGGTGAGCCAGGAAGCGGAAGAGAAGCACGCCGCGGATGTGGCCCTGGCCGGGAAATTCAGCGAGCTGCTCGAAGCGGCCAGGGCGGCCGAGGGCCGGCTACGGCAGGCGCAGGCCCGGCAGGCGCCGCTGGAAGAGCAGCAAGAGCTGAGCAAGACCTTCGACGCCGCGCTCACCGAGGCGATGCAGGCGGCCTACGCGGCCCAGCGCGCGGCCATCGGGCCCCGCGGCTACGACGACTGGATCTTCCGGAGAAAGGCCATGGCCAAGACCCCGGTCAAGCTGTGGCGGGCCGAAGCCGACGCGCTGCTGACACTGCGTGAAGCGCACCGGCTCGGCGGCATCGTCCGGGTCCCCTCGTCACCGGCGGCGTGACCGGCGGCGCACCGGCGTGTCGCCGCTGTCCGGGCCGCCGGCGGGAGCACCCTGGGAGTGTGCGAGCGCGCACCGGCTGCCCGGTTACCACGCGACGCAGCCGAGCCGGGCAGCACCAGAACGCAGGTAGGCGGTAAACGACAACGGATGAGCGGCTAAACAGTAACAAAGCGCCATATGGCACAAGCCGGTCGTCGGCGACACTAGAATCTGAGCGAGACCAGGACCATAACGGGAAAAATGACCAGGAGGCACGCCGTGTGCCCGCACACGCCATCCTGTCCGGAAGCATCTGCTCTGGACCGCGAGGCGGCCCGGACGATAATTAGCCACCCGGAGCAGGGTTGGAGCCTGCTCTGCAACGGCATCGTTATCTTCGAAGACACCGGGGAACTGCTCCCCGATGGCGACGCGATCGGACCGCATCGCCCCACCGACATGCCCCTGCAGGCGCACGCCGCAGGGCGCGGCGGCTCTGCCGCCGCGCCGGACTCGCCTGCCGCCTAGCCGGCCTGACCCCGGCTTGGGCCGCGCCCGCTCCGCGGTGTTCTGATCACCCCGCCGGACGGGCGCTTTTTCGTGCCCCGTCCCGGCGCGGAGCCCGCGGCAGGTCAAGCGCCCGCGGCAGCCACGCCGCGACCGCGCGGCCGACCTCCGCTGGCCGGCGCGACAGCGCGTGGGTCTCCCCCGCCAGCACCACCACCCGCGCGCCGGCCCGGCGGCCCGGCACCCCGAACGGATCCCGGTCGCCGCTCACGATGAGCAGCTTGCGGCCCGGAATGCGCAGCTCAGCGGCCCGGGAGCGATCCGGTCGGCCCGGCGGGCGCAGCGGGAAAGCCAGCGCGATGACGGCGACCGCGTCCACCGCCGCGGCGGTGCGGCAGGCCACCCGCGCCCCGTTGCTCCGCCCGCCCTGCACCAGCGGCAACGCCCCCTCGCCTCCGCCCGGGTACGGCCCGTCCCGCCCGGGCCGCAGAGTCTCGCCCGAGCCGGGCCGAAGCGCATCGCTCGAACCGCCCGGGAGCGGCTCACCCCAGCCCGGCGGGAGCGGCTCACCCGAGCCGGCCTGGAGCGGCCCGCCCGAGTTGGGCGGGGCTGGGTCAGCGGGGCTGGCCAGAGGCAGGCCCCGGAGCGCGGTGATGATCTCTACCCAGGCGGCGTCCTGACGGCCCACCGAACCGGGCGCGCGGGCGCCCCGGACCCGGTACGGCTGGGTGATCCGGGCCACCACGCCACCGAGCCGCAGCGCGGCATCGCGTACTGCGAGCAGGTCGGGCGTGTCGACGCCGCCGCCTGCCCCGTGGGTGAGCGCGAACAGGAACGACGGCGCCCCGTCCGGCTCCTCGATGACGATCTGGGCCAGCCCGGAGGCTGTCTCAACCTGTGCTTGGCGCTCCGACATGCCACCTCACACTGGTGTAAGCCGCTTGTGCCGGGAGTTCACCGTTAACGCGAAGCATTGGTGGCGTTATGCCAGCGCTAATGCTCCGCGCTGGCGCTCGCCGCCGGGCGGCGGCGCAGCGCCGGATCGGTCAGGGCCGGCGGCTCGTACCCGCGGTCCGGCGGGTTGAGGTTGGTGCCCGGCGGGACGATCTCGTCGATCTGGTCGAGGACATCGGGGGCGAGCACGACGTCGCCGGCGCCGAGCTGGGACTCCAGGTGGGTCATCGTCCGCGGTCCGATGATGGCCGAGGTGACGGCCGGGTGACTCAGCACGAAGCCCAGCGCCAGGTGGATCATCGACAGCCCCGCGTCGTCCGCCAGCACGGCGAGTTTCTCGGCCGCTTCCAGCTTCGCCCGGTTGCCGGGCAGGGCCATGTCGTACCGCTGCGGTATCCGCTCGGCCCGGCGGCTGACCGGCAGGTCGCCGCCGGCGCGGTAGCGCCCGGTCAGCCAGCCGCCGGCCAGCGGGCTCCACGGGATGACACCCATCCCGTACTGCTGGCAGGCCGGCAGCACCTCGGTCTCCACGCCGCGCACCAGGATCGAGTACGGCGGCTGCTCGCACACGAACCGCTCCCGCCCGCGCCGCTGCGCGGTCCACTGCGCCTCGACGATTTGCGACGGCGGGAACGTCGAACTGCCCGCGTAGCTGATCTTGCCCGCCCTGATCAGGTCGGTCAGCGCGCCGAGGGTCTCGTCGATGTCCGCCGCCGGGTCGGGCCGGTGAACCTGGTACACGTCGATGTGGTCGGTGCCCAGGCGGCGCAGGCTGTCCTCGCACGCGCGGATGATCCAGCGCCGCGAGTTTCCCTGCTGGTTGACGTCGCCGCCCATCCTGCCGTGCACCTTGGTGGCGAGCACGACCTGGTCCCGGCGGCCGGCCAGGGCCTTGCCGACGATCTCCTCCGACTCGCCGGCCGAGTACACGTCGGCGGTGTCGATGAAGTTGATCCCCGCGTCCAGCGCCCGCTCGATGATCCGGACCGACTCGTCGTGATCCGGGTTACCCCAGGCCCCGAACATCATCGCGCCCAGGCAAAGCGGGCTGACCTTCACGCCAGTGGTACCCAGTACGCGCATCTCCATGGCGTCCACCCTATGAGCGTGCGCCTGGCGCCGTGCGGTGCCCCCGCTCTTGCCGCGGCCGGTTCCCCGGGTCAGCGGTGATCGGCCAAGGTCCCGGCGGCAAGGTCCCGCGATCAGACGTTCAGGATCTTCTTCAGGAACTGGCCGGTGTAGCTGTCGTCGGCCATGGCCAGCTCCTCAGGAGTGCCGGTGGCTACCACCGCTCCGCCGCGCGAGCCGCCCTCCGGCCCCAGGTCGATCACCCAGTCGGCTGTCTTGATCACGTCCAGGTTGTGCTCGATCACGATGACCGTGTTGCCCCCGTCGACCAGCCGCTGGAGCACGCCCAGCAGCTTCTTGATGTCATCGAAGTGCAGCCCGGTGGTCGGCTCGTCCAGCACGTAGATGGTCCGGCCGGTGGACCGGCGCTGCAGCTCGGTGGCCAGCTTGACCCGCTGCGCCTCGCCGCCGGACAACGTCGGGGCCGGCTGGCCCAGGCGGACGTAGCCCAGCCCGACATCCACCAGCGTCTTCAGGTGCCGGTGGATGGCGGGCACCGCCTCGAAGAAGCCAGCCGCCTCCTCGATCGGCATATCGAGCACCTCGGCGATCGTCTTCCCCTTGAAGTGCACCTGCAGCGTGTCGGTGTTGTACCTGGCGCCGTGGCAGACCTCGCAAGGGACATAGACGTCGGGCAGGAACTGCATCTCGATCTTGATGGTCCCGTCGCCCGAGCAGGCCTCGCACCGGCCGCCCTTGACGTTGAACGAGAACCGGCCCGGCTGGTAGCCGCGGATCTTCGCCTCGGTGGTCTGCGCGAACAGCCGCCTGATGTGGTCAAACACCCCGGTGTAGGTGGCCGGGTTGGACCGCGGGGTCCGGCCGATCGGCCCCTGGTCGACGTGCACCACCTTGTCCAGCTGCTGCATCCCGGTCACTCGGGTGTGCTTGCCGGGCACGGTCCGGGCACCGTGCAGTTCCTTGGCCAGGGCGTTGTAGAGGATCTCGTTGACCAGGGTGGACTTGCCCGAGCCCGAGACGCCGGTGACCGCGACCAGACAGCCGAGCGGGAAGGCCACGTCCACGTTGCGCAGGTTGTGCTCGGTCGCGCCCTTGACCACGATCTCGCGCCCGCGGCTGCGCTTGCGGCGCCGGGCCGGCACCGGGATGCTCAGCCGGCCGGACAGGTACGCGCCGGTGACGGACTTCTCGCTGGCCACCAGCTCGGCCACCGGTCCGGCCACCACGATCTCGCCGCCGTGCTCCCCCGCTCCCGGCCCGATGTCAACCACCCAGTCGGCGCTGCGGATCGTGTCCTCGTCGTGCTCCACCACGATCAGCGTGTTGCCGAGGTCGCGCAGCCGCAGCAGGGTCTCCAGCAGCCGGTGGTTATCGCGCTGGTGCAGCCCGATCGAGGGCTCGTCCAGGACGTAGAGCACGCCGACCAGGCCAGAGCCGATCTGGGTCGCGAGCCGGATCCGCTGCGCCTCCCCGCCGGCCAGCGTGGCCGCGGCGCGGTCCAGGGTCAGGTAGTCCAGGCCCACATCGAGCAGGAAGCCGAGCCTGGCGTTGACCTCCTTGAGCACCCGGGCCGCGATCTGCATGTCGCGCTCGGACAGCTCGGTGCCGAGCAGGAGCTTGGCCAGCTCGCCGATGGGCAGCGCGCACAGGTCCGCGATGGACCTGCCGTCGACCGTGACCGCTAGCGAGACCGGCTTCAGCCGGGATCCGTCGCAGACCGGGCACGGAACCTCGCGCATGTACCCGGCGTACCGCTCGCGGCTCGAGTCGCTCTCCGCCTCCTCGTGATGGCGCTGAACGTACGGGACCGCTCCCTCGAATGAGGTGTAGTACGAGCGCTGCCGTCCGTACCTGTTCTTATACCGAACGTGCACCTGCCGGTCATACCCGTACAGCAGGGCCCTGCGGGCGGCGGCCGGGAGCTTCTCCCACGCAGTGCCGAGGGTGAACCCCATCGCGTCGCCCAGCGCCTCGATCAGCCTGGTGAAGTAGTCGCTGATATGCCCGCCGCCCCAGGGTGCTATCGCGCCGTCGGCCAGCGACCGCGACGGGTCGGGCACGATGAGCTCGGGGTCGACCTCCATCCTGGTGCCCAGCCCGGTGCAGTCCGGGCACGCGCCCCACGGGGAGTTGAACGAGAACGACCGGGGCTCCAGCTCGTCGAACGACAGGTCGTCGTACAGGCAGGCCAGGTGCTCGGAGAACATCCGCTCCCGGTGCGGATCGTCTTCCGGCAGATCCACGAAGTCGAGCACGACCACCCCGCCGGACAGCGTCAGCGCGGTTTCGACCGAGTCCGTCAGCCTGCGCCGGGCCTCGGGCTTAACGGCCAGCCTGTCGATCACGACCTCGATGTCGTGCTTCTCGTACTTCTTCAGGGCGGGAAGCCGGCCAGCGACCGCTTCCTCGAGCCGCACCACCACGCCGTCCACCCGCGCCCGGGAGAACCCCTTGGTCTGCAGCTCGCGCATCAGCTCGCCGTACTCGCCCTTGCGCCCGCGGACCACGGGAGCCAGCACCTGGAACCTGGTCCCGTCGTCGAGCTCGAGCAGCCGGTCCACGATCTGCTGCGGGCTCTGCCGCGCGATCGGCCTGCCGCACACCGGGCAGTGCGGCTTGCCGATCCTGGCGTACAGCAGCCGCAGGTAGTCGTAGACCTCGGTGATCGTCCCCACGGTGGAGCGGGGGTTTCGGCTGGCCGCCTTCTGGTCGATGGAGACCGCGGGCGACAGCCCGTCGATGAAGTCGACGTCCGGCTTGTCCATCTGCCCGAGGAACTGGCGCGCATACGCGGACAGCGATTCCACGTAGCGGCGCTGGCCCTCGGCGAAGATGGTGTCGAATGCCAGGCTGGACTTGCCCGACCCGGACAGGCCGGTAAAGACGATCATGGAATCCCGCGGCAGGTCCAGCGAGACGTCCTTGAGGTTGTGCTCACGGGCACCGCGAACCACAAGTCGATCAGCCACTGCGCTCTCAGCTCTCCCCGCCGACGTCGTCAATCCGGGACACGGGACGCCAGGCCATGCTATCCGGGGGCACGGACAATTTCGGGCCGCCCGCGATGCCCGCACCGGGCCGCCCGTCCTACCTGGGCAACCAGGAGCACGAGCCGTTTATTGCCTGATGGTCCGCTGGTAGCGGCTGGCCGCCCGGTAGCCCGGCCGCGTGGTGCGCGGCAGGCAGTCCACATCGCCGGCGTGCGCGAAGCCCAGCCCCTCGTAGTAAGCGCGCAGCCGCTCGTTGTCACGGTCGCAGTCCAGCCGGAGCCAGCGCCGCCCGCATGCGCGGGTCAGGTCGCCGGCCGCCGCGATCAGCTGTGCCCCGATGCCGCGGCCGGCCACTTCCGGGTGCGTGGCCAGACGGTGCAGGTAGCCGGCCTGGCCGTCGTCCGGGCCCCAGACGCGCTCATCGGACCAGCGCAGTACGAACGTCGCGACGGGAGGCGAAGTTTGCCGCGGATACTATCTGGCTGCGTTAATTGACCTCATAGCCCGGCTACGAAATCAGCGTGAGTACACCGGCGGACGGGGATCGATATGACCGGTAACCAGCATCCCGGGGCTGCCCTCGGCCCGGATGGCCGCTACGGCCGCAGCGTCGTGCCGCCGGGGGTATGGATCGACGACTCGGACGAGGACGACCCGCTGCTCCGGAACGCCGACGGGTCGCTGGTTGACACCTGGCGCGAAGAGTACCCCTACCCCGAGCGCCTCAGCCGCGAGGAGTACGACCACCTCAAGCGCGGTCTTCAGATCGAGTTGCTCAAGCTGCAGTACTGGGTCAGGGAAACGGGCGGCCGGTTCGTGGTGGTCTTCGAGGGCCGCGACGCGGCGGGCAAGGGGAGCACGATCAAGCGCTTCATGGAGCACCTGAACCCGCGATTCGCACAGGTCGTGGCGCTCGACATCCCCACCGAGCGGGAGAAGCACCAATGGTACTTCCAGCGGTACGTGGCACACCTGCCGACCGCCGGGGAGATGGTGCTGTTCGACCGGTCCTGGTACAACCGCGCCGGGGTCGAGCGGGTGATGGGCTTTTGCACCACCGAGGAGTACGAGGAGTTCATGCACTCCTGCCCGCGGTTCGAGCGGCTCATCCAGCGCTCCGGGGTCATCCTGATCAAGTACTGGCTCTCGGTCTCCGACGACGAGCAGGAGCGCCGCTTCCAGGCCCGCCTCGACAACCCGCTGAAGCGCTGGAAGCTCTCGCCGACCGACCTCGAGGCACGCGCCCGCTGGGTCGACTACGCCGAGGCCAAGGACGAGATGTTCGCCCGCACCGACACCGAGCACTCGCCCTGGTTCGTGGTCGAGTCAGACGATAAGCGCTCCACCCGCCTCAACCTGATCAGCCATCTGCTCGACCAGATCCCCTACAAGCGGATCGACCAGGAGCGGGTGACGCTGCCGCCGCGCCAGCAGCGGGTCTACGAGCGGCCGCCTAGGTCTTCCGAAAAATAGGTGCCGGAACGG
>DASXLW010000090.1:0-28821 GCA_036496025.1 Streptosporangiaceae bacterium
ACGCTCTGTTGCGTCAGCCGGAGCTGCTGCTCAGCTCGGGTCGACCGCCACCCCGAACGGTGCGTCCTGGCTGCCGGGTTCGCAACGATTGCGCGCCAAACGCGTAACCATCTCACCGGAACCCTGGCGGCCATACGACCCGTGCGTAGCGTCGACAGCGTGGTGAGGAGCTGCCGGGCCGGGGCGCTCATCGCATGACCACTCGGGCCGGACGTCACGGGAGCGTGCCCGGATCCCGGGCGTCGTTCGTGCTGCGCAGAACCCGGTTCGCCCCGCTGGTGCCGGCGAGCCTCCTGCTGGCCGTGCTGACCTCGGTCACCGTGACCACGGCGCTGGCCAGCTTCGGTGCCCGGGCGCTCCCCGCCGCCGCGCACAAGCGGCTGGCCGATTCGCCCACGACCACCGTCCTGGTCACCGGGCAGATCGGCGCGGCCCGGGCCGGCGCGGACCTGCACGTGATCCGCACCCAGATGCGCTCGGCCCTGGGCACGGTTCCGTTTACGCTGGTCAGCGGGCGCTGGTCCGATCAGCTGACGCTACCTGTGCCGCACAGCGGGAACCAGACCTCGCAGATCCAGGCGGCGGCTCTCGACCATGTCATGGCGCACGCCGAGCTGACCGCCGGAACCTGGCCCGGGCCGCGCCAGCCTGATCAGCCCGTCGGCGTGGTGCTGCCCGCGGCCACCGCGGGCATGCTCCACCTCTCCGTCGGACAGCCGCTAGTCCTGCGCGACAGCCTGACCAGAGCCCCGGCCCGGCTGCGCGTGACCGGCCTGTTCCGGCCGCGTGATCCGGCAGCGCCGTTCTGGCGACTAAGCCTGCTCGGGACGTCGGGCAAGTTCGTGCAGGGCTCGTTCGTCACCTACGGCCCGATGCTGGTCGACCCCACCGCGCTCGGGTCCGGGGGGCTCACCGTCGGCGCGGCGTCCTGGCTCATCACCGTGGACACCGCCCGCATCCCCCCTGGCGACCTGGGCGGGCTGGGGCAGCGGCTGGGCGCCGTCACCTCCGGCTGGCAAGGCAACCAGGGCCTCGGCGGGCTTCAGGTCAGCACGGGCCTACCGCAGACCCTGTCCGCGCTGGCCAACAGCCTGGTGGTATCCAGGTCGCTGCTGCTCATCGGGTCGCTGCAACTGCTGCTGCTGGCCACGGCCGCGGCGGCGCTGGCCGCGCGGCTGCTGGCCGGCCAGCGTGAAGAGGAATCCGCGCTGCTGTCCGCCCGGGGCGGGGCCCGCACCCAGCTGGTGCTGGCGTCCCTGGCCGAGGCATCGCTGCTGGCCGTGGTGGGCGCCGCGGCCGGGCTCGTGCTCGGCGGCTATCTCGCGAACCTGCTGATGTCGGTCAGCGGGCTACCCGGCCGTTCAGCCGCCGGGTTCTTCGGCGCGGTGCGCCAGGTCTTCGCCGACAGCGCCTGGTGGCCGGCCGTGGTCATCATGGTCCTGGTCATCATCGTGGTGATGTGGCCTGCCATGCGTCCGGTCACGCCCGGCGCTGCCCGGCTCCGGCGTGGCAGGCAGGCCGCCCTGGCCAGCGCGGCACGGGCCGGCCTCGACGCCGCGCTGATCATCCTGGGCGTTCTGGCGCTCTGGGAGCTGCGCAGGTACTCGGCGGCTCCCCGGCTATCCGGGAACGGCCTCGGCATCGACCCGGTGCTCGCGGTGGCCCCGGCGCTGGCCCTGGCCGGGATCGCGCTGCTCCCGCTGCGCGCCCTGCCGGCCGCGGCCAGGTTGCTGGACCGGCTGAGCGCCCGCAGCCGGCGGCTCCCCGCGGCCCTGGCGGGCTGGCAGGTCAGCAGGCAAGCCGTGCGGGAGGGTACCGCCGTGCTGCTGGTGGTACTCGCCGTGGCGACCGGCACGCTGGTGCTCGCCCAGCACCAGAGCTGGCGGCAGTCACAGCTGGATCAGGCGGCGTTCGACACCGGAGCCGACGTGCGGGTGGGCTTGGCCACCCCCCTTCCGCTCGGCCGCGGCGCCGCGCTCGCGCACGCCCCCGGCGTGCACAGCGCGATGCCGGTGAGCAGCACGTCCAGCGGATTCGAGGTCGTGGCGCTGGACGCCACGAAAGCGGCAGGCGTGGTGCAGCTCCGCCCCGACCTGTCCGCCCTGCCCGCGGCCGCGCTCTGGAAGCGGATCACCCCCGGGCACGCCCTGCCGGGCCTGGTCCTCCCGGGCAGGCCGGCCCGGCTGGACATCGGCGCCAGGTTCACGCCGCCGCGCGGGGCCCGGCTCGGCCCGATGTCGGCGAGCCTGTCCGTGCAGGACGGCTGGGGGATCGTCTACGTGGTCCCGGCCGGGCGCCTGCCCGCCGATGGCCGCTATCACCACCTGGTCACCAACCTGGCCGCCACCGGGCAGGCGCGCTACCCCCTCCGGTTGCTGGGCCTGTCGCTCAGCTACCAGATGCCGGGGCTCCCGCCACCGGCTTTCCTGGGCCCCGGGGCCACCGCCACGCTGGGCATCCGCGCCCTGGCGGTCTCGCCGCACGCGTCCGGCGGCTTCCCGGCTCCGTTCGCCCGGGACGGCGCGATCGCCGCCCTGTCAGCCACGGCGGCATCCCCGGATCTGGCGTTGCCGGGGGCCGAGGGAAAGCGGCCGGCCGTCATCGGCTGGCGGGTCAGCGGGGGCGCGGCCGCGCTGACCTTCACGGTCGGAACCGGGCACCTGCTCCAGCCGAAGGCCACGGCGCCGGTGCCGATCTCCGGCCAGCTGATGCTCACCGTCGGGCAGCCGCCGCTGCCCGTGCCGGCCATAGCGACCCGCGCGTTCCTCCGCGCGTCCGGCGACCACATCGGCGGCATCGTGCTGCTGCCGGTCGGTAACGCCACCATTCGCGCACAGCTGGTGGCCGAGGTCCGTGCCTTCCCCACCGCCGGAGGCGCCGGGGCCGCGGTGATCGTGGACCAGGGCTGGCTCCAGGATGCCCTCCTGGCCCAGTCGCAGCCGCCGCTCCCGGTGACCCAGTGGTGGCTCGCTGCGCCGCACGGCGTCCATGCCGGGCTGCCCGCCGGGGCTGCCGTGGTCACCAGGACCGGGTCGGCCGCCGGGCTGCTCAGCGACCCGCTGCCGAACGTGCCGCAGCTGTCGTTGCTGGTGATCGTGGCGGCCGCCGCGCTGCTGGCCGGCATCGGGTTCGTGGTCAGCGTGGCGGCGGCGGTGCGAGAGCGCCGTCTCCAGGATGCGCTGCTCGCGGCGCTCGGCGTGGACCGGGCCGCCAGGACCGGCCAGCTGTGCCTGGAGCAGCTGATGCTGAGCGTGCCGGCCGCGGCCGCGGGCGCGGCGATCGGAGTGGCCCTGGCCTACCTGCTGGTGCCCGCGGTCACGCTCACGACCGGGGCAGCCGCGCCGTTCCCGCCGGTGCAGGTGGTGATCCCGCTCGGCTGGACGGCGCTGCTGGCGCTGAGCATCGCGGCCGTGCCCGTGCTGGCGGCCGCCGCGACCGCCGCCTACCGGCCCGACCCCGCGGCCGAGCTTCGCGCCGGGGAGTCAGCGTGAGGCGCGCGACCGCCCGGCACAACCGCGCGGGGAGCGGCCGGCTGGGGGCGTCCTGGCGCGCCGCGACCGGCTCCGCGGCGGCGGCCAGCCTCATGCTGGCCGTCCTGGTCCTGGCCGGCGTGTTCGTCGCGGTCGCCGTGCCCCGGGCGAGCCTGGGTTACCGCACCCGGGTCCTGCAGCGGATCTTCGATGCCGCATCATCGGCGCAGACCACGGTGCTGGCCGATGCCAACATCAGCGGCCAGCTGGACAGCCATCTGAGCGCCCCGCAGCTGGCGTCCATCCATCGCCAGCTCGCGGCCGGGTTGAACCGCGACGGCCTGCCGCTGGCGCCTCCCGGAACGCAATGGTCCGGCATGGCCGCCGGCTCAAGCCAGTTCTTCGTGTCCGGGCAGCCACCCGACAAGGCCATGGCACCGCCCCAGCTGGAGCTGCTGTACCGCAGCACGCTCGCCGGCAACGCCAGGCTGGTCGCGGGATCCCTGCCCGGCGGCGCCGTGGCCCACGGCCCGTCCGTGGCATTCCACGTCGCGGTCACAACGGCCACCGCGGCCACGTTCCACCTGCACGTCGGCTCCCGGCTCCGGCTGCCCAGCCGGGGCACGGGGATGGCCGGCGGCACGGCGGTGGTCACCGGGGTGATCCGGCCGGTCGGTGCCGCGTCCTCCTTCTGGAGCGTCGATCCGGTCGCCTCCGCGCCGCGGCTGACGTACCCGTGCCGCGACTGCGCGCCCTACTGGGCTTCGGCCGCGTTCGTCGGCCCGGCCCAGCTGGCGGTCGCGCAGCGGTTTGCCACCGGGCAGTCGCTGCACGCCCTGTGGAGCTTTCCGCTGGCCTTGGGTGGCGTCGATGCCGATCAGGCCGCAGGCCTCCAGCACGCCCTGCAGGCCCTGTCCTACCTGCCCGCTACGAGCTCGGTGAGCAACAGCATCAGCGCCTCCGCCGGCCAGACCGCCACCACGGTGGTCACCCTCAGCAACGGCCTGGTCCCCGCGCTCCAATCGTTCGTGACGACCGACGACGCCGTGCAGCGCGTGCTTTCGCTGCTGCTGGTCAGCCTGGCCGTCATCGCGGCGGTGATGGTGCTGCTCGGTGCCCGGCTCGTCGCCGAGCACCGGCGCGGCGAGTTCACCATGATGCGGGCACGCGGGGCCTCGCTGCGGCAGGTCGCCGCGGTCGGCTTCGCGGGCAGTGCCATCGTGGTCGTGCCCGCCGCCGCCGTCGCGATCGCCGTCGGCGTCCTGGCCACGCCCGGGCCTGACTCCTGGCTGTCGTGGTGGCTGGCCGGCTTGATCATCGTGACCGCGCTGGCGAGCCCGGCGGTGCTTGCCGCACGGTGGCAGCGCGCTCGCCGTGACTCGGCCGGAGCGGGGGCGGTGAACGCCGCGAGTGCCCGGCGCCGGATCATGGCGGCCCGGCGCTGGGTATTCGACGTCGCGCTGGTCTGCGTGGCCGTCGCGGGCCTGGTCCTGCTCCGGCAGGAGGGCCTGCCCCCGCCCGGCCACTTGGACCTGTTCACCAGCGCCGCGCCCGTGCTGGTGGCGATACCGGTCGCCGTGCTGGTCATGCGCGCTTACCCGCCCGTCCTCGGTCAGCTCACCCGGCTCGCGCGGCGGCGCCGCGGCGTCGTGATGGTGGTCGGCTTCGCCCGGGGGAACGCGGAGGCGCGGGTCGGCGCGCTGCCGGTGTTCGCGCTCGTCCTCGCGTTCACCGTGATCGCGTTCGCCGCGATGGCCCGCGACGCGGTGGTACGCGCCGACGTCGCGGCGTCCTGGCAGTCCGCGGGCGCCGATGCCGTCGTCACCGCGCCGGCCGCGGGCCCGGGGATCACGCCGACCGCGCAGAGCATGATCGCGGCGGTGCCGGGTGTCGAGCGCTCCGCCACGGTCTCGGTGACCCCGGCGATAGCGGGCCAGGGTCAGTCGCTGTCGGTGATCCTCGTTGATCCGCGGCAGTACGCGGCGCTGGTCGCAGCGACGCCCGGGCCGGCCTTCCCGGCCGCGAAGCTGGCCGCCCCCCACACCGCCGACGGGGCGCCGGCCGGCCGGGTGCCCGCGCTCATCTCGCCCGCCACCCGGGCCATACTGGGCCCGCGCGGCACGCTGTCGATCGGGGTCCGCCAGCTGCCGATCCGGGTGACCGGGACGGTATCCGGCATCGTCGGCACGCCGGCCGGCGGCCAGTTCGCGGTGCTGCCGCTGTCGGCGCTGGGGAAGCAGGCACCCCAGCCGACAGTGATCGCGGTGGTCGGCCCGCGGCTGGACACCGCGGCGCTGATCAGCACCGCCCGGCGGGCCATACCCGGCGTCCAGACCACCCTGCGCTCGCACCTGCTGGCGGACATATCGGGCGCCCCCCTTCCGCACGGCGGGTTCGTCACCTTCGCCCAGGGGATCGCCGCTGTCGGCGCGTTCAGCCTGCTCATCTTGATGCTCACGCTCGTGCTCAGCGCGCGTTCCCGGGAGCTGACCATGGCCAGGCTCGCCACCATGGGCCTGGGGCCGGCCCAGTCGCGGCGGATCGCCGCGGTGGAGACCCTGCCCGCGATCCTGGCCGTCGCCGTGGGCGGGACGGTGTGCGCGCTGGCCCTGGTGCCGCTGGTCGGGTCGGCGATAGATCTCGCCGCCTTCACCGGCCTGCCGGTAACCGCGCCGCTGCACGCGGACGCGCTGGCCATCTTTGTCGCCATCGGCGGGCTGCTGCTCGTCGCGGCGCTGACCCTTACCATCCAGAACAGGCTGGCCCGTGGCCGCGGCGCGGCGCAGGCGCTGCGGGCGGGCCCATGACGCAAAAGGCGAGGCGGATAATGCCGACAGCAGCCGACAGTCCGGGACCCGACGGCCACGTCGCCCCGGCGGCCGGGCTCGGCCAGCTCGGGGCCGAGGCGGAATATGCCCGCACCTCCTACGGCGAAGACGCGCTCATCATGTGCGACCGGCTGGTGCGCATCTACGCGGCGGAGGGGATAGAAGTGCAGGCCCTGCAGGGGCTTGACCTGCTGATTGATGCGGGCGAGCTCACCGCGATCGTGGGCGCGTCCGGCAGCGGGAAGTCGACGCTGATGAACATACTGGCGGGCCTGGACAGCCCCACGGCGGGCCGGGCCAGGGTGGCCGGGCGTGACCTGGCCGCGATGACGCCGCGCGACCGGCTCGACTACCGGCGGACCACGGTTGGCTTCCTCTGGCAGCAGACCTCCCGCAATCTGCTTCCCTACCTGACCGCGGTGCAGAACGTCATCATGCCCATGCGGCTGGGCGGCATGGCGCGCCGGGCCCGGGCGCAACGGGCGGCCGAACTGCTGGAGATGCTGAACCTGGCCCACTGCACCAAGCGGAAGCCGGCTCAGATGTCGGGTGGCGAGCAGCAGCGCGCCGCGATAGCCACCGCGCTGGCGAACCAGCCGCACGTACTGCTCGCCGACGAGCCGACCGGCGAGCTCGACAGCGCCACCGCGCGGGAGGTGTTCGCGGCCCTGCAGACGGTGAACGCCGAACTCGGCGTGACGGTGCTCGTGGTAACCCATGATCCGGCTGTCTCCGCCGAGGTCAGGCGCACGATCGCGATCCGGGACGGCCGTACCAGCAGCGAGACGCTGCGCCACGACGTCGCCGACGAGCACGGCAACGCCACCCGTCATGCGGTCGAGTACGCGGTGCTGGACCGGGCCGGGCGGGTCCAGTTGCCTCGCGAGATGACCGAGGCGCTCGACATGAAGGACCGGGTGCGGCTGCAACAGAACGCCGATCACATTGGCGTCTGGCCCGACCAGGCGGCCAGGCCATGAGCAGTGCGGGGGCGGCTTCGGCGGCCGGCGCGGGCACTGCGGCGGCGGACTCGCAGGTCATGGTGGCGGTGCGCGAGGTGACCCGGACCTTCGGCAGCGGGCACACCAGCGTGCATGCGCTGCGCACGGTGTCGCTCACGGTCCGGCAGGGCCAGCTCGTCGCGCTGTGCGGGCGGTCCGGGTCGGGCAAGACCACGCTGCTCAACATCATCGGCGGCCTGGACCAGCCGACCACCGGCCGCCTGGAGGTGGCCGGCCGCGACGTCACCGAGATGACCGAGCGGGACCGGATGGCGCTGCGGCGCAGCACGGTCGCCTTCATCTTCCAGTCCTTCGGGCTCATCCCGATGCTGTCCGCGGCGGAGAACGTCGGGATCCCGCTGCGCATCAACGGCACATCAGCCCGGGCGCGCGAGCAGCGGGTCGCGACGATGCTGGCCATCGTGGGGCTGTCCGAGCACGCCGCGCACCGCCCGAACGAGCTATCCGGCGGGCAGCAACAGCGGGTTGCCATCGCGAGGGCGCTGGCCGGCAGCCCGAAGCTCCTGATCGCCGACGAGCCGACCAGCCAGCTAGACCTGGAGACCGGCCGGCAGATCATGCGCCTGCTGCTGACCGTGGTCCAGTCCGAGGGAATCACGGCCCTGGTGGCCACTCACGATGAGGCGCTCATCGACCTGGCCGACGAGGTCGTCCGGCTGGAGGACGGTCACCTGACCTGACCCGTCGGGCCACGATCCGCGGCCACGTGCCGAAGGCAGACGGGCCGTGATCCAGACCACGGTCAAAAACAAAGCAAGAGCCATGCGCCGAATCCAGCGCATGGCCCCGGAGTAAAGCAAGAGCCACGCGCCGAACCCCGCGCATGGCCCCGGTGCTATCCGGAGTCCGGCTAGTTCGCCGAGCCGGACCCCTTGCTCCCCTCAGCCTCGCTGAGGACGTTGGTTTCGTCCTGTATCTCCACTGCGACCTTGGCCAGAGCCGCAGCGTGCTGACGCGCGTGATGCGCGCAAAAGAACAGCTCTGTGGATCCAGGAAGCAGCACCCGGACATAAGCCCGGGCCCCGCAGCGGTCGCATACGTCCGCGGCGGTCAGCGGGTTGCTGGGGGCTAGTGCTCCTGTCAACGTCGCTCCTCGCCTCATGCCGCCAGGCTTTGCATCCGGTCGGCGCCTGATCAGTTGCTACCCGTTCTCACTAGTACACAACGTCGGGACCGGCATCAGCCTTCCCTACGGGGCGATGTACGCCAGAAGCGAAACCGGTCGCCAACCCGGACCGGATCACTTCCGTCCGCCCGCACCCCTGATCGGTGCGCCGCCATCCGGCTGAGCTCTGCTAGCTCCGTCATATCTCGGACATTACCCCAGGTCGAAACGAAATAACGAATCTTTCTGCCGGCGAGTCTGCGCGCGCCACGGCGCGCGGAGGACTAGTCTGCGGTGTGTCCATCTGGGCGGCGCGCCGCCCGTCTGCCGCCGGAGGAGTGCCTCGTGACCGCCCCCAGTGCTGTCAAACACAGTGCTGTCAGACCCAGTGCTGTCAAACCCGGTGCCACCCGGGCTGCCGCCCCTCCGTCCCGCGAGCCGCTTCCTGGCGACGCCTATACCGCCCGCCACCTTTCCGTCCTGGAGGGGCTGGAGGCGGTACGCAAGCGGCCGGGCATGTACATCGGGTCCACCGACAGCCGCGGCCTGCTGCACTGCCTGTGGGAGATCATCGACAACTCCGTAGACGAGGCACTCGGCGGCCACGGCGCCCGGGTCGAGGTCATACTGCACGCCGACGGCTCGGCCGAGGTACGCGACCAGGGGCGCGGCATACCCGTGGACGTCGAGCCCAAGACCGGGCTCACCGGGGTGGAGCTGGTGATGACCAGGCTGCACGCCGGCGGCAAGTTCGGCGGTGGCTCCTACACCGCATCGGGCGGCCTGCACGGCGTGGGCGCCTCGGTAGTCAACGCGCTGTCCGCCCGGTTCGACGTGGAGGTGGACCGGGGCGGCCACACCTGGGCCGTGAGCTTCCGCCGGGGAGTCCCCGGGGTGTTCGCGGGGCCGGGTCCCGATTCCCGCTTCTCGCGGGCTTCCGGGCTGCGCAAGGAGCGCCGCGTCGCGAAGCGGGTGACCGGCACCAGGAGCCGGTTCTGGCCAGACCCCCAGGTGTTCGTGCGCGACTCGGAGTTCACCTTCGACGCGCTCACCGAGCGCGCCCGGCAGACGGCCTACCTCGTTCCCGGGCTCAGGATCCGGATCCGCGACGAGAGCCGGCCGGACGAGGATCCCGCGCAGGCCGAGTTCGCCTTCGACGGCGGCATCAGCGAGTTCTGCGCGCACCTGGGCTCGGGCGAGCCGGTGACCGAGGTACTGCGGCTGAAGGGTGCGGGCCGGTTCACCGAGACCGTGCCGGTGCTCGACGAGCAGGGTCACATGACCCCGGCGGACGTGGAACGCGAGCTGACCGTGGACGTCGCCCTGCAGTGGGGCACCGGCTACGACACCACCTTCCGCTCGTTCGTCAACGTGATCGCCACCCCCAAGGGCGGCACGCACGTGGCCGGGTTCGAGCGTGCCCTGGTCCGCACGCTGAACGAGCAGTTGCGGGCCTCCCGGCTGCTGAGGAACGGCGATGAGCCGGTGATCAAGGAAGACGTGCTCGAGGGGCTGACCGCGGTCGTCGCCGTGCGGCTGCCCGAGCCGCAGTTCGAGGGGCAGACCAAGGAAGTGCTCGGCACCCCGGCCGCTTCCCGGATCGTGGCCCAGGTGGTCGCGGCCGAGCTCAAGTCCTACTTCGAGTCGCCCCCCCGCGGCGCCAAGGCGCAGGCCCGCGCGGTGCTGGACAAGATCGTGGCCGCGGCCAGGACGCGGATCTCCGCCCGCGAGCACCGCGAGAACCAGCGCCGCAAGTCCGCGCTGGCCAGCTCGGCGCTGCCGGCCAAGCTGGCCGACTGCCGGACCGCCGATGACCGCAGCGAGCTGTTCATCGTGGAGGGCGATTCCGCGCTGGGCACGGCCAAGCTGGCCAGGGACTCTGAGTTCCAGGCCCTGCTGCCGATCCGCGGCAAGATCCTCAACGTGCACAAGTCCTCGCTGGCCGACATGCTGAAGAACGCCGAGTGCGCCGCGATCATCCAGGTGATCGGGGCCGGCTCCGGCGCGAACTTCGACCTGGACGCGGCCCGCTACCAGCGGGTGATCTTCTTGGCGGATGCGGACGTCGACGGCGCGCACATCCGCACTCTCCTGCTTACCCTCTTCTTCCGTTACCTGCGGCCGATACTGGACGCGGGCCGGGTGTTCACCGCGGTGCCGCCGCTGCACCGGATCGAGCTGTCCAGCCCGCGCAAGAGCCAGCCGAAGTACCGCTACACCTACTCCGACCCCGAGCTCACCCGCACCCTGCTGGAGCTGGAGCGCCGCGGACAGCGCTGGAAGGAGCCGGTGCAGCGGTACAAGGGCCTGGGCGAGATGGACGCGGACCAGCTGGCCGAGACGACCATGGACCCGCGGCACCGGACCCTGCGCCGGATCAAGATCGAGGACGCCGAGGCGGCGGCACAGGTGTTCGACCTGCTCATGGGCGGGGAGGTCGCGCCGCGCCGGGACTTCATCGTCGGCGGCGCGGCCGAACTGGACCTGGCCCGGATCGACGCTTAATTTCCTTCCGAACGGACGCGGGCGGGGCACTCACTCGTTCTGACGACTGTCATCTGCGTTTTGTGCGCTATCGGAGGCACGCACCCGGGCTGGCGACTGGCGGCTGCGCCGAACGTCGCCAGCCCGAGCACGCGCCCCCGATAGCCAACGGGATGGTGGACTCCCCCCGAGACCGCTCAGCGGGGGGCGGCTGCTCCGATGGCCGGCGTTCGGCGGAGCCGACAGTCGGACATCCGAGTGGGCGGCTCCCGCCCCGGGCGGTTCAAGGGGTTACAAAGCACGGGTGGTGCGGGGCTAGACGCTCTCGGAGAGTTCGGCGGGATCAGAGGAATCGCCGGGGTCGGGAGTATCTGCCTGGGTGGTGGCGGGGAGGGTGAGGGTGATGACTAGGCCGTGGGGGTGGTTGGGGGTGGCTTGGGCGGTGCCGAGGTGGGCGGCGGCGGTGGCGGCGACGATGGCCAGGCCGAGGCCGGAACCGGGGCGGGGTGAGGGCGCGCTGCCGCGGTAGAAGCGGTCGAAGACGTGCGGGAGCTGGTCGTCGGGTACGCCGGGGCCGTCGTCGCTCACCTCGACGATGATCGTGGCGTCGTACTGGGCGGCGGTCAGGGTGGCGGCGGTGTCGTCCGGGGTGTGCGCGGCCACGTTGGCCAGCAGGTTGTCGATCGCCCGGCGCAGCAGCTCCTCGTCGCCGGAGGTCGCCAGCCCGGAGTCGATCCGGGCGTGCCAGGTTCGCTGGGGGTAGGCGGTGCGGGCGCGCTCGGCGCACTCGCGGGCCAGGCCGGTGACGTCGATGGCCTCGTCGTGCCGTTCAGGGTGCTGGTCGAGCCGGGCCAGCCGGAGCATGCCGTCGAGCAGGCCGCTCATCCGCTGGGCCTCGGCGGTGATGCGCCGCATCGCCTCGTCGACCTGCGCGCGCTCGGGGAGGGCGCCCTGCTGGTAGAGCTCGGCGTTGGCGCGCAGCGAGGCCAGCGGGGTGCGCAGCTCGTGGCTGGCATCGGCGAAGAACCGGTTGGTGGCCTGCTGGCTGGCCTCGCGCTCGGCAACAAAGCCCTCGATCCGGCCAAGCATCCCGTTGAGCGCGCGGCCCAGCCGGCCGACCTCGCTGCGGGCGTCCTGCGGGCTGACCCGCTCGGTCAGGTCACCGGCGCTGATCTTGTCGGCCTGCCCGGCCATGGTCTCGACCGGGCGCAGGCCGCGCCGCATGATCCAGGCGGCGCCGCCGGCCGCGAGCAGCCCCGCGACCGCCGAACCGATGATCAGGATCAACTCGAGCTGGCCGACCGTCTTGTTGGCCCCGTCGAGGCTGGTCGCGGCGACAAGGGTGCCGCCCCCCGGGTAGGGCGCGGCCATCCGCCGCAGCTGGCCCAGGCCGCCCGGGCCGGGCACAGTGTCGGCATGGTAGGTAGCCCTCAGCCCGGCCACGTCCCTCGGCGGCAGGCTGAGGCTGGCGTTGCGGATCGTGCGTCCCGGGATCGAGACGCGGGGGGACACTCCCTTGACCCTCGCGCCTCTGACGAGTGAGACCCCGAACTGCTGCAGGAGCGGCACCTGCAGCGCTACTCCCCGCGGAAAGGGTGGTCCTGGGGGACGGGCGTGCCTCCCGAAATGCGGCGGCTGCCTGACCTGCTTCGTCCAGTTGACCGGCGTCCGCCGGGCTGGCCGCACGTCGCGGGCGAACTGCCCGGCAGCTGGACCCGGGGCCAGCTTCACGTGCTGGTACACGGAAAGGACTTCGCGCAGCTGCGAGTCGGTCCGGCCGACCAGGTAGCCGCGCAGCGCGGTGACCGCCGCGATGTCGAAGCCCACCAGCGCGATCAGCGTGACCGCCAGCACGCCGGCCAGGACGCGGGTGCGCAGCCGGGCCGGACGGAGCCGGGTGCGGGCCCGGCGGAGGAACACGACGACGTGGCCAAGCCCTCTTCGGACCCGGCGGGCCCAGCTAGCCGGCATCCCCGCCTCCCCGGTCGTGGCCGGTCCCGCGGCCGACGGCCTCGCGTCCGGCCTGGTCGCGGGGTGGCCGGAGGCTGTAGCCGATACCGCGCTGGGTGTGGATGAGGTCGGGGCCGTGCGCGGCCAGCTTGCGCCGCAGGTAGGCGACGTAGGTCGCCACGACCGTGCTGGACCCGCGGAAGTCGTAGTCCCACACGTAGGCCAGCAGCTGTGCCCGGGTGAGCACCCGGCCCGGGTTGAGCATGAGGTAGCGCAGCAGCCGGAACTCGGTCGGCGACAGGTCGATCAGGTAACCGGACCGGCGGACCTCGTAGGAGTCCTGGTCCATCTCGATGTCGGCGAACGTGAGCACGGGGCCGTCCGTGCTGGCCCGGGTGCGGCGCAGCACGCTGCGGATCCGGGCCGCCAGTTCTTCCAGACCGAACGGCTTGGTCAGGTAGTCGTCGCCGCCCAGGGTCAGCCCGGTCACCTTGTCCGCCTGGGTGTCCCGGGCGGTCAGGAAGATCACCGGAATCCGGCTGCCGTCCGTGCGCAGCCGTCGCACCACCTCGAAACCGTCGGTATCGGGCAGCATCACGTCCAGCACTACCAGGTCGAACCGGCCGTTGCGGGCCAGCCGCAGCGCCTCGGTCCCGGTCTGCGCGGCGGTGACCTCGAAGCCGAGGAACCGGAGCGAGGCCGCCACCGCGTCGCGCAGGAACGGCTCATCGTCGACCACCAGCAGCTGCCCCTGGTCCGCAGGGAGCCCGGCCGGCGCCTCACTCATACCTGGCCTCCTCGCCCTCACCGCTATCGGATCACGCTAACCCCCGCGCCAGGTGTCATTTACGTGCGAGTTTCGTGTGAACGCCTGCCGCGTGGCCGGCACTCACACGCGATCTGGGCCGCTGTGATCCCGTCTGGGTGTCGGCTGGTACGAGGCCGCGGGCCTGTTTCGTCACTGTTGGCTAACGAGGCCCCGGCTTCCGATTTTCTCGGTTGTATGTTTGAATACAAACGTGGTGCAGCATCGAGACTCCGGCCGGCCAGGCTTGACCGCTGGCCGACCCGGCCGCCCGGCCAGGCAGACGGCATGCTCACGGCGGTAGCCGCCGGCGCCGGTCATCCCGCGGTCGCCGTCCTGCTGGGACTGGGATCAGCGGGTCTTGCGGGCGCGGTGGTGGCCATGGCCTGGAGCGTGCACCTGCGCCAGATCCGGCTGGCCGAGCACCTGGCCCGCCGCCAGTTCCTGGTGACCACGGACGCTGCCGGCAGCGCCCAGGCGGCCTCGGAGCGGAACGGCAAGGCCGCAGGCTCGGAGGCGACGCAGCCGGTGGTCATCGAAGGGCCGGAGAGCGTGGTCGTCGGCGATCAGGCCCGCTACCGGGTGCGATCCGTCGGTAACGCCCAGGTCGTATCGTGGGCGGTCGGCGGGGGCGCGGCGTCGCAGTCACCCGACCCTGCCCATCCCGATGACCTGCTGGTGATCGCGGACCAGCCAGGCAACCTGACGATCATCGTGCGGGCCCGCGAGGGCATGCTGGAGCGCCGGGCCACGAAGTCCATCACCGCGGTGGAGGACGTGACCGCGCCCGCCCCGCCGTTCAGCCTGCGGCTGTTCCTGAACGCGTGGGGGCTGGCCGCGGTGGCGGCGCTGATCGTCGGCTGCGCCGCCGCTCTCGTCGCCCTGGGCACCCTGCCCCCCTCCGACTTCATCGCCGTGGTCGTCCCGCTGGCTGCCTTGCTCGGCGTGGTCGCGGTCGGACGGGGAGCCGACGACCCGCCGCGCCGCCCTAGCCGGACCCGGGACCAGCCCGCGCAGCTCGTCGCGCACCTGCCGTCCCTGTCGTCCGCCGAGCCGCTCGTCAACAGCAAGGCACGAACCCAGGACCGCCCCGACTGAGCGTTGCCAGGGGCGGCCGGGACATCTGCTCAGAGCGCGGCGTCGGCTCCGCCGAACGTCGCCAGTCCCCGTGGCCTCCCCGCCCGCTCACCCACCCAGGAAGCGCCTCCCCGCCGCTCACCCGGGAAGCGCCTCCCCGCCCGCTCACCCAGGAAGCAGAACGGTGCCGCCGATCGCCGCCAGCGGCTGCGTCAGGTTGATGCCGGATCCGTCCCGGCGGCCGAGGGCGGGCGGTAGCTCTACCGGCGTGCCCGCCGCGGTCGCGCCCAGAGCGGGCGCCGCGCCGGCCCAGGCGAGCACCAGGGTGTCTTCGCCGCGCAGGAAGCGCTGACAGCGGACACCACCGGTGCCGCGCCCCTTGGGCGGGTACTCGGCGTACGGGGTCACCTTGACCGTGCCCACCGCTGTGCCGGGCAGCGCGTCGGCCGCGCCGGCGACCGTCACCACGACGCCGCTGCCCGGGGCGCCGCCCGGCGCCTTCGCGGTCCCGGTCGCTGCCCCGGCGTCGCTTCCGGCCGGGAAGGGCCCGACGGCGCCGAACCAGACGGCCGACGCGCCCCGCGACAGCCTGATGCCGGCCATCCCGCCCGCCGACCGGCCCTGCGGCCGGACCGTGGCCGCGCCGAACCGCAGCAGCTGGGCGTCGCTGGTGATGAAGACGAGATCCTGGTCCTCGCCGGTGAGCTGGACCGCGCCGACCACCCGGTCCCCGTCCCGCAGCGCGATCACATCGAACTCGGTGGCGGTCTGCGGGTAGTCCGGGGTGACCCGCTTGACCACGCCGGACGCCGTACCCAGCGCGAGGCCGCCGCCCGAGGCCGCTGTGGTGGCCAGCCCGACCACCGTTTCGCCGCGGGGGAGCGAGACGAACTCGCCCACCGGAGCGCCGCCCGCCAGGCCGGGGGAGTGTGCGCTGGGCGGGAGCGCGGGCAGCTCGAGCACGCCGAGCTTGATCATCCGGCCCGCGGAGGTCAGCACCGCGACCGTGCCGCGGGCCGTGGCCGGTACGGCCGAGACGATCACGTCGTGCGCGGAACGCTGGCCCGCGTGCGCGGCGCCGGCCTCGGGCCGTTCGGAATCCGAATGGGCGGAGCGAGCCAGCAGCCCGGCCGAGGACAGCAACACGGTGCACGGATCGTCGGACACCTCCAGCGGCACCGCCGCGGCGGGCTGCGCCCCACCGCTTTCCAGCAGGACGGTCCGGCGGGGGTCGGCGAACTTGCGCGCGACGGCCGCCAGCTCGTCCGAGACGACCTCGCGCAGCCGCTGCTCGGAGTCGAGGATCGCGGTCAGCTCGGCGATCTCCCGCTGCAGGGTTTCCCGCTCGCTGTCCAGCTCGAGCCGGTCGTACTTGGTGAGCCTGCGCAGTGGGGTGTCCAGGATGTACTGCGCCTGCACGGACGACAGGTCGAACACCGACATCAGCCGCGTCCTGGCGTCGGCGGGGTCTTCGCTCGTCCTGATCACACCGATGACTTCGTCGATGTTGAGCAGCGCGACGAGCAGGCCGTCCACCAGGTGCAGCCGCTCCTCGCGGCCCCGGCGGCGGAACTCCGACCGGCGCCTGACCACCTCGAGCCGGTGGCCGACGTAGATCTCGAGCAGCTCGCGCAGGCCGAGGACCCGCGGCTGCCCGCCCACCAGTGCCACGTTGTTGATGCCGAACGTGTCCTCCATCGGAGTCAGCCGGTACAGCTCGGCCAGCACCGCCTCGGGGTGGAAGCCGCTGCGCACCTCGATGACCAGGTGCAGGCCGCGCTGCCGGTCGGTGAGGTCCTTCAGGTCGCTGATGCCGTTCAGCTTCTTGGCCTGGACCAGGTCTTTGATCCGGGCGATCACCTTTTCCGGGCCGATTCCGTAGGGCAATTCGGTGACAATGATCCCGGTGCGCCGCGGGGTGATCTTCTCGACACGCGCCGCCGCCCGGATCCGGAACATGCCGCGGCCGGTCTTGTACGCCTCCCGGATCCCGTCCAGTCCGACGATCTTCCCCCCGGTCGGCAGGTCGGGCCCGGGCACGAAGCGCATCAGCTCGTCCAGCCTGGCCTCGGGGTTCGCGATCAGGTGCCGGGCCGCGCTGATCACCTCGCCGAGGTTGTGCGGCGCCATGTTCGTGGCCATTCCGACCGCGATCCCGGAGGCCCCGTTGACCAGCAGGTTCGGCAACCCGGCGGGCAGCACCTCCGGCTGGGTCTCGGTGCCGTCGTAGTTGGGGATGAAGTCGACGGTGTCCTCGCCGATCGAGGCCACCATCTCCATCGCGGCCGGGGCCAGCCGGGCCTCGGTGTACCGCATGGCCGCCGGAGCGTCATCGCCGCCCAGCGAGCCGAAATTGCCGTGCCCGTCGACCAGCGGTAGCCGCATCGCGAACGGCTGGGCCAGCCGGACCAGCGCGTCGTAGATCGCGCTGTCGCTGTGCGGGTGCAGCCGGCCCATCACCTCGCCGACCACCCGGGCGCACTTGACGTGCCCGCGGTCCGGCCGCAGCCCCATCGCGTTCATCTGGTAGAGGATCCGCCGCTGCACCGGCTTGAGCCCGTCCCTGGCGTCCGGCAGCGCGCGCTGGTAGATGACCGAGTACGCGTACTCCAGGTAGCTGCCCCGCATCTCCTCGGCGACATCGATATCGACGATGTTCTCCTCGAAGTCGTCCGGGGGACCGGGCGGGCGGCCGGAGGAGCGCCGGGCGGCCTGGCGTGTGCTGCTGCGTGGACTCATGTTCGCTATTGTCCCGCCGCGGGACGACAATCAGGCCGAACGCTCGCGGCGTGCCTCCCCGGCCCGCCGACAGCCCGGCCCGGACCGGCCCGGTGCTCAGCTCGCGGAGAAGCCGCCGTCCACGAAGACGACCTGCCCGGTCACGTAGTCGCTGGCCCGGCTGGCCAGGAACACCGCGACGCCCTCGAAGTCGGCGGCCTGCCCGTTGCGCCCGGTCATCGTCCTGGCCGCCAGGGCCGCGGACCGGGCCGGATCCAGCCCCACCTCTGCGGTCAGCGGCGTGAGCACGAACCCGGGCGAGATCGCGTTGCAGCACACGCCGTGCGGGGCCCACGCCTCGGACTGTGACCGGGTCAGCGAGACCAGCCCGCCCTTGGACGCGCCGTAGGCGCCGCTGTTGCCGAACGCCCGGGTTGCCTGCTGGGAGGCGATGTTGATGATCCGCCCCCAGCCCCGCTCGGCCATCCGCGGCCCGAACCGCTGCCCCAGCGCGAACGGCGCGCTCAGGTTGACCGCGATGGTCTGGTCCCAGTCCGCCATCGTCAGCGAGTCCATTGGCGGCCGCAGGTTTACCCCGGCCGAGTTGACCAGGATGTCCGGCTCGCCGAATTCCCCGGCCGCCGCGTCCGCGGCCCGGGCCAGCGCGTCGCGGTCGCCCACATCGGCGCTGATCGCGACCGCCGCCCGGCCCGCCGCCCGCAGCTCGCGCACGGTCTCGTCCAGCCGGCGTTCCTCCCGGGCCACCACCACGACCCTGGCTCCCGCGTGCGCCAGCGCCCCGGCGATGGCCCGGCCGATGCCGGAACTGCCGCCGGTCACCACCGCGACCAGCCCGTCCAGTGAGAACAGCCGGTCCAGGTAGCCGGTCACGGACCCGCCCGGCGGGTGGTCGCGCGCACGTCAGAGCGCGGGACGCGCGCCGAGCATGGCCAGCGCCTGCGCGGCCAGCCTGCATCCGCTGGCCAGGGCCTCGCCAGGCGGCTTCTTGTCCAGCCAGGGCGGCAGGAAGCCGGCGCAGAAGGCGTCGCCCGCGCCGGTCCCGTCCACGATGCGTTCCACCGGGAGGGCCGGGGCCCGCACCGGTTCCACCGGGCCGTTGGCGCAGAACAGCGCGCCCTCGGCGCCGAGCTTCATGACCACCTGCGGATACCAGGCGCTCAGCACCCTGGCCGCCTGCTCCGGGTCCTCGCGCCCGGTCAGCACGGCGGCCTCGGCCCCGTTCACCACCAGCAGCGACGCCCCGTTGCTCATCTGCAGGAAGGCTTCGGCGCCGGCCCGATCCACTGGCGCCGCCGACGCCGCGTCGACCGACACCGTCATGCCGGCCCGCGCGGCGGTGTGCGCCGCCGCGAGCGCGGCCGCCCTGGAGCCGGGGTTCAGCAGCGTGTAGCCGGATATGTGCAGGTGGGCCCCGGGGGTGAACAGGTCCTTGGGCAGGTCGTCGGGGGACAGCGCGGCGTTGGCCCCCGGGTCGGACATCATTGTGTGGTCGCCCCGGTGCGTCACCATGACCACGCAGGTCCCGGTGGGCCGCTCCGGGTCCATCACCAGGCGGGCATCCACCCCGTAGCCCATCAGCTCCATGTCCCGGTTCCGGCCCGCTATGTCGGACCCGCGCCTGCCGACGAAGGCGACCTCGGCCCCGTCCACGGCCAGCCAGGCCGCGACGTTAGCCCCCGAGCCGCCGCCGTGCATGGTGACGGTGGCCGGGGTGTCGCTCCCCTTGGCCAGTGGCAAGGTCGCATGCGCGACCGTGTCGGTCATGAGGTCACCAATGACCACGATGCGCGTCATATCGTCATCACCCCGTCCCCCATCGGGACAGTGACCTTTCCGTAACGAAATGCGGCCGCCGTGAAAAACTTAACAGTTGCCGGGGTCGTCTGCGTAGGGTCCCATCCAGCCTGGCAGGTCGACCGCTTGCCCCGCTACCACGAGAAACCGTTTCGTCCGGTTCCGCCGGGCAGCCGCTGGCTGATCCGGCCTGGCCGGCCACGAACACCCGTCCCCGCGCTGATCGGCCCGCAGGCCTAGGCCGTGTCCCGGCCCGGGGCCCAACCCGCCTGATGCCCGCCGCCCCCGCGCGGCATCTGGAGTATGTTGTGCGGTCATGACCTGGACCTGGCGGCTGGAGTCCGCGGACGGAACGGTGCTCAGCGCGCGCGGCCTCCCGGCGGAGACGTTCCCCAGCCAGTCAGACGCGGAGAGCTGGCTCGGCGAGAACTGGCGCAGCCTGCTGACGGCGGGCGTGGACCAGGTCACGCTGCTCGAGGACGGCCGTACCGAGTACGGCCCCATGAGCCTGCACCCGACGGACTAGCCCTTCTCTCCCGGCACCAACTCTCCCGGCACCAAGCCCCTTCCGCTGAACCAGGCCGCTTCGCTGAACCGCTCGCGCGGGTGAGGTGACCCGGAGCCGCGGAGGAGGTCAGGGGCGCTCCTCGGGGCTCTGGGTCTCTGCCGGGTCGCGCACGATCACCGGGCCGAGCACCTCGTCGATGCGGCGCATCACCGCCTCGTCGAGCACCACCCCGGACGCCCCGACGTTCTCCCTGACCTGCTCGGGCCTGGTCGCCCCGATGATTGCCGCGGAGACGTTCGGGTTCTGCAGGGTCCAGGCGATCGCGAGCTGAGACGGCGTGAGCCCGGCATCGGCAGCGATGGCCGGCAGCTGCCCGACCCGGGTCAGCAGCTCATCGTTCAGGTAATCCCGGATGAATCCCGACCCCGACTGATCGGTCGCCCGGCTGCCGGCCGGCGGCGCCTCGCCCGGCCGGTACTTGCCGGTGAGCACGCCCTGCGCGATCGGCGACCAGACAATCTGTCCGATGCCCTCCTTCTCGCACAACGGGATCACCTCGGACTCGATGACCCGCCAGATCATGTTGTACTGCGGCTGGTTGGAGACGATCCGGTCCAGGCCGAGGTGGTAGGCGATCGCCAGCGCGTCGGTGATCTGCTCGGCGCGCCACTCGGACACCCCGATGTAGAGCACCTTGCCCTGCCGGACCAGATCGTCGAACGCACGGAGGGTCTCCTCGAGCGGGGTCTCGCTGTCGTGCCGGTGGGCCTGGTACAGGTCCAGGTAGTCGGTCCGCAGCCGGCGCAGCGAACCCTCGACCGACTCCATGATGTGCTTACGGGACAGGCCGCGATCGTTCTGGCCGTCGCCGGTGGGCCAGTACACCTTCGTGCAGATCTCGACGGACTCGCGGCGGATGCCCTGCAGCGCGCGGCCGAGCACCTCCTCGGCCCGCGTGCCGGCGTACACGTCGGCCGTGTCGAAGGTGGTGATGCCCTCATCGAGCGCAGCGGCCACGCACGCCCTGGCCGCTTCCTCCTCGACCTGGGAGCCGTGCGTTATCCAGTTGCCGTACGCGATCTCGCTGACCTTGAGGCCACTGCGGCCCAGATGACGATGTTCCATGCACCCGACCCTAGGGCGTCCCCGAGGGCCCGGTCTCGCGGGTGGCCGGGGAAAGCTCAGGCCTTGGAGCCGGGCCCGACCCGGGGGCTCGGCATCCGGAACCGCCGGATCTGCAGCGCGCGCATGATCGCGTACCGGGTGACGCCGCGGGTGCTCTCGCCGGGGTAACGCTGCGCGGCCAGCTTCTTCACCCCGCGGGAGATGAAGAATCCCTCGATCACCATGACCACCACCAGCACCAGGACGAGCGGATACACGATCGCGTCCAGTGCGGTGTTCTTGAGCAGCAGTATCACCAGAAGCACAAGCAGGATGTACATGTAGTACTCGCTGATCCTGCGCCTGGAGTCCACGTAGTCACGGGCCAGCGCCTTGACCGATCCCTTGTCACGGGGCGCCAGCGCCCACTCCTCGCCGCGCTTCATGGCGTCGTACTTGCGCGCGCGCTCGCCCCGGTCCCTGGTCCGGGACTGACGCGCCGCGGTCTTCCGGTCGCCGGGCGCGGAGTACGGCTGCCGGCGCCTGCGCTCGGCATCGCTGCGCTTGGGGGTCGGGCGGCCCTTGGCCGGGGTGGTGGCAGCGCCACCGCCCGCCTGCCGTTCGGCCGCGGGCTGGGAGTTGCCGGAGCGGGCTTCGTCCGTCGCAGCCTCGTCGACGGCGCCGCCGGCCCCGGCGTCGCGACGTCGGAACACAGACCTAGCTTAGGCGGTGTCGTACCCGGACGCAGCGCACCGCGGGCCGGCATCCCGCCGCCGCCTTATCGATGATGACTCGCACCCGGAAAACCGCGTAGGGTGGATGTTGACCAGCCGGCGGTACAGCCGACGCCACCCGTGAGGCGACTGTCTGGGGCTGCGCGCAGCGCGGCGCGGCGGAAGCGTCAGTATGAAGGGGTCGTACGCGCCTATGAGCGTGATGAAGAGGGTTTCGCTCATCTTCAGGTCCAAGGCCAACAAAGCCCTGGACCGGATGGAAGATCCCCGGGAAACCCTGGACTATTCCTACCAGAGGCAGCTCGAGATGCTGCAGAAGGTCCGCCGCGGCGTCGCCGACGTAGCCACGTCCCGCAAGCGGCTCGAGCTGCAGATGAACCAGATCAACCAGCAGTCGGGCAAGCTCGAGAAGCAGGCGAGGGACGCGCTCGGCGCGGGACGCGAGGATCTGGCGCGCGAGGCGCTCAGCCGACGCCAGTCGGCGCAGGGCCAGCTGTCGGACCTGCAGGCGCAGTATGCGCAGCTGCAGGGCGAAGAGGAGAAGCTGACCCTGGCCTCGCAGCGGCTGCAGACGAAGGTGGACACCTTCCGCACCAGGAAGGAGACCATCAAGGCCACCTACACCGCCGCCGAGGCCCAGACCCGGATCAACGAGGCCTTCTCCGGCATCTCCGAGGAGATGGGCGACGTCGGCATGGCGATCCAGCGGGCCGAGGACAAGACCGCCCAGATGCAGGCCCGGGCCGGAGCGATCGACGAGCTGCTGGCCTCCGGCGCGCTCGAGGACGCTTCCGGCATGCCGCGCGACGACATCCAGGCCGAGCTGGACCGGATGGGCGCGGGCGGCTCGATCGACCTCGAGCTCGAGCGACTCAAGGGCGAGCTGGCCGGGGGCGAGGCGCCGAAGGAGATCGGCGCGGCGGACGGCGCGGGCGCCGCGGCCGCCGAGCCGCCGGCCGCGGCCAGCGCCACCGATTCGGCCGAGCCGGCCGAGCCGCCCAAGAGGGACGACGGCGCATGATCATCCGCATCCTGGGCGAGGGGCAGTTCCGCGTCGATGACGCCACCGCTGCGGAGCTGCAGGCTCTCGACGTCGGCGTCGAGTCCGCCGTGGAGCGTAACGACCAGGGTGCCCTCACCGCGGCGCTGGGCGCGCTGCTCGGCCGGGCCCGGCAGGGCACGCCACTGCCGCCGGACAGCCTGGAGCCCTCGGACGTGATCATCCCGTACGAAGACGCCACCATCGACGAGGTCCGCAAGCTGCTGACCGACGAGGGCCTGATCCCGGGCTGACGCGCCCGGCACCCAGACACCGCGTCATGCAGCGCCGTTCGGCTCGATAGCGCAGGTCAGAGGGCAGACCGGGGCTCCGTCCCCGCCCGGCTGGTCAGCTGATAAGCAGGGAACAGTCAGGCTTCCCCAAGCGTTGCCAAGTAGACCTGGCTGATGGATGGACCAGGCGCTCTGATGAGTGAAACTGGAGTAGAAGTAGTACTGGCCATGGTGGCCAGAGTCGGCCGGGTTCCGGCCGGCACGAACGGAGGCACGTAATGGCGCGCACCCGATATGCCCCAGATCGCGGGCTTACGGCGCGGATGACCTTGACCATCTTCCTGCTCGGGCTGGTCTTCGTCGGTTTTGTCGCCGCTCTCGTCGGCATCCTGACCGTGGCCCACGCCTCCAGCGCTGCCATCGTGTTCTTCCCGGTCGTGCTGGGCCTCGGCCTGGGCATCGGCTCCTTCTACTGGTCCGACAAGATCGCGTTGCGCACCGCGGGGGCCCGCGAGGTCACCCCGCAGCAGGCACCCGAGCTGCACGGCATCGTGGACCGGATCTGCGCGCTCGCCGACATGCCGAAGCCGCGAGTGGCGATCTCCCCCACCAACCTGCCGAACGCGTTCGCCACCGGCCGCAACAGCAAGATGGCCGTCCTGTGCGTGACCGAGGGCCTGCTGGGCGCGCTGGACCGCGATGAGCTCGAGGGCGTGCTCGCGCACGAGATGTCGCACGTGGCGCACAAGGACGTGGCCGTGATGACGATCGCCTCGTTCCTCGGCATCATCGCCGCGCTGCTGGTCAGGTTCTCGTTCTACGGCGAGCTGTTCGGCGGCGGCCGCCGCGGCGGCGGAAACAACAACAACGGCGGCGCCCTGCCGATCCTGCTGATCATCATGCTGGTGAGCATCGTGGTGTACGCGATCAGCTTCCTGCTGATCCGGCTCCTGTCGCGATACAGGGAGCTGGCCGCGGACCGGTCCGGCGCGCTGCTGACAGGTCAGCCGTCCAAGCTGGCCAGCGCGCTGCAGAAGGTGAGCGGCGACATCGCCAGGATCCCGACGAAGGACCTGCGGGAATCCGGCGCCGAAGCGCTGAACGCGTTCTACTTCGTGCCCGCGCTCACCAGTGGCAAGAGCCTGTCCACGCTGTTCTCCACGCACCCCTCGCTGGAGCGGCGGCTGGCCGAGCTGGCGAAGATCTCCAAGCAGCTGGGCCAGTAGTGGGGTTCCTGGACACGCTGCTTGGCCGGACCAAGCCGGTCCAGCCCAACCTGGACGCGTTGTTCGCGCTGCCCTCGGCCGCGATCACGCTGGAGGCGGCGACCGGCCTGGTTCCGACGGGCGCCGGGTCGGTGTGCTTCCGGGCCACCGAGGGCCGCGCGTTCGCCGAGATCGAGAAGGACGTCCGCGACCTGCTGGCCATGGGCGCGGCCGCCGACGCCCCGCCGATCGAGCTGTCCACCGACTCCTACGGCTTCACCTGGCTGCTCGTCCGGCGGCCCGCCGACCAGCTTGACGCGCTGGTCACGGACGTGCACGCGGTGAACTCCTCGCTGGCCGACACCGGGTTCGGCCCGCAGCTGCTCTGCTCGCTGGTCGGCTTCGCCGGCCCGGCCGGCCGGCTGGCGATCGTCTACCTGTACAAGCGGGGCACCTTCTACCCGTTCGCCCCGAAGGGCGGCGAGACCAGGGACAACGCGCTCGAGCTGCAGGTGCGCGGGGCCATCGGGGACGACCTCAAGTTCGAGCCCGACCTGTCTCGCTGGTTCCCGGTATGGGGAGCACCGGGCCTGTGAGCGCTCGGTGCGGAATGACCGGCGACCGCATATCGTTGACACACCACGGTAGGGACGAAAGCAAGCGCGCCGTATGGGGCGCGCCAGCCGATTCGGGAGCTGACCGCAGATGACAGTTCAGGACCAGACCGCACAGCAGGGCATCATCCTCACCGATGTGGCCGCGGCCAAGGTGGGCAACCTGCTGGCCCAGGAGGGCCGCGACGACCTGAGACTGCGGGTCGCGGTTCAGCCGGGCGGCTGCTCGGGGCTGCGCTACCAGCTTTACTTCGATGAGCGCGAGATCGACGGCGACGTGATCAGCGCGTTCGGCGGCGTGCAGGTCGTCACGGACAAGATGAGCGCCCCGTACCTGACCGGCGCCACCATTGACTTCGTCGACACGATCGAGAAGCAGGGCTTCACGATCGACAACCCGAACGCCACCGGTTCCTGCGCCTGCGGGGATTCGTTCCACTGACCGACCCCTGCTAGAGTCCCCGAAGTCTTAACCCACCGACTGGGGGCGCTTGTGCGTATTGCGGTGACCGGCTCGATCGCCACCGACCACCTGATGACTTTTCCCGGCAGCTTCGCCGAGGTGCTGATGCCGGACAAGCTGGACAAGGTGGCGCTGTCCTTCCTGGTAGACGACCTGGAAATCCGCCGCGGCGGGGTGGCCGCGAACATCTCGTTCGGCCTGGGGTGCCTCGGGCTGCGGCCGCTGCTGGTGGGCTCGGTCGGCGGTGACTTCAGCGATTACCGGGCCTGGCTGACCGCGCACGGCGTGGACACCAGCGGGGTCAGGCAGTCCACGACCCGGCATACGGCCCGGTTCGTCAACACCACGGACCTGCACGGCGCCCACATCGGGTCGTTTTACGCCGGTGCCATGGCCGAGGACGCGGTCATCGAGCTCGCGCCGATCGCCGAGCAAGCCGGCGGCATCGACCTGGTCCTGGTCGGGGCGGGGGACCCCGAGGCCATGAAGAGCTTCACCGCCCAGTGCCGCCGGCTGGACATCCCGTTCGCCACCGACACGTCATGGCAGGTCGCCCGGCTCGACGGCACGGACGTCCGCACGCTGCTCGACGGCGCGCAGTACCTGTTCGCCAACGAGTACGAGGCGGCGCTGACCGAGCAGAAGACGGGCTGGAGCGCCGAGGAGATCGTGAACAGGGTCCGGGTCCGGGTCACCACGCTCGGCCAGGACGGCGTCCGGGTGGACCGGGCCGGGCAGCAACCGCTGATGATCCCGGCGGTCCTCGCGCAGCCGAAGGAGCCGACCGGAGCGGGGGACGCGTTCCGGGCCGGGTTCCTGGCCGCGATCGCGAGCGGCCTCGGCCTGGAGCGGGGCGCGCAGCTGGGCAACCTGATCGCGGCGTGCGCGCTGGAGACCGTCGGCCCCCAGGAGTACGAGGTGAAGCCGGAGCCGCTGACCTCGCGGTTCGGGGCCACCTACGGCAGCGCGGCCGCCGACGAGCTGGCCGTCCTGCTGAACGACCGCCCCTAGGCCATGTCTTGTGACCCGGCTCTGCACCCTGGGTGACGCCCTGCTGGACGTCGTGGTCGTGACCCGTTCCGCGCTGGCGCACGGCACCGACACGCCGGCGGCAACCACGGTGGTGGCCGGCGGCCAGGCGGCCAACGTCGCCGCCTGGACGGTGGCGCTGGGCGGCCAGGCTCGCGTGGTGGCCAAGCAGGCCGCGGACCTGGCCGGCCGCCTGGTCGCCGACAGCCTGCGCGAGCGCGGCGTGCAGCTGGCGGGCCCGGTCACCGAGGGGACGACCGGTGTCGTCGTCTCGCTGTCCGACGGCGGCGGCGAACGCTCGATGATCACCGACCGCGGGGTGTGCCCGCTGCTGTCGGCGGCGGAGCTGCGGGACGAGTGGTTCGCCGGCTGTGACCGGCTGCACCTGCCGCTGTACAGCCTGGTGGACGCGCCCATCAGGGCGGCGGCGCTGGACGCGGCCCGGCGGGTGCCCCGGGTGAGCGTCGACCTGTCGTCCATCTCGGTGCTGCGCGAGATCGGCGCGGTGGAGGTGGGCCGCCTGCTGGCGATGCTGCGACCGGACGTGATCCTGGGCAACGAGCCGGAGACCCGGCTGGCCGCGCCGTCGGCGGCGACCGTGGTGGTGAAGCTCGGCCCGGCCGGAGTCCGGCTGAACGGCAGGCACTGGCCCGCGCACCCGGCCGTGCCGGTGGACAGCACCGGGGCCGGAGACGCGTTCGCCGCCGGATTCCTGCTCGGCGGGGTGGAGCTGGGCCTGGAGGGGGCCGCCCGCGCGGTCAGCCGAGTAGGCGCGATGCCATGACAGTCGACGGCGACGTGCCCGGCGACCTGCTGGACGTCTCGGCCGAGGTCGAAGAGGCGTTAGCGGCCGGCGGCCCGGTGGTGGCGCTGGAGACGACGCTGGTCTCGCACGGGTTTCCCGGAACACGCGGGCTCGACGTGGCGCTCGAATCCGAGAGCCGGGTGCGGGCGGCCGGGGCGGTGCCGGCCACGGTGGCGGTGATGGACGGGCGGATCCGGGCCGGCATCGGGGCCGCGGAACTGAGTCGGCTGGCCGCCAGCCCGGACGCGCGCAAGGCCGGGCCGCGGGATCTGGCCAGTTGCGTGGCCGGTGGCGGCCTCGGCGCCACCACCGTGGGGGGCACGCTGGCCGTGTGCCGGCTGATGGGGATCGGCTTCATGGGCACCGGCGGTATCGGCGGCGTGCACCGAGGCTTCGCCGCGACGCTGGACATCTCTGCCGACCTGGCCCAGCTGGCGCGCACCCGGGCCGTGGTGGTCGCTTCGGGACCGAAGTCGCTGCTGGACGTGCCCGCGACCGCGGAGCTGCTCGAGTCGCTGGGGGTGCCGGTGCTCGGCTGGCGCACGGGCACGCTGCCCAGGTTCTATACCGCGGCCGGCGGTCCGGCGGTCTCGGCCCGGGTGCAGACCGCAACGCAGGCCGCGCGGATCGCACGGCTGCACTGGCGGCTGGCCGGCGGCGGCGTGCTGGTCGCGCAGCCCCCCCCGCGCAGCCTGGACGTGGACGATCTGACGGAGCAGGCCCTGGACGCCGCGCGGCAGGCCGGCGCGACGGGCCAGGCGGTCACCCCGGCCGTGCTCGCGCACCTGCACGAGGCCACCGGCGGCGCCACGCTGGAGGTCAACGCGCAGCTCATCGCGGACAACGCCGGCCTGGCGGCCGAGCTGGCCGTCGCCTACGCGGCCGATCGGTAACGGTAGCGTGGCGGTTATGGCAGTCGCGGCCGCCGCCGCCGGCTATCACGGCCCGCCCGAGCTCACGCTGGCTCGCGCGTTCACATCGTGGACGTTCGACCCGTGGGTGTGCGCGGCCGTGCTGCTGCTCGGCGCCGGCTACCTGACCGCGGTGCGGCGGGTACGCCGCCGCGGCCAGTCCTGGCCGACCGCGCGCGCCGTGTCGTTCGCGGGCATCGGCCTGGGCACGGTGGTGGTCGCCACCATGTCCTGGACCGGGGTGTACGCGGGCGTGCTGTTCTACGCCCGGGCCGCGCAGACCATCCTGCTGCTACTCCTCGCGCCGCTGTTCCTCGCGCTGGGCCGGCCGCTCACCCTGGCCATCGCCGTGGCTCCTGGCCGGGCCGGGGCCCGGCTGGAGGCGGCGATACGCAGCCGGACGGCGCGAGCGCTCACGTTCCCCGCGATCACCACCCTCCTGCTCGTCGCCGTGCCCTTCGCCGTGTACTTCTCACCGTGGTACACCGCGTACTTCCATAGCGCCGGGATCCGGGAGCTGACTTACCTGGCGCTGATCATCCCGGGCCTGGTGTTCTTCTGGACCCTTATCCGGACGGATCCGGTGCCCTGGGCATACCCCTACCTGGTGACCCTCTGGATCATGATCGGCGAGGTGATCGGCGACGCCATCCTCGGCGTCGCGGTGATCAGTGACTCGCACCTGATCGGCGGCCAGTACTACCGGGCGCTGGCCACGCCCTGGGGCCCCAGCCTCCGCTTCGACCAGATGCTCGGCGGCGCCACGCTGTGGGTCCTCGGTGACCTGGTGGGTATCCCGTTCCTCGTGGCGGCCCTGATCTACATGATCAGGGAGGACGAGACGGAAGCGGCCGAGGTCGACGCCGAGCTGGACGCGAGGGACGCGGCCACCGCGGCGGCCA
>DASXLW010000091.1:0-2750 GCA_036496025.1 Streptosporangiaceae bacterium
CCGCGGCGGATCTTCACCGACGTCTCGGCCAGGCCCAGGGCGAGCAGCGAGGTCTTCGCCAGTTCCTTCTTGTTCGGGCGGCGGGCGTAGTCCCACTGGCCGGGCACGATGTGCTCGGCCAGGGCGCGCAGCCCGGCCAGCTTCTCCTCCCGGTCCGTCACCAGCCGGGGCGTGCCGTAGATCATCGCGCTGCGGTAGTTGACCCCGTGCTCGAACACCGACCTGGCCAGCACCAGCCCGTCCACGTGGGTCACGGTCACGCACACGGTAGCCTGCGGCGCCGAGATCAGGCTGCGGCTGGCTACCGAGCCGTGCAGGTACAGGGTGTCGCCGTCCAGCCCGTACACGGTCGGCACGACCATCGGGTAGCCGTCCACCACGACGCCGAGGTGACAGATCACCCCCGCGGCCAGTATGGCCGCCAGGTCCGCCCGGTCGGTGCTGCCCTGCTCGCGCAGGCGGCGGTGCCGGGTGCGTCCGGTGACGGACAGCGGGGAGTCGTCGGGCATGACAGGAGTCTACGAGGACCCTTTACTAAGGTGAGGGTCATGAAGATCGGATTCGGTGCCCCGGTCGCGGGCGCCTGGGCCACCCCCGGTTACCTCGCCGCCTTCTCGGAACAGGCCGAGGAGGCCGGATACGCGTCGCTGTGGACGTTCCAGCGCCTGCTGGTGCCCGAGGGCTCCGGCATGGACCCGGTGTACCGGAGCGTGCTCGACCCGATGGTCGCCCTGGGGTTCGCGGCGGCCCGGACGTCACGGATCCGGCTCGGCGTGGCCATCCTCAACCTGCCCTTCGTCTCCCCCGCCTACCTGGCCAAGCAGGCCACCACCGTGGACGTGCTGTCCGGCGGGCGGCTCGACCTCGGGCTCGGCATCGGCTGGATGCCGGAGGAGTTCGCGGTGACGGGCGGCTCCACGGCCAGGCGCGGCGCCCGGACCGAGGAGTACCTGGCCGTGCTGCGGACGCTATGGGCGGACGAGGTCAGCTCCTACCACGGCGAGTTCTACACGGTCCCGGCGGGACGGCAGGATCCCCGGCCGGTGCAGCAGCCCGGGCCGCCGGTACTCCTCGGCGGCATGTCCCGGCCGGCCATGGAGCGAGCCGGGCGGATCGCGGAGGGCTGGATCACCTCCAGCCGCGCCGACCTGACCAAGATCAGCGAGGCGGTCCGCGTGATCGGGGAGGCGGCCGCCGCCGCGGGCCGGGACCCGGACGCGGTACGCATCATCTGCCGGGGCGTGGTGCTGGCCGGGTCCGAGGCGAAGGGTCCCGACGGCGGCCGGCGCCTGCTGTCCGGCAGCTACGAGCAGATCCGTGAGGACGCCGCGTGGCTCGCCGGGGAAGGTGTCACCGAACTGTTCTACGACCTGAACTGGGACCCGCAGGTGGGCAACCCGGCGGTCACGCCCGCGGATGCGGCCGAACGGGCCGGGGATATCCTGGCCGGGCTAGCCCCGCGCTGAACCGGGCTGGTCGCCGCGGCCGCGATGCCGCTCAACTGCCCGCGAACCTGGCCTCGGTGGAGGTCGGTCATTCCTGGCGGCACCTGGCCACCTTTCGGCGTGCTGAGCGCATGGGCCGTCGCCGGGCTCCTGGCGGCGCCGATTCTGCTGCGGTGGGTGGCACGCCACGAGTCCGGGTCGAGCGTGGCCGCGCGCCGCGAGAAGGTCCTGCGGCAGGTAGCAGGGTGAGGCGGCACCCTGAGTGAGGTCATCTACAACCGCATCGCGATGCTGCGGGCGGAGCGCGGGATCTCCCGGCGGCAGCTGGCCGAGGTGGTCTTCTCGACCGAGCCGTTCCCGGATCGGGAGCGCGGGATGTCAGCGTCCTGAGGTCAGCGTCCTGAGGGCTCGGCGGGCTGCGGGATGAGGCCCTCGCGGTGCGCGATGGCGGCAGCCTCGGTGCGGCTGGCGGCACCGAGCTTGCCCAGGATGTTGGATACGTGCACGCTGGCCGTTTTCGGCGCGATGAACAGTACCGAAGCGATCTCCCTGTTGCTGCGGCCCGCGGCGATGAGCCGGAGGACCTCGCGTTCCCGGCTGGTCAGCGAGGCCAGCACCGCACCGTCGCCGTGCGCCTCCGTCTGCGGGCCGGTCCCGATCCTGGCCCGGCGGGCCAGGTCGTCCAGGGCCCGGCGCAGCGGCCGTGCAGCGAGCCTGTCCGCTATCTGCACCGCCTGGTGCCACTGCTCCGCCGCCTCGTCCCGGCGGCCCGCCTCGGCCAGCGCCTCGGCCAGCCGCCACCGGGTGCGGGCGATCTCGTAGGCGTAGCCGGGACCGAACGCGTCGAGGACCGCCTGCCAGGCCTGCGGGTCGTTGTCGCCGCTGGCCCGGCGGTACTCCGCCTCGGCCCGGGCCAGCCAGCCGCGGCCTTCGGGGCCGAGGATGAACTTGGGCCGCTTGGGGAAGGCCGCCCCCTCTCTGGCGGTCTGCAGCAGGTCGGCGGCCGCGGCCACCTCGGCGGCCGCGGTCTCCTCGTCGCCGGCGGCGTGTGCCTGTGTCGCCCGGTCGGCCCGGGCGCTCAGCGCGACCACAGCCGGCCTGATGGCCGAGGGATGGAATCCCCAAGGTGGCTCGTAGACGAGGTCGATCGCGGCGCGTGCCTCGGCCAGGGCCTGCTCGGCGTCGCCCTGCCAGAGAGCGTGCTCGGCGAACAGCGCGCGCGCGATGAACCCGTCGAACCCGTGGACCGGCAGGAACGGCTCGATCCAGGCGCGCCGCTCCTCCACGACCGGGTTGCCGCGCGCG
>DASXLW010000092.1:0-3679 GCA_036496025.1 Streptosporangiaceae bacterium
GCCAGCGGAAAACAGGGCCACGCCGCGGCCAGTCCGAAGGTCCCGCTGGCCGGCGCCACCCAGTCGCTCGCGCACCGGCTGGTGACCGCGGCGCTGCTGCTGTTCACCGCGGCCGCCGCGCTCACCCCCGCGGTCATCAGCCACGGCCCGCCCCGGCCCGCGCACTCGGTCTCCGCCCAGGTGACACCCGCCCCGCTAACGCCGGCGCAGATGACGCCTGCCACCGGCGTCACGCCGGCCGGGCTCACCGCGGCCCAGGCGCCGCAGTCGCACCACCACGCGCCGAACTCGGACAAGATGTACACGGTCAACCCACCGGTCGGCCGGTTCCACGAGTCGCTGTGGGAGATCGCGCACAACCACCTCGGCGACGGGCGCCGCTACCGGGAGATCTTCGAGCTAAACTCCGACCGGGTCCAGCCGGACGGCTCCAAGCTCACCATCGCCAGCCTGATCAGGCCGGGCTGGCAGCTGCTGATGCCCAAGGACGCGCACGGCCCCGGCATCGAGGCGGTCACGCCCAAGCTGGCCGGCGAGCTCGGCCTGGCCGGGCATCCCAGCCAGCGCGGCGTCGGCACCGAGGACCCCGAGCTACCCGTCGGGCAGGCCCCCAGCGGGTCCGTTCGGGACCATGGGATCTGGGCCTCGCCGGCGACGCCGGCCCAGCAGGCTCCGGGCTGGCCCTACGAGCTGTCCGCCGCGTCCCTGCTGGCCGCCGGCGTGCTGGCCGCGCTGGGCCGCAAGCGGCGGGAGCAGCTGTGGCGGCGGGCGTTCGGCCGCCGGATCGCCGGTCCAGACCCGGACGCGGCGCTGGCCGAGAAGGCCCTGCGGCTCGGCGCGGACGACCCCGCGGTGCTCATGCTGGACACCGGCCTGCGGTACCTGTGCCGGCAGCTTGCCGCGGCCGACCGGACGCCGCCCACGGTGTTCGCGGCCCACCTGGGTCAGGAGAACCTGGACCTGTGGGTCGCCCCGCCTGACCCGAACCCGCCGCGCCCGTGGCAGGCGGCCGACGGCGGCCAGGTGTGGCGCCTGCCGTTCGCGGCCACGGCCGGCCTCGACGCCCCGGATACGGGCGGGGCGCCCGGCGGACCGGCCACCATGGCCCCGTACCCCGGCCTGGTCTCGCTCGGTACCAACGACTCCGGCCGGGTCCTGGTCGACCTGGAGGTGGCCCACGGCCTGATTGCCGTGCGCGGCCCGCGCCCGGTGGTGCAGGCGGCGCTGTCCGCGCTGGCGGTCGAGCTGGTGACGAACCGGTGGTCCGACCACATGCGGGTCACGCTCATCGGCTTCGGCGACGGGCTAGCGGAGATTTCTCCCGAACGGGTAGAAGTAGCACGCACCCTGGATGAGATCCTGCCCGACCTGGAGAAACGCGCCGCCGAGGTGCGCGGAGCGATGGCGTCGGCTGGCATCGACTCGGTCCTGACCGGACGGTCGCTCGGTCCGTTCCCGGCCACCGACGCCGCCACCTGGGCGCCGAACTACCTGATCATGGGCGTGCCGCCCACGCAGGCCCAGGCGGACCGGCTGCTCGCGCTGGCCCGGAGCCGGTACCGGATGGGGTTCGGCTATGTGATCGCGGGCGACATCCGCGGCGCGACCTGGACCTGGGACCTGTCCGACGAGGGGCGGCTACGCGCCGACGCCTTGGGCTTCGACCTGGAGGCGCAGCTGCTGCCGCCCGAGCAGTACGCGGCGGTGGTCAAGCTGTTCCGCGGCGCCGCGGCCGGCGCCGACGTGCCGCTGGGCGCGCTAGCGCAGGCCGGGGCCGCGCCCGCCGCGCACCTGGCCGCCGACGCGGTCCTGCCGGTGGAGATCGGGCTGCTCGGCCACCTCGAGGTGCAGGCGCCCGGCCCGCTGGAGCCGGACCGCCTCGCCCTGGCCACCGAGCTCGTCGTGTACCTGGCCGCGCACCCGGACGGCGTGCACACGAACGTGCTGACCGGCGCGGTCTGGCCGCGCGGCGTGTCCAACGAGGTGCGCGACGCGGCCCTGTCCCGGGTGCACGCCTGGCTGGGCACCGATGAGCAGGGCCAGCCCAACCTGGCCACCGACGAGTCCGGCCGACTGCGCCTCGGGCCGGGCGCCCGGGTGGACTGGCAGGTCTTCCGGGCGCTGTTCGCGCGGGCCAGCCAGGCCGCCGCGGCGTCGCAGGAAGCGGCCGAGGCCGGTTACCTGGAGCGGGCGCTGACCCTGGTCCGCGGCCAGTTCCTGGACGGGCGGGACCCGGCCAGGTACGCCTGGCTCGCCACCGACGAAATCGAGTACGAGGTCACCGCCGCGGTCGCCGACGCGGCGCACCGGCTGTCGGCGCTGCGGCTGGCCGCCGGCGATCCGGACGGGGCCATGGAAGCGGCCCGGGCCGGCCTGCGGCTGGCCTTCAACGACGAGATCCTCTGGCGCGACCTGCTGACCGGCGCGCACGCCACCGGCCAGGAGCACGTGCTGCGCGCGGTGGTCGGCGAGATCTCCGCCCGGATCGCACTGGATGAGGTGATGCCGAGGATGGCACCGGAAACCGAGGCGCTCATCGACGAGCTCCTCCCGTCCTGGCGGACATCAGCCGCATGAACCGCCACCTCTTCCCCGCCGCCGCGGCCTGCGCCGCCGTGATCGGACTGGCCGCGTGCAGTTCCCCGGCACCGCCCGCGTTCAACCCGGGCGGCCCGGCGTCGACCGCCCCGGCCACGCCGATGGCGACCTCGTCCGGGCCAGGTTCGGTGGTCATGCTGCCGTTCGGCAAGAACGCGCGCGTCATCATGACCGACTGGATGCCGGCAGACGCCGGCCTGACCAGGGCCGTGCTCGCCGACAAGGACTACGAGCTGGCCTTCCTGTACGCCGAGTACACCGGCGGTAAGTCGCAGGACTGGACCTCCTACGTGAGCCACACGATGGCTCTCCAGGTCAGGGCCCTGCTTGCCAAGCCGGACGTGACCACGGAATCCTTCAAGGGCACGATCAGGATCTTCAAGATGCGGGTGATCCGCGATCCCGTGGTAACGGGTGACCTGGACGTCTCAGCCTGCTTCGACAACGCGAAGGCGCTCAACACGAGCCTGAGCACGGGGGCGGTCCTGCCGGGCCAGTCGCCGTCGAACGACAACTACTACCGCTTCACCGACCAGCTGTCCCAGTCTGCGACCGGGCAGTGGCAGGTGATCTCGAACTATCCGATCGTCACCTACCCGCGGGCTAAGGAGTGCAAGCCGTGAGATCCCCCCGTTCCGCCCCGCGCCCCCGTTCCGTCAGGCGAAGAGCCATCGTCGCCGGGCTAGCCGTCCTGCTGCCCGCGCTCGCGGCCGCCATCCCGGCCCTGCCGGCCGGCGCGGCCGACGGAAGCTCGTCGGTCAAGTGCTCGACCGGCAGCAGCTGCGAGATCATGCTCGAGCACATGATCCACTTCGGCGGGAGGAACTACTCGCCGGGCGCGGAGAACATGGTCGTCGACATCACCCCGCCGCCCTGCCTGTGGCTTCCCCAGGGCAACGCGCACACCGGCAGTCAGGTCGTCATCGACTTCTACAACAACACCGACCCGGGCGCGAGCGCCCTGTTCGACGGGCAGCATGCCTTCCGGGAGGCCAAGCAGCTGGTCACCCAGAACCCGATGCCCGCCGGGACGTGGTACGAGCTGCCGATCAACCCGAACGACACCCAGGCCGAGATACAG
>DASXLW010000093.1:0-1981 GCA_036496025.1 Streptosporangiaceae bacterium
GCGTAGATGTGCTCCAGGTGGGAGGACACCGTCTTGCGGCTGACGTGCAGCTCGGCGGCGATCTCCGGGTTGGACCTGCCCTGGCCGAGCAGCACGAGCACCTCGGCCTCGCGGGCCGTCAGCCCGGACGGCAGGCCGGCCCGGCGGCGTACCCGGTGGCCGCCGGCTTCGAGCACCGCCTGCACCGCGTCGCCGTCGAGCCGCCCGGCGCGCACCTCGTTGCGCATCGTCCGTTCGGCCTCGCCGGCCTCGAATGCCTGGCGGTGCGGGCGGGGCTGCCGGAGGGCGCTGTAGACGTCCGCGGCCCCGAGGATCCGGGCCGGCAGCGAGATCGCCTCACCCCGCAGCCCGTGCGGGTACCCGGAGCCGTCCAGCCGCTCGTGGTGCAGCGACGCGCAGTGCGCTACCTCGGCAAGCAGCGGTGTGCGGGCCAGCATCCGCTCGGTCAGGTACGGGTGGGTCCTGGCCCGCTCGCGCTGGGAGACGCTCCACTGGCCGGGCTCCTCCCAGACGCCGCTGGGGATGCCGATCATGCCGATGTCGTGCACTAGCGCCGCCCAGCGCAGCATGCCGACGTCGGCGGCCGGGAGCCCGAGCGTCGTGCCGGCCTGGGCGGCCAGGGCCGCTACGCCCCGCGAGTGGCCGAGACGCAGCGGCGACTTCAGGTCGCTGAAGTCGGCGAAGGCGGTGAGCGCCCGGTCGAGCTGGTCGTCGCTCAGCGCCGCGCCCAGCCCCGGGTCGAGGCCGATCACCTCCTCCCACGCCGAGATGCCGCCGAGCCCGTCCAGGATCTCGGCCTGCCGAGCGCAGAAGCAGTCGACGAGGGCCGGATCGAACTGCGTGCCGCGCCGCTCGCGGGCCACCCGCAGCGCGGCCTCGGCGCCGCCGGCGTGGTGGAACGCCTCGACGCTGTCGGCCAGGTGGACGAGGCGGATAGCGGGCGCCAGGTCATCGGCGCCCGCCAGCCCGGGCACGCCCTTCCCGTCCCACCGTTCGAAGGCCTGCAGCAGCGGCTCGCGCACCGCGGGGCCGAGCTCCAGCCGCCCGGCGAGATCGCTCGCTTCCTGGCAGTGCGCCGTCATCACCTGCTGCACCGACCGGCCCGCGGATGCGAGGAACTTCCCGACCATCCCGACGCGGTGGAAGCCCGACTTGCCCCGGCCGAGATGACTGGCGACGAAGACCGCCAGGTTGATACCCCCGTAGTCCCCGTCGCGGGTGTCGGCGTAGAACTCCGTTTCGTCGCCGAAGAGCGCCGCTACCTCGGCGGTGTCGACGGCGCAGCCCACCCACGTCAGCAGCGACGTGTAATAGGCGGACAGGCAGGCAGCCTGATCCATCCCGGCCGCCGCCCCCAGCCGCATGGCCACCACGGTCTGGCGCAGCACCCGTTCCATGGGCCGGCCCATGCCGAGGTCCGCCACCAGCGACAGTGTCGCCACCAGCTCGGCCAGGGTCACCGGCCGCGAGGAGTGGGAAGTCACCGTCTCATTGTCCACCACCCGCCCCGGCGAGCAGGGATATCGAAACGCCAACGGCCGGGGTTGTTGACTCCGGTCGTGGCTAGTGTTACGCCGGGGGCAGGGTTTCACCCCGGCTCATGCTCAAGGGAGAGCAGCGATGCGCAGGCTACCGACCCGCCCCCTCTTCTTCGCGATCGTCGTTGCCCTCGCCGGGCTCTTGCTGCTGGCGTTCCAGCTCGCGGGGTCCCCGGCGGCGCCGGCGCGGGCGGCGAACGTCAGCGCGGTGCGATGAGCTGCCGTTGACGGTAACGAGGTAGCGGGCGGAGAGACGGGCCCGTTCGGGATAACTGGTGTGGATTTTTGACCGGAATCCACATCTGGACAGTCGTTCCGGCGCCGGGCGCGGACCGCAGCCTGGCCTGGCCGCCGTGCGCGGCCGCGATCGCCTGGACGATGGACAGGCCGAGGCCGCTTCCCGTGGCCTCGGCGCCGTCGTGCCCGAACCGGTGGCCGCCGGT
>DASXLW010000094.1:0-134400 GCA_036496025.1 Streptosporangiaceae bacterium
CGCTGGGCGTGGCCGCGTGCTTCTCGGCGCGCGAGGACGGCACGGTCGAGCTGCCGTTCGACCCGGGGAGCGGGGTGCTGCGGCCGCAGGTCTGGCAGCGCTGGCTGGACTGGGACCCGGTACGGATGGTGCCGAAGTACGTCGACGCGCTGCGCTCCATGCGGGCTATGTGGATCGACGCAGGCACCAGGGACGAGTGGTTCCTCGACCTCGGCGCCACCGCGTTCAGGGACGCGCTGCTGGAGAACGGGATCGCCGAGGACGTGATCCGGTTCGAGCTGTTCGACGCCAGTCACATGGCCATCGACTACCGGTACCCGATGTCGCTGGCCTGGATGTGCCGGCAGATGGCGGACTGACCACGGGTTCCGCCGCCGCGACCCCGGGTACAGGATCTCAGGCATGACGACCCAGGCGCAGCCGCCGCCGGCGCAGGAGATTCACGGCCGCGGCCTGCTCGTCATCTACCTGGCGCTGATGCTGGCCATCCTGCTGGCCGCGCTGGACCAGACCATCGTGTCCACCGCGCTGCCCACGATCGTCGGCGACCTGGGCGGGCTGTCCCGGCTGTCCTGGGTGGTCACCGCGTACATTCTGGCCAGCACGGTGGCCACGCCGCTGTGGGGCAAGCTCGGCGACCAGTACGGCCGCAAGAGACTCTTCCAGGGAGCCATCGTGATCTTCCTGGTCGGGTCCGCGCTCTGCGGCGTGGCCCAGGACATCAACATGCTGATCGCCTTCCGTGCCCTGCAGGGGCTGGGCGGCGGGGGGCTGATGGTGCTCGCCCAGGCGATCGTCGGCGATGTCGTCCCGCCCCGGGACCGGGGACGGTACCAGGGGGCGTTCGGCGCGGTGTTCGGCGTGGCCAGCGTGGCCGGACCGCTGCTCGGCGGGTTCTTCGTGGACAACCTCGGCTGGCGCTGGGTGTTCTACATCAACCTGCCGATCGGCGTGGTCGCGCTGGCCGTGATCGCGGTGACGCTGCCCGCGACCTCGACCCGGTCGCACCACACCATCGACTACGTGGGCACGGTGCTGCTCGGTAGCGCGGCTACCTGCGTCGTGCTGCTGACCTCGTGGGGCGGCACCACCTTCCCGTGGGGATCGGGCGTGATCATCGGCCTCGGTATCGGCGCCGTCGCGCTGACAGTCGCCTGGTGGTGGTCGGCGCACCACGCGCCGGAGCCGGTGCTGGCGCCGCGGCTGTTCCGGAATCCGGTGTTCAGGATCAGCTCGGCCATCGGGTTCGCGGCCGGGTTCGCGATGTTCGGCGCGCTCTCGTTCCTGCCGCTCTACCTGCAGGTGGTGCGCGGCGTCACGCCCACGATCTCCGGCGTCTACCTGCTGCCCATGGTCATCGGCCTGCTGATTACCTCGGTCACCAGCGGGCAGCTGATCAGCAGGCGGGGCCGGTACAAGGTGTTCCCGATCATCGGCACCGGGCTGCTCACCGTGGCGTTGTTCCTGCTGTCCCGGCTGAACGAACACACGCCCACCGCGGTGATGTGGCTGTACTTCCTGCTGCTCGGCCTCGCGCTCGGCCTGATCCTGCAGGTACTGATCATCGCGGTGCAGAATTCGGCCGACTACGCCGACCTGGGCTCGGCCACCTCGGGCGCCACCTTCTTCCGGTCCATCGGCGGCTCGTTCGGGGTGGCTATCTTCGGCGCGGTGTTCTCCAACCGGCTGGCCACCGAGATCGTGGCCGAGCTGCGCGGGGTCCGGCTGCCGCCCGGCTTCAACCCAGGCGCCGCACAGGCCAACCCGGTGCTGATCCACAGGCTCCCGGCCGCGGTACGCGGCGACGTCATACACGCGTACACGCTGTCCCTGCAGACCGTGTTCCTGACCGCGGTGCCGGTGGCCCTGGTGGCCTTCGTGCTCAGCTGGTTCTTGCGCGAGGTACCGCTCCGTCAGGCCGTCGGTGCCGCCGCCAATCCGGCCGATGTGGCCGACGGACTCGGCGCGACCTCAGCCCAAAGGTCGTCGGCGGACGAGCTGGAGCGCGCGCTGGTCCAGCTGTCGAGCACCGACCTGCGGCAGCGCGGCTACGAGCGGATGGCGGAGATGTCTGGCCTTGGCCTGCCCGCGGGCAGCTGCTGGGTGCTGACCCACCTGGCCAAGCGCGACCCTGTCGCCGGGCAGGAACTGGCCCGGGAGGCCGGCGTCACCATGGAGCGCGGCCGGCCATACGTGGACCTCCTGGTCCAGCGGGGGATGGTCACCAGGGAGAACGGCGTGCTGCACATCACCGACACCGGCCGCGCGGCGGCGGACCGGCTGTTCGCCGCGCGGCACCAGCTGCTGGAGAACCTGGTGGCCGACTGGTCACCGGAGCAGCACGCCGAGGTGGCCGAGCTGCTCAGCCGGCTGTCCCGCGCGCTGCTCGGCGAGGACGCTGACCGCGGCGTGCTCACCAGCCCGGTACCCGGCCCTGCGGTAGCCTCCGGATAACCGTTGAGGAGATCCCGTTAAGGAGATCCCAGAGTGAGGCTCGCCACCATTTCCACCGCCGCCGGGCTGCGGCTGCACGTGCTCGGCCGCTCCGGATACGTCGACGTCGGCGACGCCACAGGGGATCCGCGGCTGGCCTCGCTGCGCTCGTTCCTGGAGGCAGGACGGCCTGCGATGGACGCGGCCCGCGGGCTGGCCGAGCGAGAGGGCCGGCCGTACCAGCCCGAGGACTTCGGTCCGGCGGTGCCGGCTCCCGAGCGCATCTTGTGCCTGGGCGTGAACTACAGCGACCACGCCATCGAGAGCAGGGGCGAGGTGCCCACCTGGCCGGACGTGTTCGTGCGCGGCCGCGGCACCGTGCTCGGCCCGTACGCCGACCTGGTGAAGCCCGCCATGACCGAACGCTTCGACTACGAGGGCGAGCTCGGCCTGGTGATCGGCGCGGGCGGCCGGTACATCCCGGCCAGCAAGGCGCTGGACGCGCTGGCCGGCTTCGTGGTGCTGAACGACGCTTCGGCCCGCGACTGGCAGCGGGCGGGCACGCAATGGACGCCGGGCAAGAACTTCGACGCCAGCATGCCGATCGGCCCCGAGGTGGTGACCACCGACGAGGTGGACGTGTCCGACGTGGCCCTCACCACCAGGCTGAACGGCGAGGTCATGCAGTCCGCCCGGACCTCGCAGCTGATCGTGGACGTGCCGAGCGCGGTCGAGTACTTCTCCTCGTTCACCACGCTCGTCACCGGCGACGTGATCGCCACCGGCACGCCGGGCGGGGTCGGCTTCGCCCGCACGCCGCCGGTCTGGCTGACCCCGGGCGATGTCATCGAGGTCACGGTCGAGGGGGTCGGCCACATCCGCAACCGGGTGGTCGCCGAGGAGGGCGCGCCGCGCGACTGGCGGTGGCAGCCCGACCGCGGCTGAGCCCGACTGGTGCCGGGAGTTCATCCGCCAGATCGACCCCGCCAATCTCGACACCGAAGTGGTGCTCAGCCACACCAGCTCGGCCCGGCTTCGGGACCTGCTCCCGCACAGCAGCTGGCCCAGCCCGCACGAGTGACCAGGGTTACCGAAGACTGACGGTCACCGATCATGAGGGCCGCCCGCCGAATTGCCAGTTGTGTACCTCGATGCCGGCGTACCGGTCAGGGGTCAGGATCGCCCGGGCCGTGTCAGGGTCCGGCGCCCGGACCAGCGCCGCTGTGCCCAGCCAGGTGGCGGCGTCGTCGGACAGCAGGGGCCCGTAGGCGATCAGTTCATCCCGGTCCGGCGGCACGGCCAGGTCGGCAGCCTGCCCCTCGCCGAGGCCGAGCACCAGGAACCGGTGGCCGCCGGCCCGGCCGCCCGGAAAGTCCCACATCGTGCGCCCCAGCAGGTTGCGCCACCGGCGCAGCAGCACATCCCGGTACGCGCCGGCCTGGTAGTTGGGCTCGTCGAAGGCGAACGCGCGGGCCGCGGCGGGATCGGGCAGACCGACGATGTGCACGCTCCCGGTGGGCGTGTCGCCGGCGAGGGTGGGGCCGCGGGCGATCATGTCCGCCTGGTACCGGTCCATGTAGGACCAGTGCCGTTCCAGCAGCGCCTCGCGCAACGTCACAGAGCCGGGCCGGTCACGGTGGTAGCAGAAGAACTCCACGCCCCAGTCTTGACCATCACGCCGGTGACCCGCAGTCGATAGCAGAACCCGTGATCTCCGCCGTTAAGGATCAACCAGTAACCGCGCCGTTAAGGATCTAGGGTCACTTACACGCGCGGATACGCCGCCGGTAGGACGCGCCCACGCCCGGATCTAGGTGGGGTGTTTGCTGGGCAGGGTGGTGTAGCGGCGTCCGGCGGGGGTGGTCCAGGTCATGGTGCCGGGGGTGGGTTGGGTGAGTTCCCAGCCGGGGGTTTGCTTGCGCCGGTGGCAGTGGCGGCAGGCCGGTCCGAGGTTGCATTCGCAGGTCAGGCCGTCGCTATCGTGCGGGACCGTGTGGTCGAGGTCGCAGCGGGCAGCGGGGCGGCGGCAGCCGGGCCCGGAGCAGGTGACGGTGCGGGCCCGGATGAGGCGCTGCAGGGCGGGGGAGGGCCGGTAGCCGGGTTCGGCGGTGCGGTGGCCGCAGGGCCCAGTGGTGATGGGCTCGGCGGTGACCGTGATGGCCCACCCGCGGTCGGAGTCGCCAGCGCCGGCTTTGGCCCGCGCGGGTCCGGTAGCAGTGCCATGGGCGAGGGCGTGGCCGTCGGAGGTGGTGATGATGATCTGCCAGCGGGTGGCGGGATGGCCGGCCAGGGTGCGGGCGAGCTGCCGGGTGGCGGCGGCGTCCAGCGGACCGTGCCCGCCTGCATCACCGGGCCCGTGGGCCAGGCCGAGCAGGGTGGTCAGCGGGACGGTGAGGTTGATCAACCCGGCGGTCGGCGGCGGGCCACTGGGTCCGGGGGCGCGCAGCCCGGCCGGCAGCGCCTGCGGGCCGTCGGCTGCCAGGCCGCGCCCTGGGCCGCCCAGCCCGCCTGCGGCCGGGGCGCCGGCGGGGCCGGGCGCCGGCACGCCGTCCCGGCCGGCGCGTCCAGCGGCCGGGCCGCTGACCGGGCCGGGATGGCCGGGAACAAGCACCGGGGGGAGCAGGCCAGCCGGCGGGGTGTCCACGGGCTGCCCGTTGAGCAGGGCCAGGTAGGCGTGCGCGCGTAGCAGATCCATCCCACCCTGCGCGCCGTACTTCTTCCAGGCGGCGGCGATCTGGGTCAGCCGGCTGCTCGCGGTCAGGGCCGCGGCCGGGGGCAGGCCGCGGCCGGCCAGGCTGGCCGTGCCCTCCGGGTCGGCCCAGTGCTCGACCCGGGCCTCCCGCTCGGCGTCCTCGCGACGCCGCCGGGCTGCGTCCGGGTCCAGCGCGAGCACCGCCCGGCCCAGCGCGGCGCGCAGCTGTCCGGTGGTCATCTGCCCGGCCTGGGGCAGAATCTGTGCCTCCACCGCGTCCGCGTGCGCCGGGGCCAGCGGACCGAGCAGGCTGACCAGGATCTTGGCTCGGGGCAGGTCGATCTGGCCGGTCTCCAGCGCCGCCGCGGTGGCGGGGCGGGCGGCCAGATCCAACGCCAGGTCCAGCTCTGCACCGGCGGCGCGGCCGGTCAGGGTCAGCGCCATGGCCACCTCGTCGGCGGTGAACTCGCTGATGGCGGCGGGGAATCCACCGAGCGCGGCGGGCGGGGTGCCTTCGGCGGGGCGGCGCCGGGCCAGCTCGGCCACCGTGGCCAGCTCCCGCGCCTGCGCCCAGCAGGCCTGCCGCCGCCAGGCGCGCAGCACCCCGATCAGCTCGTCATCGGTCAGCGCGGCCAGGCGGGCATGCGCATCGTCGGCGAACCCCGCCAGTGCCATGCCCGCGGCCAGCACGTCCAGCGGCCCGCCCTCGGCGAACCCGACCCCCGGCGCCCCGCCCGGGCCGTCCGGGTGCCGGTAGCTCAGCGGCCACGTCGGCGGCGCCGGCCGGGGCGGGGCGACCGCCAAGAGTTCCTCCAGCTCCGCGTCCGGCAGCGCGGCCAGCTCCGCGGGCGGATCCACATCCGGGTCCAGCCAGCCGTCCTGCCCGTCGGGCGGGATGTCAGCCTCGGTGAGCGAAGCCACCGCGGCCTCCAGGATCTCTTCCTGGGACTCGGGCCGGCGCGCTGCGGTCACCGGTGCTCACCTCCATCCAGACTGACCGGTAATTGTTCTTCGAACACACTATCGTCTACCACCGACAATTTCCCGGCCCTCGCGCACGACACGCGAGAGAGTCAGATCTGCTTTCCCGGTGATTTGGCTAGCTGGTGGTTGACCGGCGGTCCGGAAAGGGCTAGCTTCAGCGCCAGGAATGGCGGCCGGGCAGCGGGTCGTGCCTTCCCGCGCGCTGGTGGACCCGCCGGGCCAAGAGTGATCGACGGGGGCCGGAGGAGACCGACAGGGGACCGAAGGAGGCGCGCTCATGGCTCGCAAGGCAGGCTCTCGTCATCTGCGTCGCAGGCCGCTATTCGGGATCAGCCTGGCGGCAGCCGCGCTGGCCGGCATCCAGTTAGTAGCCGCTCCCGCCAGCGGCCAAGCGGCCACTTCGCCAGGCCCGGCGACGGCGTCCCATATCCGGCCCGTCGGCAACCTGGACTGTAACGGCTACAGTCCGGTCCAGCGTCCGGTCAAGCCAGGTGGCATCATCTGCGCCGAGGTGCACGGGTTCCCGGGCGGCAATCTGGAGGACAATGGCCACTACATCGGCCACGACGAGCCGACGGTGCAGTTCTATTCGAACCGCCCGGGCTCATCGAGCAACGTTACCTGGGTGCAGACGCTGCCCCGGGACCCAAAGAAGCTGCCCACGGTCAACGGGCCGGGCAAGGACGTCACGCACTTCTTCGAGCTCATGCCGGCGCTGTGGTATGCGATGGCCCTGTGCGACCCCAACTCGTATCCACTGCTGCCGTGCAAGCCCGACAGCGATACGAACTCACCGCACGGGAACTACCCGGGCGGAGGTTCCGCCTTCCTGGAACTGCAGTTCTACCCACCTGGGTTCGCGCCCTTGTCCGACGGCCTCAGCTGCGACAACACCCACTGGTGCGCGGCGCTGACGATCGACTCGCTGGAGTGCCAGGCCGGATTCAGCGTATGCAACAACAACTGCGTCGAGCCGGTTAACTTCGCCTTCGTCCAGACCAACGGCGTCCCCACCGGTCCGCCCAGTCCGCAGCGCTCAAACCTCAACAGCTTCACCCCGAACCAGCGCACGCTGCTGATGAATCCCGGCGACAAGCTCCAGATCCGGATCTTCGACAACAAGAAGGCGGGCGCGCTCGAAACCCAAGTACGAGATCTCAGTTCCGGGCGAACCGGGTTCATGCTGGCCTCGGCCGGTAACGGCTTCATGAACACCTCAATCGCCGACTGCAGCGGCGCGCCGTGGAGCTTCCGGCCTCTGTACTCGACGGCCAAGACCATCAACCAGGGCGGCTGGGCGGCCGCGAACATCAACGTGGCCTATGAGGTCGGGCACTTCACCCCCTGCACTCGGCTGCAGGGCTTCGCCCCGATATCGGTGGGCAACTTCAAGGATGCGTCCTGGAAGTTCTGCCGCGGCCCGTACGAAAGGCGCGGACCGCCCGACGGCTCGCATCCGAGCGGCGAACGCAACGACGCTCCCTGCTTCAAGGCGGGAGATACCCACGGCCAGCTCAATTCCGACCCGAACCTGGTCACCGGCTGCCTCGGCGCCGACCTCGACTATGACGGCACGTCGTACTGGCCCAACTGGCCGAACTCGGTCACTCCCAACACGTTCCCGTCGGCGCTGACCATCCGGCAGCCCACCACCGGGAACGGGGCGGGCTACTCGCAGATGCAGTTCCTGACCGACAATCCCGCCACCAACAACCGCTGCAACTCAGCGACCGGGTCCGGCTGCGTGCTGCCGCCGCGGCAGGCGCCCGGCCACTTCTACCCGTACTGGACCCAGGCCACTGTCAAAGGCGCCTGTGTCTGGGAGTTCGGGCAGATGCCGAACGGCAACAGCTTCGGCAAGGCGAAGCAGTACGGCAAGTTCACGACGGCGCTGGGTCTCGCCGAGTTCGCGAGCCGGATCAGGCCCAACCCGAACTGCTGATCTGGTCAGCTGACCACCTGGAGTGCGCCGGCCAGCGCGCGGGCAGCTCCCTGGCGTGCTCGAGGCTGTCCGATGCGCAGATCTGGTGCGCGACGCCGGCGTCGTCCAGCACCCCGCGGACCGTCGCTAGGAGCTGGCCGGTCCCGCCGCCGCCCGCCGCCGGGTTCACCACCAGACAGCAGCCGCGGATCACGGCACCTCCGGTCCTCCTGGTCGATGATCGCATTGCCGGCCGCGATCTTGGCGGCGGTCGCCCGCGCGGGGCCGAGATTGAGACGGTATTCACGTCCCGCCGGGCGTACGATCAAGTCCCATGGCGGCTCAGAGCAGTGCGGCACCCGTCGGGGAGCCCGGCACTGCCGAGGGATACCTCCAGGTCCAGACGACCACCGACTCGCGGTCGGAGGCGATGGAACTGGGGCGTGCCGCCGTGGAGGCGAGGCTCGCGGCGTGCGCCCAGGTGGCCGGGCCGGTCGCGAGCACCTACTGGTGGGAAGGCGGCATCGAGCGGGCCGAGGAGTGGCTGGTGCTGCTCAAGCTTCCCGCCGCCCGGCTCGGCGAGCTCACGGCTTTCCTTACTGAACGGCACAGCTATGACGAGCCGGAGATCGTCGCGCTGCCCATCGTGGCGGGCTCGCCGTCCTTCCTCAGCTGGCTCAGTGAGGAAACCGTCCCGCGCTGACGAAGCGGACGCAAAGGAGCGGCGCCATGGCATCGGCCGAGGCTGGCGGGGGCGCCAGCGGGCACCACGGGAGTGCCGATCCGGCGCCCGCCGACCATGGCCTCTTCGGTCCGGGCTCGGTGACCTGGCGGATCATGGACGAGCCGGTGATGTGGGTGGCCGGGTTCCGCGCGCTCTACCTGCAGGCGCTGCATCCCCGGGTGATGCGTGGCACCTGGCAGAACACGGCGTTCCTGGACCGCAAGCAGGCCATGGGCCGGTTCATTCGGACCAGCCAGTTCGTCGGGGTCCGCACCTACGGCAGCACCGCCCAGGCCGAGCGGGCCGCGCGCCGGGTCCGGAAGATCCACGCCTCGCTGCGGGGGACGGATCCCGACGGTACGAGGTTCCGGCTGGACGAGCCCGAACTGCTGCTCTGGGTGCACTGCGGCGAGGTTGGCTCCTACGCCGATATCGCCAGGCGGAGCGGCATGCCGGTCTCGCCGGCCGACCTTGACACGTTCGTGGCCGAGCAGCGGCGCAGCGCCGCGCTGGTCGGCCTGGACCCGGCTCAGGTCCCCGGTTCGATGGCCGAGCTCGCCGGCTACTACGAGGGGATCCGCCCCCGGCTGTACGCCTGCCCCGAGGCGAGGCAGGCGCTCCGGCTGTCGTACCATCCGCCGGTGTCCGGCTCGCTGCTGCCGCTGCGGGTCATCGTGCCGCCGGTCAACACGCTCGCCTTCGCCACCCTGCCGCGCTGGGCCCGGCGGATGTACGGTGCCCCGGGCAGCCGGCCGGGTGATCTCGCCGCGACCGCGGCACTGCGCGCCGCACGGCGCGCGGCAGCCGGGCTTCCCGGCCGGCTGCTCTACGAGCCGACGGTTCGGTGGATCTTCAGCGCGGCCCGCCGGCCGGCCGGCCCCGTGACGTCAGCCGCGGCCAGCTAGAGGCCACCCGCGGTCGTGCCCGAGAGCAGCATCCCGGCGATGAGCACCGCCGCCGCGCTGGATCGCGTAGCCGAACTGGCGGGCCGCCCCGGGCCGCGGCGCATTCTCGGACTGGCCGGGCCGCCCGGCGCGGGCAAAAGCGGGCTCGCCGCCCGGCTGGCCCGGCGGGCGGGCCGCGCCGCCGTGGTTGTCCCGCTCGACGGCTTTCACCTGGCCGACGCGGAACTGATACGGCTCGGGCGGCTGGGCCGCAAGGGTGCGCCTGACACCTTCGATCCCGGCGGCTACCTGGCCCTGCTCGGCCGCATCCGCTCGGCCGGCCCCGGGGTGACGGTCTACGCGCCGGCGTTCGGGAGAAAACTGGACGAGCCCATCGCCGGCAGCATTCCGGTCCGGCCGGACGCCCGCCTGGTGATCACCGAAGGAAACTACCTGCTGGTCGACGGGCCGCCGTGGAATATGGTGCGCGGCCTGCTCGACGAGGTGTGGTGGGTCGACCTCGGCGCCGCGGAGCGGCGCAGGCGGCTGGTCGCGCGGCACATCCGGTGGGGTAAGACGCCCGAGGCCGCCGAGCGGTTCGTGGCCGAATTCGATGAGGTCAACGCCGGCGCGGTGGCCCCGGGCCGCGACCGCGCCGACCGCGTCGTCACGGTCTGCTGACTACCCGCCGCCGCCAGGCAGCGTATCGGCCTAGCGGGGCGGGAGGTTCCAGGTGATGATGACCGGCTCGTCGTGCTCGGCGGCGAGCGTGCTGATGGTCCCGGTATCCAGCCTGAACAGCCGCCCGCCGGCCGGCTCGAGGCCCAGCCAGCGCGCGGTGAGCACGCGCAGCATGTGGCCATGGCCCACCAGGACCACGTCCCCCTCGTCCTCGGCCAGCAGTGGCCGCACCCGGGTGAGCACGGCGTCCGCCCGGGCGCCGACCTGGGCGACGTTCTCGCCCGGATGCTCGGCGTCGCCGGGGATGACGCCGTCGCGCCAGAGGTACCAGCCGGGCCGCTCCGACCGGATCTCGGGCGTGGTGCGGCCCTCGTAACCGCCGTAGTCCCACTCCCACAGGTCCGGGTCCGGCGTCGCGTCGGCCAGGCCGGCCAGCTCGGCGGTGCGCAGCGCGCGCTTGGCCGGGCTGGTGAACGCGGCCCGGATCCGCCGCCGCGAGATCGGGTCGGCCAGCTCGGCCGCGACGGTCTCGCCGCGGGGGGTGAGCGGGATGTCCGTGCGGCCGGTGTGCCGGCCGGCCGCGCTCCACTCGGTCTCGCCGTGTCTGAGCAGGATCAGCTGTCCCATGGTCAGTTCATGGAGTAGTTAGTGTTGGGGCCCGATTTCGAGGGGTCGGTGACAAGCGCCGGCACCCGCACCGGGCTGGCGTGCCTGAAGGTCAGCGTCAGCGTGATCACCTTGCCGTTCTGCAGGTGCCCGATGCCGCTGATCAGCAGGTGCGGGCCGTCAGGGACCAGCCGGACGGTGGTGTTGGCCGGCAGGGTGATCGCGGGCACGCTGCGCATCTGGACGCCGCCGCCGGCCGCGGGCACCCGGAAGATCACCCGTCCGCCTGCGCTGGTGTGGACCGCGACCAGGCTGTCCGGATGGCTGGTGAAGTTCCTGATCACCACGTAGGCCGAGGTGAGCCCGGGAGTGACGGGGATCGGCACGTAGGCCGTCGCCGCCTGGACCGCGGCGGACTGCCCGGCGATCGCGCTGGTGGCGCAGCCAGCCGTGCCCAGGGCGCCGGCGACAGCGGCCGCGCCGAGCGCGACCGCGACCAGCCGTGGCCGATGACCCCGCCGGCCGCGCGATCTGGGCATGACATCCTCGCGTCTACCGGGCTGCGTGACGATGCCCTCACCGTACCGCCCCGGGCTAACCTCGCTCGATCGCGGTGTCCAGCAACCCCAGCGGCGGCGATCCCAGCTCCATCAGCGCGGCGTGGAACCTGCGCAGCGTGAAGCCTGCGCCCCAGTCTTTCCTGGCCCGCTCGCGCAGGTCCATGATCATGAGCTTGCCCCAGGTGTAGCGGCCGTAGGTCGGATCGAACGTGGCCCGCTGCGCCTCCGAACGCGCGGCGGACCCGATCAGGTGGGTATCGGCCTCGAACCTGCGCGCCCCCTCCTCGACCGTCATCCCGGCCGTGTGCACGCCGATGGCGCAGGCCAGCCGGGTGACCCGGACGAGAGCCTCCAGCCACACCCCGACCGCGAACCGCGGATCGGACGCGCAGAAACCCTCCTCGACGCACATTTCCTCGGTGTAGTGCGCCCACCCCTCCACGAATGCGGCCGAGTGCAGCACTCGCCGGATCGCGGTCGGCGCCCGGCGGAGCGCCCGGGCGTGCGAGAAGTGCCCGGGCGCCACCTCGTGCACGGTGATCCCGGGCAGGGTGGTGGCGCTGAACACCTCGAGCCAGTTCTCGATCTCCCGCGCGGGCCAGGACTCGTCGGGCGGGGTGACGTAGTACCAGGACGGCCCCTCCGGCTCGCCCGGCGCGTTCGCGCACATCATCGCCATGCCCCAGCGGCGGGCTGGCGGAGCCAGTCCGACCAGGCACTCGCCGTCGTGGTAGGGCATCAGGTCGCGCTCGCGGGTGAACTCGATCGCCTGCGCGGTCCAGTGTCTGGCCGCGTCGATCACCCCGGCGGCGTCGGGATGATCACGGACGAGCTCGTGCGCGACCTCGAGCGGCGGCCGGCCGGGGTCGATCTGGGTGCAGCTCTCGGCGAGCCGCTCGCGCAGCCGGTCCCGTTCGGCGTCCGCCCGCTCGGCCAGCCGGCCCAGATCCAGTGGCATGCCCTCCGCGCTGCCCATCAGCGCGGTCAGCCCGGCCGTGCCGAGCGCCGTGTCGGGCCCGTCCTGGGCGGCCGCCCGCTCCAGGTGCGCCACGAGCCGCTCGTGCGCGGCCAGCGCCGCGGCGCGCGTCGGCTCATCCGCGTCGTCGGGGATGCCGGCCGCGAGCCCACGGGCGGTCGTTAGCAGCGCCTCGGCCACCGGCCCGCTGACCTCGTCGAGCGCGGCGATCGCGTTGTCGGTCGCCCGCGGCCACGCGGCCAGGTGCTCCTGGCGGGCCGCGGCCCGCTGCGGGGCCGGCGCGTAATCCCGGTCGTAGCTGGCCAGGTCGAACTCGCTGAGGTGCACCAGCGGATTGCGGCGGTGCAGCCTGAGCTCGCCGAACCCGACCTGGGAGAGATTCTCGAACGCGGTCAGGTGCGTCTCGTCGTGGCGGTCGTCCAGGCTGCCGCTGTGGTCTCGCGCGCGCTCCAGCCGGGCCAGCCCGGACCGGACGCCGTCCGGAGACAGATCCTGGATCTCACCGTCGTACTCATGACGGCCGCCGTATTCGCGGACTTCGGCTACGGAAAGGTCGCACACGGCGCGCAGCCGCGGGGATAGCTCGTCCATGCGGTCAGAGGGTACCGCCCGCAGATCGCGGGCCGGCTCAGCCGGCCGCGGTTGCCCGCGCTAACGTCGGGGGCGATGACATCCCCGTTCACCACCCGGCCGGAGCTGGCTGGCACCTTCGGCATGGTGGCCTCGACGCACTGGCTGGCCTCGGCGGCCGGGATGGCCGTGCTTGAGCAGGACGGGAACGCGTTTGACGCCGCCGTCGCCGCCGGCCTGGTACTGCAGGTGGTCGAGCCGCACATGAACGGGCCGGGGGGCGAGGTCCCGGTCATCGGGTTCGACGCGGCGCGCGGGGAGACCTTCGTCCTGTCCGGCCAGGGTCCGGCGCCCGCGGCGGCCACGCTGGCGGCGTTCGGCGACCTCGGGCTGGATCTGGTGCCCGGCAACGGCCTGCTGGCCGCGTGCGTACCCGCCGCGTTCGGGACCTGGATGCTGTTGCTGCGTGACCACGGCCGCCTGCCGCTGCGGGCCGTGATGGAGCATGCGATCGGGTACGCGGCAGGCGGCTACCCGGTGGTACCCGCGATGAGCGCAGACATCGCGAGCGTGGCCGGGGTGTTCCGCGCGTACTGGCCGTCCTCGGCCGAGATCTACCTGACCGGCGACGGCACGTCCGGCGTACCCGAGCCCGGGTCGAGGTTCGCCAATCCGGTGCTGGCCGCCACCTACCGGCGCCTGCTGGCCGAAGCCGAGGCCGCGGGCCAGGACCGGGACGAGCAGATCGAGGCGGCGCGGCGGGCGTTCTACACCGGGTTCGTGGCCGAGGCCATCGCGGGCTACCTGGTCCGGGCGGAGGTCATGGATGTCACCGGGCAGCGCCACCGCGCCCTGCTCGGCCACGACGACCTGGCTCGCTGGCAGCCTGCCGCCGAGCCGCCGGTGACCCTGGACTACCACGGTCTGACCGTGTGCAAGACCCCGCCCTGGGGGCAGGGCCCGGTGTTCTTGCAGCAACTGGCGCTGCTGTCCGGGTTCGACCTGGCCGGCCTGGGCCCGGGCAGCGCCGAGTTCATCCATACCGTGGTGGAGTGCGCCAAGCTGGCCTTCGCGGACCGGGAGGCGTGGTACGGGGACCCGCGGTTCACCGACGTCCCGGTCGGCGACCTGCTCTCGCCGCAGTACGCGGCGCAGCGCCGCGAGCTCGTCGGCGCGCAGGCCCGGCCCGGCCTGGAGCCGGGAGCGCCCGGCGGCCGCAGGCCGCGGCTGCCGGCGTTCGCGTCGGCCGCGCCCGGGCCGGCCGGGGCTGGTCCGCCTTCGCTCGATCCGGGCACGGGAGAGCCGTTGAGCCGGGCCGGCGGCGCGGGTGCCCGGGCGGGCGACACCTGCCACCTGGACGTGGCCGACAGGTTCGGGAACCTGGTGTCAGCCACGCCGAGCGGCGGCTGGCTGCAGAGCTCGCCGGTCGTCCCCGGGCTCGGCTTCTGCCTGGGCACGCGGGCGCAGATGTTCACTCTCACGCCCGATCTGCCCGGCACGCTGGCCCCCGGCAAGCGGCCGCGCACCACGCTCAGCCCCGGCCTGGCGCTGCGCGACGGCGAGCCCTACCTGGCGTTCGGCACGCCCGGCGGGGACCAGCAGGACCAGTGGACGCTGCCGTTCTTCGTCAACCACGTTCAGTTCGGCATGAACCTGCAGCAGGCGATCGACGCGCCGGCCTTCCACACCCGGCACTTCCCGTCCTCGTTCTACCCGCGCGAATCCTGCCCGCTGGCGGTGGACGTCGAGGAGCGGGTGGGCCCAGGCGTGATCGCGGCGCTGCGCGCCCGGGGGCACGAGGTCACGGTCGTGCCACCCTGGTCGCTCGGCCGGATCAGCGCGGTGGCCCGGTCCGGCGGGTTCCTCTACGCGGCCGCGAACCCGCGGGGGATGCAGGGCTACGCGGCCGGCCGCTAGGGCGGCGATAGAAAGCCGCCGGAACACAGGGGGCATGGCCGGTCGTTTACTAGCCAGGGGGCGAGATGTGGTTCAGTGGGGTAATGCGGTTCACGGAATGGCGGCCCCGGCCGGGCCAGGGAAGGCAAAGATGACCAACCATTTGAAGTTCGCGATCGGCGGGATCATCATCGGTCTGATCCTGCTGGTGGTGCTGCCCGCGTGGGCAGTGGTCCTGATCATCGCGGCCGCGATAGCGATACCGGCCGCCGCCTACCTCATGCTCGACCCGTCCCAGCGCCGCAGGCTGCGCGAGCAGCGCCGCCGCCGGCAGCTCGGCAACTGATCACGCCTGGGCCTTGGCGGCTGCCTTAAGCCCCTGCTTGTACGCGCGCACCCGGGCCAGTGAGTCCGCATCGACAATGTCGGCGACCGAACGGTAAGAGGCCCGGCCGCCGAACGGCCCGGCCGCCTCGCGCCATCCTTTCGGCCGCACGCCGAGCTGCTTGCCCAGCAGGGCGACGAAGATCTGCGCCTTCTGTGCCCCGAATCCCGGCAGCTCGGCTACCCGGCCGAGCAGCTCGTCCCCGGACCTGACACCGGACCAGATCCGGTCAGGGTCACCGTCGTAACGATCAGCGATCAGACGACACAGCTCCTGCACCCGGGCCGCCATGGCCCGTGGATACCGGTGCAGTGCGGGTCGCTGCGCGAACACCGCGGCCAGGGCCTCGGGGTCGTAGCCGGCCAGCTCGGCGGCGTCCGGCTCGTGCCCGAGCCGCTCCACCAGCACGGCCGGCGAGCTGAACGCCTTCTCTATCGTCACCTGCTGGTCCAGCAGCATTCCGATCAGCAGGGCCAGCGGGCTGCGCGACAGCAGCGCGTTGGCGTCGTCGCCGACCGGCAGCGAGAGTGTCACCTATCTAGTCAAGCAGCCCCGGGTAGAGCAGCGCGAGCTGATGCGGGTAGCCGCCGATCAGGCGCAGCTCGTCGTCGGTGAGCGGCTGGCTGGTGGCCGCCCCGCACAGCTGCACGAGCTTGAACGTCAGCTCCTCGTCGGTCACCTCGATGCCCAGGCCGTCCATCACGTGCCGGAACCCAGCCTTGCCGCCGTACTCGCCGGTGAGCACCACCCGGCCCTGGCGGGCATGCCAGTCGGCCGGGAACGGGCCGAGGGTGTCGTCGTCGTAGAGCTCGTAGTTCTGCCGGTCCTTCAGCGCTCCGTCGGCGTGAATGCCGGATTCGTGCGCGAACGCGTTGCGGCCCACGCCCGGCTGCCCCGGCGGCAGCGGCTGCCCGAACGCGTAGCTGGCCCACAGGCCGAGCCGCCGGGCCCAGGACAGGTCGACCGGGTCGCCGATCACGGCCTTGCCCTCGGCCCCGAACCCGTGCCGGAAGGCCAGGATGGCTGACAGCAGGTCGGCGTTGCCCGCGCGTTCTCCGATGCCGTTGACACAGGTGTTGACCCAGGCGTCCTGGCCGGCGTCGAGATCGCCGAACGCGCCGGACAGTGAGTTGGCCACCGCCATGCCCAGGTCGTTGTGACAGTGCGTCTCGACCGGCATGCCCACGGCGCTGGCCAGCTTCGCGAACCGCTCCCGGATCCGTTCCGGCGTATCGCCGCCGATCGTGTCGCAGTACCGCAGCCGGTCCGCGCCGGCCTCCCTGGCCGCGAGCCCGAACTCCAGCAAGAACCCGTCGTCGGTGCGGGAGGCATCCTCGGCGTTGACCCCGATGGTCTCGGCCCCCCCATCGCGCGCCGCCGCGACCGCCGCGGTCATCTCCGCGATGATCGTGGCGCGGTCCAGCCGGCCGCGGAACTTGCGCGCGATCATCTGATCCGAGGTCGAGATCGACAGGTTGTAGTGCCGCAGGCCGAGCGGCACCGAGGTGGTTACGTCGGCCGGGATCGCCCGGCACCACCCGGACAGCCGCAGTTCGCCGAACGCGCCCGCCTCGGCCAGCGCCACGCTGGCCCGCACGTAGGGCACCTCGTGGAACAGGTACGGGAACCCGATCTCGGACTGGGCCACGCCCAGCCTGGCCAGGTAGAAGTTGATCATCGTCTTGCCGAACTTGGACAGTCCGGTCCGCGCGGTCTGCACGCCATCGCGGTTGGTGACATCAAGGAAGTGGACAACAGGCACGAATCAATCCTCCTAGCGATACGGTTACCGTCACATTGACATGCATCATTACATGGATCAAGATTGATTAAAATCAATATTTACAGAACGGGCCGGGGCCAGTCCCGCACCGCGGGAACCCAAGCCGGAGGTGATCGATGACGGCCTGGATCACGGCGGAGGCCGCCGCCGAGCGGCTGGGGATCAAGCGCGCCACGCTCTATGCGTACGTGAGCCGGGGCGTGCTGGTGCGCCAGCGCGCTCCCGGCGGCCGGGGCAGCCTGTTCGACGCCGCCGAGATCGAGAAGCTGGCCCGCCGCGGGCGGCCGCGCCGCGCGCCGGGGCGAGCGGAGCTGGTCATCGAGTCGGCGCTGACCGAGATCTCCGGCGACCGGCTGCGCTATCGCGGCCATGAGGTCACCGCGCTGGCCGGCACGCGCAGCTTCGAGGACGTCGCCAGCCTGCTGTGGACCGGGGATTTCACCTCCCCGGCCGGATGGCAGGCTACGCCGGAGGCGGTCGCGGTTGGCGCGGCGGCGCAGTCTGCGCTGCCCGCCGCGGCGCTGCCGCTGGAGCGCCTGCAGGTGATCGTGCCCTCGCTCGCGGCCACCGACCCGCTACGGCTGCACCTGGACCAGCCGGCCGTGGTCGCCGCCGGCCGCGCCATGATCGCCGGCATGGTCGACTGCCTGCCTGACCAGCGCCCGCGGCCCGCCGGCGGCGTCGATCAGCCGGTCCCGGACATCGCGACGCGGCTGTGGGGCAAGATCTGCCCGGCCGGGGCCGGGGGCCTGCTCGCCGCGCTGCGGGCCGCGCTCGTGCTGCTGGCCGACCACGAGCTCGCCGCGTCCACGCTGGCGGTGCGGGTGGCCGCCTCGGTCCGGGCTGATCCCTACGCGGCGGTGGCGACCGGGCTCGGCGCGCTCGGCGGCCCGCTGCACGGCGGCGCCTCGCTCGGCGCCGAGGCCATGCTCGCGGCGGCGGGCGGCCCGCGGGACGCGCCGGGAGTCGTGGGCGACCTGCTGCGCCGGACCGGCCGGGTGCCCGGCTTCGGGCACTTCGTGTACCGGGCCGGAGACCCGCGGGCCATCTGCCTGCTCGACCTGGTCGCGCGCGGTGCGCCGCAGTCCCCGCGGCTGGCCGTTGCGGAGGCCGCCAGGGCCGAGATGCGCCGCCGCGCGCTGCCCGAGCCGAACATCGACTTCGCGCTGGCGGTGCTCGCGGACGTGGCCGGAATGATCAGCGGCGCGGGTGAGGCGGTGTTCGCCGTGGCCCGTGCGGCCGGCTGGATCGCGCACGCGCTCGAGGAGTACGCCCGCGAGGTTCCGCTTCGCCCGCGCGCGGTCTACACCGGGCCGCCGGCCGGAGATACAGTCGGGTGACCGCACAATCCCCAGGGGAGACGCCTGTCATGTCCGTTCGCCGTCTCAACCACGCCGTGCTGTACGTCAGCGACCTGGCCCGCGCGGTGGAGTTCTACCGCGAGACGCTCGGCTTCGAGGTCCGCACCGAAATCCCGGGGCGGGCCGCCTTCCTGCGCGCACCCGACTCGGCCAACGACCACGACCTGGGCCTGTTCGCGGTCGGCCCCGCCCCGCCGGCCGCCGAACGCCGGGTCGGCCTCTACCACCTGGCCTGGGAGGTCGGCACGCTGTCCGACCTGGCCGACATCCGGAGCAGGCTGAGCGCGGCCGGCGCGCTGGTCGGGGCCAGCGATCACCGGGTCTCCAAGTCCCTGTACGCCAAGGATCCGGACGGCATCGAGTTCGAGGTTATGTGGCGGGTACCGGTGCAGGACTGGGAGAGTGAGCTGAGCCACGGCGACATGATCGCCCCGCTCGACCTGGAGGGCGCGCGGGCCCGCTGGGGAAACCAGGTGACCGGGGCCGCGGCGGGCTCACCGACCTGACGGGAGACGAACAGCCATGAACGACAATGCCGCGGCCGGGCTCGACCTGGCTGCCATCACCGCCGAGCGGGACCGGCTGCGGTCGCAGTACCTGCAGGCGGACCGGCCCGCCAGCTCCGCGCGCGGCGTGCATCACGTCGCGCTGCTGTCCTCTGACGTCGAGCGCACGATCCGCTTCTACCAGGAGCTGCTCGAGTTCCCGCTCACCGAGATCTTCGAGAACCGCGACTACGCGGGCTCCAACCACTTCTTCTTCGACATCGGCCACGGCAACCTGCTGGCCTTCTTCGACTTCCCCGGACTGGATCTGGCGCCGTACGACGAGGTCCTCGGCGGGCTGCACCACCTGGCGATCTCGGTCGAGCCCGAGCGCTGGGTCCGGCTGCGCGACAAGCTCTACGAGGCCGGGGTCGGCTACCAGGAGGAAAGCGGCACGTCGCTGTACTTCAACGACCCCGATGGCGCACGCGTCGAGCTGATCGCCGACCCGCTCGGCAACATGTACGGCCACGAGGTCGGCTGACCCGCCCCGGCCCGGCCGGAGCTACTGGCTGATCTGGCGCTCGGTACCCGGCGGGCGGGTCCGAGTCTCGATCGTGCCCTTGTAGGCGAGGCCGCGGATATGCACCACGGGCGCGTCCGCCGGCAGCTGGGTCTCCCACTCCTCCTCCGCCGACCAGCCCTTGGATACGCCGAACCCCTCCATCTCCACCCGCACGCCCGGGGGCACGAGGATGTCGATGCGCGACTTGTAGGCGATGGCGACGACGGTGGTCACCGGCTCGGTGAGCTCGGCCGCGCGTAGATCGATCCAGCCGCTGCCCTTGTAGACCACGGGCGTGAAACGGTCCGGGACGCGCCAGCGCCCGCCGCGGCGGACCGAGTTCTTGTACGCGACCGCGTACCTTCCCGGCTTCGGCCCCGCGACGGCCGGCGCCGGGCCGGCCGCGGTCGCGGCGGCCGGAAGATCCGCGGAGAGCTTGTCCAGTTCCGGGCGGGTCACCGCGGTGAGCGCCGAGCGCATCCGCCGGTCGAACTCGGCGTCGTCCAGCCGGCCCTCGGCGAACGCGGCCTGCAGGCGGTGGGTGGCTTCGTCCCTGTCCTGATCGGATGCGCGCATGGCCGGTGGCTCCTGCGTGGCCGGAAGTTCCGCAGCGTCCATGACCGTCCTCCTTCGCTCGTGCGTGCTTCGCCCCCGCCCGCGCGGGGAAAGTCGAGACATATCTTAATCACGAAGCAGGAGCGCGGCCACGGGCACCCGCCGCCGAACGCGGAAGGAGGTCAGTCCGCCGAACGCGGAGGGAGGTCAGTCCGCCTTCGCGGCCTTGTCGGCCGTTTCCACAGCGGGCGTGTTCGCCTGCCGGTGAACCAGCCGGGTCGCCAGGAGCCGGGCGATCGACACCGCGACGCCCATCATGGCGGCCCAGCCCATCGCCTCTGCCCAGCCGACTTCCGGATCCTCCGGATTCTGCGGCGGCTCCTTGCCTGTGATCTTCGTCCAGGCCGTGGTCAGCACCTTGCGGGTGACGAAGGCGGCGCCGAGGGCGGCAATCGTCGCGACCGCGCGGCTGCGCGAATCCCCGGGCTTGTCTGCCATCAGATCCTCCTTGATCCAGGCCCCGCACCCGGATGGTCAGTGCCCGGCGGCTCTGATCATCTCACGCGGCCGGGCCTGGCGAACGCTAGTCCCGTGCGGCCATCGCTGCTCGCGATCTCTCGATCGCGTCGGCCAGGCTGGCGGGGTGCCGGGTGCCGATCAGCAGGTACGGCCACCTGGCATCTGCCCCGATAACCTCGACGTACACCGACTCCCTGAGGTAGGGCCTGATCAGCACGTAGGCGGCGGGGTTCGCGCGCGGCCCGCGCATCACCCGGGTCTGCGCCTGGTCCAGCGGCCGCACCTCGCCGGCCGTGGCCAGCGGCAGCCGGATCGCGACCGGCGGCACGGCCCGGGCCCGGGGCCTGGACCGCCCAGGCAGCCTGGCAGCCAGCGCGGCGCGGGCCCTGGCCAGCGGCAGCCGGACCGGTTTCACGCGCAGCTCGCCGCCGCTCACCTCGACCACGACACCACCCCAGTGCAGCAGCGTCGCGCTGCAGATCAGGGCGAGGACAACGTAGAACACCACACCCAGGATCACGCTGTAGCCGGCGAACAGCTCGGTACCGAGGATGAGCACGCACACGCCGGTGACCAGCCACCAGACAGCGGGCACGCGCAGCCGTTCGCGGTAGTCGCGCATGGGTCTACGGTAGTTGGTTAGGTGGAAACATGGCCTGGCGGATCCGGCGCGGGGAACGGGGGGCGGAGCGCGGCATGACCACATCTGCGCCACAACAGGATGCTCCCGACGGCAGCCCTCATTGCGGTGATCCATTCCGTGGTCATCGGCTTCACCCTCTGGATACTCGGGGTCCCGCTGGCGGCCGTGGTGTTCCTCGCCGCGTTCATCCCCCTGATCGGGATCCTGTTCGCCGACGCGCTGGCCATCGGCGTGGCGCTTGCGACCAAGGGGTGGGTCGCGGCCCTCATGAGCGCCGTGGTGACGAGCACCGTGCTGAGGAGCAGGCGCCGACGTAAGGACTGTGGATGAACGCGATGCAAGGCGATCCGGCCGGCCGGCCGGACGTGCTGATCAGGCGCCTGGATCCGGGAGTGCCACTGCCCGGGTACGCTCACCCGGGGGACGCCGGAGCCGACCTGGTCGCGGCCGCCGATGTCGAGCTGGCCCCGGGCCAGCGCGCCATAGTTCCCACCGGCTTGGCGATAGCCCTGCCCGCGGGCTACGCCGCCTTCGTCCACCCGCGATCGGGCCTGGCGGCCAGGCACGGGGTCACGATCGTGAACGCGCCGGGAACCGTGGACGCCGGCTACCGGGGCGAGATCAAGGTAACGATGCTGAATACGGACGCTGACCGGACGGTGCGCTTCGTGCGCGGTGACCGGATCGCGCAATTGGTGATCCAGCGCGTGGAGCAGGCCACGTTCCACGAGGTTGAGGTCCTGCCGGGATCGGCGCGGGGCGCGGGGGGCTTCGGGTCCACCGGCGGCCACGCGGGCGCGGCACCCGATGCCGTCGGCCAGGACATACCCACAGCGGCACGAGGATCGTAGGGAGCGAGACAGTGTTCCGGCGACGCCGTCACACAGGCGAGCACAGGCCGAGGCCCGAGGGCACAACGGACCCGGGGGCCTTCGGCGACGATGAGCTGGCGGAGCCCGGCGACGATGAGCTGGCGGAGCCCGGCGATGACGAGCTGGCGGAGCCCGGCGACGATGATGCGGGAGACGCCCCGCCCGACGACGGCGACTACGTCGGGCGCCACGCCCTGACCGGGGAGGACGCCCACCCCGGCGAGCCGGGCGGCGACGAGGCGGCGGGCAGCGGCCCGTGGGATTCCGGCGAGCACTATCCGCAGCGGGAGCGAGTCGATCTCGGCAGCCTGCTGATCCCGGTCCACCCGGAGCAGGAGGTCCAGCTCAACGTGGCCGGGGAGCACATCGTCGCGGCCAGCGTGACCATCGGGCGCAGCAGCCTGCAGGTCCAGGCGTTCGCCGCGCCCAAGAGCGGCGATCTCTGGGAAGACGTCCGGGTCGAGCTGGCCCAGGAGATCCGCACCCTCGGCGGGCAGGCGCAGGAGGCCGACGGGCCGTTCGGCACCGAACTGCAGGCCCGCGTGCCCACCGAGCCGGGCAGCGGGCAGACGGAGCTGCAGTCGGCCCGGTATATCGGGGTGGATGGCCCGCGCTGGCTGCTGCGCGGCACGATCAGCGGCCAGGCCGCCAGCCGCCCGGAGCTGGCCAGGCCGCTGGAGGAACTGTTCGCCGATGTCGTGGTGGTGCGCGGCGATCATCCGGCGCCGCCGCGTGACCTGCTGGAGATCCAGCTCCCGCCCGAGATGCGCGAGGCGCTCGAGCAAGAGATGGCGCAGGCCGAGGAGCGCGGTCAGTACCCCAGCCCGTTCGACCGGGGCCCGGAGATCACCGAGACCCGCTGAACCCGCCGGCCGCGGCGGCGACCCCGCCCTGGCCCAAACTGCCCCGGCCCGAGCTGCCCGGGCCCGAGCTGCCCCGGCCCGAGCTCACTGCGCGGACAGCAGCTCGCCCAGCTGGTCCTCGACGTCCTCGTTCGTGACGAACAGCAGCTCGTCGCCGGCCTCCAGCGGGTCGTCATCGTGCGGCACGATCACCCGGCCCTCCCGCAGGATGGCCACCAGCGCGGTGTCCAGGGGCCAGTCGATGTCACCGACCCGCTGGCCGGACAGCGGGGCATCGGCCGGCATGGTGAGCTCCACCAGGTTCGCGTCGCTCTGCCGGAACGTCATCAGCCTGACCAGATCGCCCACGCTGACCGCCTCCTCGACCAGCGCGGACAGCAGCCTCGGCGTGGACACGGCGACGTCGATGCCCCACGACTCGTTGAACAGCCACTCGTTCTTGGGGTCGTTCACCCGGGCGACGACCCGCGGCACGCCGTATTCGGTCTTGGCCAGCAGCGAGACGACCAGGTTCACCTTGTCGTCGCCCGTCGCGCAGATCACCACGTTGCAGCGTTCCAGGCCGGCGTCGTCCAGCGAGGTGATCTCGCACGCGTCGGCGAGCAGCCATTCCGCGCGGGGCACGCTGTCCACCTGGATAGCCCGGGGGTTCTTGTCGATGAGCAGGACCTCATGCCCGTTTTCCAGCAGCTCGGCGGCGATGGACTTGCCGACCGCGCCGGCGCCGGCTATCGCGACCCGCATCAGCGGCCTCCCTCGGCCCGCTTGGCGAGCTCCGCGGTGATCCGTTCGAGGTCGGACTCCTCGGTGATCACGTGGATCAGGTCGCCCTCCTGCAGCACGGTGCCCGGTTCCGGTACCAGGGCCTGGCCGAGCCGGGAGATGAACGCGATCCTGGCCCCGGTGGACTGCTCGAGTACCTTGACCTTCTCGCCGAGCCAGCGCTCGGAGTAGGCCACCTCGGCCAGCACGATCTTCCCGGTGGGGTCGCGCCAGAGCGACTCCGCCCCGTCCGGCACCAGCGTGCGCAGCATCTGGTCGGCCGTCCAGCGCACGGTGGCCACGGTGGGGATGCCCACCCGCTGGTAGACCTCCGCCCGGCGCGGGTCGTAGATCCGCGCGGCGACGCGCTGGATGCCGAATGACTCCCGCACCACCCGCGCCGAGATGATGTTGGAGTTGTCACCGCTGCTCACCGCCGCGAACGCGTCGGCCTCCTCGATCCCCGCCTCGATGAGCACGTCCCGGTCGAAGCCGGAGCCGGTTATCTTCCGGCCCTTGAAGCCCGAGCCGAGCTTGCGGAAGGCGTCGGCGTCCTGATCGATGACTGCCACCGAGTGACCCTGGTCCTCGAGGATGTGCGCCAGGGTCGACCCGACGCGGCCACATCCCATGATCACGATATGCACGGCCGTCCTTCCGGCGATTCCGCTGCCCGCCCACGGTATTCCCATCTGCCGGGCAGTCAAGACCGGGATGGCGAACATGGATCCTGCCCTAAGCTGCCAATCCGGGGTACTGATCGGCGTGACGAAGGCCATGACAATTCCGAACGGCGCTGCCCCGGGCGATGTACTCGAGCTGACCGTAGGCGAAGCGGCCCACGGCGGCTGGTGCGTGGCCAGGAGCGGCGCGCCCGGCGACCAGGGCAAGGTGGTGTTCGTCCGGCACGCGCTGCCCGGCGAGCGGGTCCGCGCCCGGGTGACCAGCCGCACGACCAGGTTCGCCCGCGCCGAGGCCATCGAGATACTCCAGGCGTCGCCGGACCGGGTCGAGCCGCCCTGTCCGTACGCGCGCCCGGACGGATGCGGCGGCTGCGACCTGCAGCACGCCCGCCCCGCCGCGCAGCGGGCGATCAAGGCCCAGGTGATCAGGCAGCAACTGCGCCGCATGGCCGGGATCGAGCGCGAGGTGACGGTCGAGGCGCTGCCCGGCGACCCGGCGGGGCTGGGCTGGCGCACCAGGGTTGGCTTCGCGGTCGGCCCGGACGGGACGGCCGGCCTGCGCAAGCATCGCTCGCGCGAGGTCGTCGCGATCGCCGACTGCCTGATCGCGCACCCGCTCGTGCGTGCGGGCGACGTCACGGGCCGGAGCTGGCCGGGTGCCCGCGGCGTCGAGGTGACGGTCTCGCCCGGATCGGGGGAGCGGTCCGTAGCGGTGTCCGGCCCGGCCCGGAGCGGAGGCGGAAACCCGCGGCCGTGGCTCACCCAGCACGCGGCCGGCCGGACCTGGCGAGTGAGTGCCGGGGGGTTCTGGCAGGTTCACCCGGCCGCCGCCAGCGTGCTGACCGAGGTGGTGCTGGCCGCGCTGCGCCCGCAGCCCGGCGACGTCGCGCTGGATCTGTACTGCGGCGCGGGCCTGTTCACCGGCGCCCTGGCCGGGGCGGTCGGGGCCGCCGGGCTGGTCACCGGGGTGGAATCCGATGTAGCGGCGGTGCGCGACGCGCGCAAGAACCTGGCCCGCTTCCCGCAGGTCAGGGTGCATCGCGGCGACGCCGCACAGGTGCTGGCGGAGCGCGGGCCCGGCGGCGCCAGCCTGGCTGTCCTCGATCCGCCGCGCGCGGGAGTCGACCGCCGGGTCATCGAGATGCTCGCTCCCGCGCTGCGGCGGATCGCCTACGTGTCGTGCGACCCGGCCACGCTCGCGCGGGATCTGGCCGCATTCGCCGGCCTGGGCTGGCGGGTCGGCGACCTGCGCGCGTTCGACGCCTTCCCGATGACGCACCACGTCGAGTGCGTCGCCACCCTCACCACCGGTTCAGGTGGATGACCTCGTCGAGGGGCACGCGGGCCGCGGGCCGGAAGGTGTCTCCGGTGTAGTAGGCAGTGGGGATGAGCGCGCCCTGGTGGACGTCGGCGGGAATGCCGAGCAACTCGGCTACCTCGCGTTCGTAGGCCAGGTGCAGGGAGGTCCAGGCGGTGCCGAGCCCGCGGGCCCGGGCGGCGAGCATGTAACTCCAGACCGCGGGCAGCAGCGACCCCCACAGCCCGGCCTGATTGCCCGCGGGAAGCTGGTCGGAGCCCAGCTTGATGCCCGCGATCACCAGCACGGGCACCTCGCCCATGCGCTCGGCCAGGTAGACGGCGCTGGCCGCGACGCGCCGCTGCACGCCCGCGCGCGCCGCGTCATCCGGGTACAGGTGCTCGGGAGCGGGGCTCGACCGGTAGTACCGCTCGAACGAACGCCGGTAGTACTCGCCGATCTTCGCGCGGGCCGCGGCGTCGGTCACCACGATCCAGTGCCAGTCCTGGCGGTTGCTGCCGGTCGGCGCCTGCACGGCGATCCGGAGGCACTCCCGCACCAGCTCAATCGGAACGGGGCGCTGCAAGTCCAGTCGCTTGCGCACGCTGCGCGTGGTGCTGAGCAGCTCGTCGGGACTCAGTGGCTGGGTGTTCATGCCTCCATGCTCGCAGCCATCGGCGAGGATGGGACGCATGCGACTACGGATCTTCACCGAGCCACAGCAGGGGGCCGACTATGCGACCCTGCGGCGGGTGGCGCAGGCCACCGAGCGGCTGGGCTTCGACGCGTTCTTCCGCTCCGACCATTACCTGAGCATCGGCGGCAGCGGCCTGCCCGGCCCGACGGACGCCTGGGCGACGCTGGCCGCGCTCGCCGTCGAGACGAGCCGCATCCGGCTCGGCACGCTGGTGAGCCCGGTGACGTTCCGGCTGCCCGGGCCGCTGGCCGTCACCGTGGCCCAGGTGGACCAGGCGAGCGGCGGGCGGGTCGAGCTGGGGCTCGGCACCGGCTGGTTCGACGCCGAGCACGCTGCCTACGGGATCCCGTTCCCGCCGCTCGCTGAGCGGTTCGGCATGCTCGGCGAGCAGCTGGCGATCATCACCGGGCTGTGGCAGACGCCGGAGCAGCAGAAGTTCTCCTTCCGCGGCGCGCATTACCAGGTGACCGATTCCCCGGGGCTGCCCAAGCCGGCGCAGCGCCCGCGTCCGCCGGTGCTGATCGGCGGCGCCGGGACGCGCCGGACGCCGCGGCTGGCCGCCTCCTACGCCGACGAGTTCAACCTGGGGTTCCACAGCGTGCCGGACTCGGCCGCCGCGTTCGGCCGGGTCCGCGCGGCGTGCGCGGCGGTGGGCCGCGACGCCGCGTCGCTGCGCTACTCGGTGGCGCACACGGTGTGCTGCGGCCGGGACACCGCCGAGCTGGAGCGGCGGGCCGCCGCGATCGGCCGCCCGCTCGCCGATCTGCGCGCGGATGCGGTGGCCGGGACGCCGGCCGAGGTCATCGACCGGATCGGGCAGTTCGGCGAGATCGGGGCGGACAGTGTCTACCTGCAGGTCCTCGACCTGGACGATATCGATCACCTGGAGCTGATCGCGGCCGAGGTGCTGCCGCAGGTGACATGAGGCTCGGTGACGACGAGGCGCGCCGGCGGCTGGGCGCCGCCCGGGTAGCCCGGCTGGCCACCGTCGGCGGGCCCGGGTCGCCGCACCTGGTCCCGGTCACCTTCGCCGTGGCCGGCGACCGGATCTACACCGCTGTCGACGCCAAGCCCAAGACCACCCGCGACCTGCGGCGGCTGCGCAACATCCGGGAGAACCCCATGGTCGCCGTGCTGGCCGACCACTACGACGAAGACTGGTCGCGGCTGTGGTGGGTGCGAGCTGACGGCCGCGCCTCGATCCTGGACGCCCCGGGCGACATGGCCGGCCCGATCCGGCTGCTGGCCGAGCGGTACCCGCAGTACCGGCACAGCCCGCCGGCCGGCCCGGTGATCTGCGTCGTGGTGGATCACTGGGCCGCCTGGTCCGCCGACGACGGCGAGATTCAGCCGCAGGCACCATGAGCCGCCGCGACGCAGGTCACCCAGGCTCGGGCGGTCCTGCCCGCCGGGTAGCCGGCCGCGTTCTGGTCCTATCCCGCTGTCGGCTCTGGCACAGTGGGGGGATCCTTCTGGACCCCGCGGGCGGAGAAGCAAGATGCTGGGACTTCCTGAGGGCACGCTGGCGTGCCTGTTTGACCTGGACGGCGTCGTCACGAAGACGGCTCTCGTGCACGCGGCGGCGTGGAAACAGATGTTCGACGCGTTCCTGCGCGAGTACGCCGCCGAGACCGGCACCGAGTTCGTGCCCTTCGACCCCGTCCGGGAGTACGACCGGTACGTGGACGGCAAGCCGCGGCTCGACGGCACCCGGTCGTTCCTGCAGTCCCGGGGGATAGAACTGCCCGAGGGCAGCCCGGATGACCCGCCCGGCGCGCATACCATCAACGGGCTGAGCACCCGCAAGAACGCGCTCGTGCTCGAGATGATCGACAAGATGGGCGTGGAAGTCTACGACGGCTCGGTGCGCTACATCAGGCGGGTGCGGGAGGCGGGGCTGCATACCGCGGTCGTCTCCTCCAGCGCCAACACCGTCCAGGTGCTCAACGTGGCCGGGATCGCCGACCTGTTCGACGCGCGCATCGACGGCGTGATCGCCAAGCAGCGGGGACTGGCGGGCAAGCCGGCCCCCGACACGTTCCTGGCCGGAGCGCAGGAACTGGGCGTGCCCCCGGCCCGCGCGGCGGTGTTCGAGGACGCGCTGGCCGGGGTCGCGGCCGGCCGGGCCGGGCACTTCGGCCTCGTGGTGGGCGTTGACCGGACAGGTCAGGCGAAAGAACTGGCCGAACATGGCGCGGACATCGTGGTCCAGGATCTTGAGGAGCTGCTGGGCCGGTGAGCGGGGCCACGATCAGCCAGCAGCGGGGGGATAAGGTCGAGTCAATGCCTAGTGAGCAAGGTGCCTCGCCGGGTACAAGCGTCTCCGGGCCGGCTGACCAGGGAGTGCGGATGATCAAGCACGCGGCCTTCGGGGTCGAACCGTGGTGCATCACCGAGTCTGAGCTCAATCTCGACGTGCTGGCGCAGAGCGAATCGGTTTTCGCGCTGTCGAACGGGCATATCGGGCTGCGCGCGAACCTGGACGAGGGAGAGCCGCACGGGCTGCCGGGCACCTACCTGAACTCGCTCTACGAACTGCGGCCGCTGCCCTACGCGGAGGCCGGCTACGGGTACCCGGACTCCGGGCAGACCATCATCAACGTCACCAACGGCAAGCTGATCCGGCTGCACGTGAACGACGAGCCGTTCGACGTCAGGTACGGCACCCTGCACTCGCACGTGCGCCGGCTCGACATGCGCGCCGGGACGCTGACCCGCGAGGTGGAGTGGAGCTCGCCGGCCGGCGACCGGGTGCGGGTCACCTCGATGCGGATGGTCTCGCTGAGCCAGCGCGCGCTGGCCGCCATCCGGTACACGGTCGAGCCGGTCGATGGGCCGCTGCGGCTCGTCGTGCAGTCCGAACTCGTCGCCAACGAGGCCCTGCCGGACATGGGCAAGGATCCGCGGGTGGCCGCCGTGCTCGAGTCGCCCCTGGTCAGCGAAGAGAACGTCGCGGTCAACGATGACCAGGCGCGGGTCATCATGGTGCACAGGACCAAGGCGAGCGGCCTGATGCTCGCCGCCGGGATGGCGCACGAGGTGACCGGCCCGGAGCGGATGTCGATCCGCACCGAGTCCGGCCCCGACGTGGGCCGGACCACCGTGGCGGCCAGGGTCGCGGCGGGCGAGCGGCTGGAGGTCGTGAAGTACATCGGCTACGGCTGGTCCAGCCAGCGGTCCCGGCCGGCGCTGCACGACCAGGTCAACGGGGCGCTGGCGCTGGCCTCCCTGACCGGGTGGGACGGCCTGCTGGCCGAGCAGCGCGCCTACCTCGACGAGTTCTGGGCGGGCGCGGACGTCGTGGTGGACGGCGACCCGGAGATCCAGCAGGCGGTGCGGTTCGGCCTGTTCCACATCCTGCAGGCCGCGGCGCGGGCCGAGCACCGCCCGATCGCGGCCAAGGGGCTGACCGGACCCGGCTACGACGGGCACACGTTCTGGGACACCGAGTCGTACGTGCTGCCGGTGCTTACCTACACCCACCCGGACGCGGTCGCCGACGCGCTGTTCTGGCGGCACATGGTGCTGCCCGCGGCCCGCCAGCACGCGGCCGACCTCGGGCTGGCCGGCGCGGCCTTCCCGTGGCGGACGATCAGGGGCCAGGAGTGCTCGGGGTACTGGCCGGCCGGAACCGCCGCGTTCCACATCAACGCCGACATCGCCGACGCCATCCTGCGCTACATGGACGCCACCCAGGACACCGACTTCGAGCGCGACGTCGGCCTGGAGGTACTCGTGCAGACCGCGCGGCTGTGGCGTGCGCTCGGCCACCACGACGTGGACGGCCGGTTCCGCATCGACGGCGTGACCGGTCCCGACGAGTACACCGCGATCGTGGACAACAACGTCTACACGAACCTGATGGCGCAGCAGAACCTCGTCGCGGCCGCGGACCTCGCGGGCAAGTACATGGATGAGGCCGGCGCGCTCGGCGTCACCACCGAGGAGGCGGCGGCGTGGCGGGACGCGGCCGGCGCGATGGTGATCCCCTACGACGAGCGCCTCGGCGTGCACCCGCAGTCCGAGCGCTTCACCGATCACGCCCGGTGGGACTTCGAGCACACGCCGCCAGACAACTACCCGCTGCTGTTGCACTACCCGTACTTCGACCTGTACCGCAAGCAGGTGGTCAAGCAGGCCGACCTGGTGCTCGCGATGCACCTGCGCGGCGATGCGTTCACGCCCGAGCAGAAGGCGCGCAACTTCGCCTACTACGAGGCGCTGACCGTGCGGGATTCCTCGCTGTCGGCGTGCACGCAGTCGGTGATCGCGGCCGAGGTCGGGTACCTCGAGCTCGCGCACGACTACCTGGCCGAGGCCGCGCTGATGGACCTGCACGACGTGCAGCACAACACCCGCGACGGCCTGCACATGGCTTCGCTGGCGGGCGCCTGGACCGCGCTGGTGGCCGGGTTCGGCGGGATGCGGACGCGGGACGACACGCTAGCCTTCGCCCCGCAGCTGCCGAGCGGCATCTCCCGGCTGACCTTCCGGCTCCGCTACCGGGGGCGCAGGCTCAGCGTGGCCATCACCCGGACTGAGGCGCGCTACGAGTTGCTGGAAGGCGAGCCGATGCCGCTCATCCACCACGGCGAGTCGCTCGTGCTGGAGGACAAGCCGCTGGTATGCGAGGTGCCGCAGGTCCAGGCCGGCCCGGCGCCGCACCAGCCTCCGGGCCGGGCGCCGATCACCCACGTCACCACGTAAGGCCGGGTGAGCGGGTCGCCCGGGCCCGTTCGGTATCCAGATTTACCAGATATTCCAGGTTTGCCGCCTCCCGGCTAGGCACAATGTCCACCCCGGGCGGCTTCAGTTGCGCCTGGCACCATGATGCTCCAGGTTTTGTGCTACAGGTTGCATCGCGAGTGAGGATCTGGCATGACCACCACGCACGCACCAGGCACCGCAGACCTGACGCCCGACGAGACCGAGGCGGGCATGGCCCCGGGCCAGCTGAGACAACTGGTGGGGCTGGTCGACTACGACGGGTCCGCCGATCCGTTCCCGGTCACCGCCCTGGACGGGATCGTCTTCACGGTCGGCAACGCCACCCAGGCCGCGCACTTCTACCAGGCCGTGTTCGGGATGGACCTGGTTGCCTACCGCGGCCCGGAGACCGGCAACCACGAGTTCAAGTCCTACGTGCTGAAGTCGGGCTCGGCCCGGTTCGTGATCAACGGGGGCGTGCGCCCCGGCCACTGGATGCACGATCACCATCACACGCACGGCGACGGCGTCAGCGACCTGCCGCTGTCCGTGCCCGACGTGGACAAGTGCGTGGCGCACGCGCGGTCGCGCGGCGCGACCGTCCTGGCCGAGCCGCACGACGAGTCCGACGAATACGGCCGGGTGCGGGTGGCGGCGATCGCGGCCTACGGCGACACCCGGCACACGCTGGTCGACCGCACCCGCTACCACGGCCCGTACCTGCCCGGCTACGTCCCGGCCGGGACGGCGGTCAGCCGCGGCGCCGGCGAGCCGCGGCTGTTCCAGGCGATCGACCACGCCGTCGGCAACGTCGAGCTCGGCCGGATGGACGCCTGGGTCGCTTTCTACAACGACGTCATGGGCTTCGTGAACATGGCCGAGTTCGTCGGCGACGACATCGCCACCAACTACTCGGCGCTGATGTCCAAGGTCGTCGCCAGCGGCAACCACCGGGTGAAGTTCCCGCTCAACGAGCCGGCCGTGGGCAGGCGCAAGTCGCAGATCGACGAGTTCCTCGAGTTCTACCGCGGACCGGGCGTGCAGCACATCGCGCTGGCCACCGGCGACATCCTGACCACCGTGGACACGCTGCGGGCCCGCGGCGTGCCGTTCCTCGACACCCCGGACAGCTACTACACCGACCCCGAGCTGCGGGCGCGGATCGGCCAGGTCCGGGTCCCGGTCGAGGAGCTGCGGTCGCGCGGCATCCTGGTGGACCGGGACGAGGACGGCTACCTGCTGCAGATCTTCACCGCGCCGATGGGCGACCGCCCGACCGTGTTCTTCGAGCTGATCGAGCGGCACGGCTCGCTGGGCTTCGGCAAGGGCAACTTCAAGGCGCTGTTCGAGTCCATCGAGCGCGAACAGGAGCGCCGCGGCAACCTCTGACCGGCGGGCACCCGCCCGCAAAATAGCTTGACGTCAAGATATGATGCCGGGGAAGGCGGGTAGCAGCCTGCCCGGCAGGCAGACGTTCAGGGAGGTCGGTGCGGATGACCGCGGACAGCTTCGGCAGCCAGGACACGCTGCGGGCAGGCGAACAGAAATACCGGATTTACCGGCTGGACGCGGTGGACGGCGCCGCGACGCTGCCGTTCAGCCTGAAGATCCTGCTGGAAAACCTGCTGCGCAACGAGGACGGAACGAACGTCACCGGCGGCCACGTGCGGGCGCTGGCCGGCTGGGACCCCAGGGCCGAGCCCGACACCGAGATCCAGTTCACCCCGGCGCGGGTGATCATGCAGGACCTCACCGGCGTGCCCGCCGTGGTGGACCTGGCCACCATGCGCGAGGCCATGCATCACCTGGGCGGCGACGCCGCCGCGATCAACCCGCTGGTCCCGGCCGAGCTGGTCATCGATCACTCGGTGGTGGCCGACGTGTTCGGCCGCCCGGACGCGTTCGCGCGCAACGTGGACCTGGAGTTCGAGCGGAACGCCGAGCGGTTCGGCTTCCTGCGCTGGGGCCAGGAGGCGTTCGACCGCTTCAAGGTGGTGCCGCCCGGCACCGGGATCGTGCACCAGGTGAACATCGAGCACCTGGGCCGGGTGGTCATGACCGCCGACGGCGCGGCCTACCCGGACACCTGCGTGGGCACCGACTCGCACACCACCATGCAGAACGGGCTCGGCATCCTCGGCTGGGGGGTCGGCGGCATCGAGGCCGAGGCGGCCATGCTCGGCCAGCCGATCTCGATGCTGATCCCGCCGGTGGTCGGGTTCCGGCTCACCGGCGAGCTGCCCGACGGCGCCACGGCCACCGACCTGGTGCTGCATATCACCGAGCTGCTCCGCAGGCACGGCGTGGTCGGCAAGTTCGTCGAGTTCTGTGGCGAGGGAGTGGCCGCGGTGCCGGTGGCCAACCGGGCCACGATCGGGAACATGAGCCCCGAGTTCGGGTCCACCTGCGCGATCTTCCCGATCGACGAGCTCACGCTCGACTACCTGCGGCTCACCGGCCGCCCGGCGCAGCAGATCGCGCTGGTCGAGGCGTACGCCAAGGAGCAGGGGCTGTGGTACGAGCCGGGCCAGACCGCCAGGTACTCCGAGGAGCTCAGGCTCGACCTGTCGACCGTGGTGCCGTCGCTGGCCGGCCCCAGGCGGCCGCAGGACCGGGTGGCGCTGGCCGACGCGAAGACGTCGTTCCGTGACGCGCTCGGCGCGTTCGTGTCCGAGCCGAGCCTCGACAACGGCATCGCCGGCACGTTCCCGGCCTCAGACCCCTTCTCGAATACTCCCGAGCCCAGGGCCTCATCGCCGGTCCGGGTCACGCTCGAGGATGGGACGCAGACCACGGTCGACCACGGCTCGGTAGTGATCGCCGCCATCACGTCCTGCACGAACACCTCCAACCCGTCGGTCATGGTGGGTGCCGCGCTGCTGGCCCGCAAGGCCGTGGAGGCCGGGCTGGCCCGCAAGCCCTGGGTCAAGACCACGCTCGCACCGGGCTCCAAGGTGGTCATGGACTACTACGAGCGGTCCGGGCTGCTGCCCTACCTGGAAAAGCTCGGCTTCAACCTGGTCGGTTACGGCTGCACCACCTGCATCGGCAACTCCGGGCCGCTGCCCGAGGCGATCAGCGAGGCGGTCAACGATAGCGACCTGGCCGTGGTCGCGGTGCTGTCCGGGAACCGGAACTTCGAGGGCCGGATCAACCCGGACGTGAAGATGAACTACCTGGCCTCGCCGCCGCTGGTCGTGGCTTACGCGCTGGCCGGGACGATGGACATCGACCTGACGTCCGAGCCGCTCGGCGCGAGCGCCGACGGCCAGCCGGTTTACCTGTCCGACATCTGGCCGGCGCCGGACGAGATCGCCGCGGTGGTGCACAGCGCGGTCGCCGCCGAGATGTTCACCCGCGACTACGCCGACGTGTTTACCGGGGACGAGCGGTGGAGGTCGCTGGACGTGCCCGCCGGCGACACCTACGACTGGGATCCGGACTCCACCTACGTCCGGCGGCCGCCGTACTTCGAGAGCATGCCGGCCGAGCCCGAGCCGCTGGAAGACATCCGCGGCGCCCGGGTGCTCGCGCTGCTGGGCGACTCGGTCACCACCGACCACATCTCGCCCGCCGGCGCGATCAGGCCGGACAGTCCGGCCGGGAAGTACCTCATCGATCACGGCGTGCAGCGTCGTGACTTCAACTCCTACGGCTCGCGGCGCGGCAATCACGAGGTGATGATCAGGGGCACGTTCGGCAACATCAGGCTGCGGAACCTGCTGGCGCCCGGCACCGAGGGCGGCGTCACGCTGAAGCTGCCCGACGGCGAGCAGATGAGCATCTTCGAGGCGTCCCGGCGCTACATCGCCGACGGCATCCCGCTGATCGTCCTGGCCGGGAAGGAGTACGGTTCCGGCTCGTCCCGGGACTGGGCGGCCAAGGGCACCGCGCTGCTCGGCGTGCGGGCCGTGCTGGTCGAGTCGTTCGAGCGGATCCACCGGTCGAACCTGATCGGGATGGGGGTGCTGCCGCTGCAGTTCCGCCCGGGTGAGTCCGTGGCCTCGCTGGGGCTGACCGGGCACGAGACGTTCGACGTGCTCGGGATCGAGGCGATCAGCTCGGGGCCGGTGCCCCGCGAGGTCACCGTGACGGTGCGCTCCGATGACGGCTCGCAGCGCGAGTTCCGCGCGGTGGTCCGGATCGACACTCCCGGCGAGGCCGAGTACTTCAGGCACGGCGGGATCATGCAGTTCGTGCTGCGGATGCTGCGGGCCAGGAGCTGAGCCGGCTGCGCCAGCTCCCGCGCGGGCGCCGCGGCCACGACCGCGTCGTGGCCGCCGACGATGGCCCCGGCGGGCTGCACCGGGGCGCGGTGGCCGTGCTGGTGGTGGGCATCATCTTCATCGGCTTCAACCTGCGGACCGCGATCGCCAGCCTGCCCCCGGTGTTTCCCGAGCTTTCCGCGCAGCTCGGCCTGTCCGCGACGGCGATCACCGTGCTGGCAACCATCCCGGTCGTGTGCTTCGGCCTGTTCTCCGGCGTCGCGGCCCCGCTGAGCCGCAGGTTCGGCGAGGAGCGGGTGCTGCTCGCCTCGCTCAGCCTGGTGGCCGCCGGGCTGGTGCTGCGCGGCGCGCTGCCCCGGATCCTGCTGTATCCGGGGACGGTGCTTGCCTGCGGCGCGATCGCGCTGATGAACGTGCTGCTGCCGAGCATGGTCAAGCGACGCCAGCCGAGCCGGGCCGGGCTGCTCATCGGCACCTACCTGCTCTTCCTGGGGATCGGATCGGTGCTGGGCTCGCTGCTGGCGGTGCCGGGCTACCAGTACGCGGCGGATGCCCCCTGGCTCGGCGGGTCGGTGCGATTCTCCCTCTGGATGTGGGCGGCGCCGGCTGCCGTGGCGTTCGTGGTCTGGCTGCCGCAGTGGCGCTACCGCCCCCCGCCCGGGGGGCCGGCGCCGGCCGAGCCGGCCCGATGGCGGAACGGGCCGCCGTCGGCGCGAGTGGCCGTGACCAGGCACGCGCTGGCCTGGCAGGTGACGGCGTTCATGGGGCTGCAGAGCCTGTCCTACTACGCCGCGCTGTCCTGGCTGCCTACCCTGCTGCGCGACCGCGGCGCGACCGCGGCGCACGCCGGCACCCTGCTCGCCCTGATGAACCTGGGCAACGCCGTGACCGCCATGCTTATCCCGGTAATCGCGCACCGGATGGCCGCGCAGCGGCTGCTGGTCGTCCCCACGGTCATCGCGACCGCGGCGGGCATCGCCGGGGCGCTGTACGCCCCGCTGGGCAGCGCCTGGGCCTGGATCCTGCTGCTCGGCCTGGCCCAGGGGGCCGCGCTCGGCCTGGGCATCTTCTTCACCATGGCCCGGACTCACGACCCGGTGGCCGCCGCGTCGCTGTCCGCGATGGCGCAGGGCTGGGGTTACCTGCTGGCCGCGCTCGGCCCGCTCGCGGTCGGGCTGCTGCACGCGAGCACCGGCGGCTGGGACATCCCGGTCACCCTGCTGCTCGTGCTGTGCGCCGTCGAGCTGGCCGCGGGCTGGCTCGCCGCCCGGGGCCGCGTCCTGCCGCCGCCGGGACCGCAGCCGGTGACCGGATAGGATGCCGCGGTGCGAGTGCTCTCCGTCCTGTTCGCCCTGCTGACCGCGCTGGCCAACGGGACGGCGTCGGTGCTGCAGCGGATCGCTGCCCGGGACGCGCCGCCGTCGAAGGCGCTGCACCTGTCGCTGTTCGGCTACTTGATCAGGCGCAAGGTGTGGCTGGCAGGCATCGGAATGATCATGGTCGCGGCGGTGTGCCAGGCGGTAGCGCTGGCCAACGGCCCGGTCGCCCTGGTGCAGCCGATCTTCATCATCGAGCTGCCGTTCACGCTGCTGCTGTCCAGCAGGATCTTCCACCGCAAGCTGCCCCGCCTGACCTGGGGGGCGGTGGCGCTGGTTACGCTCAGCCTGGGCGTGGGCCTGGCCGCCGCCGCGCCGTCCGGCGGCGTCGAGCGCGCCCCCTTTCGCGTCTGGATAGCGGCCCTGATCGTCACCGGGTGCTTCGAGACCGTGGTGATCGCCGTGGGCATCCGGCTGCAGGGCAACGCGCGGGCCGCGGCGCTCGCGCTCGCGGCGGCGTGCGGCTACGCGCTCACCGCGGCGCTGCTCAAGGGCGCGATGGAGGCGCTGAGCCACGGTATCGTCCCGTTCTTCACCTCGTGGGAGCTGTACGGCGCCGCGGCAGCCGGCGTGGGGGCGCTGTTCCTGTTGCAGAACAGCCTGCAGGCCGGCTCGCTGGTCGCGGCGCAGCCGCCGCTGACCCTGGGCGACGCGCTGATCAGCGTGGCGTACGGGGTGAGCGTGTTCGGCGAGCAGCTGCGCACCGGCGGCTGGCTCGCGGTCCAGATCGTGTGCGTGCTGCTGATCGCGGTGGGCTGCGTCGAGCTTTCCCGCTCGCTGGCCACCACCAATCAGGCGGAGGACGCGGCCGTGCCGGCCGTCTCCCCGCGCGCTGCCGAAGGGTGACCGGCGGGCAAGCGGCGCTCTAGCCGGAGTCTCGTCGCGAGCCGGTGCGTCCCGTCACGTAGGCCACGTTGACGAGGCCGATGACGATCCAGATCAGCGCGGTGAGCATGATGCCCCCCGCGCCCGGGCCCGACTGGCTGCCGCCATGGTTCGTGTAGATGCTGGACGTGGTCCTGGACAGCACGATCGCGGTACTGGACATAGCGAACACGAGCGACCCCAGGATCACCAGGATCGACGGTCGCCCGGACTGCGCGGCCTGCGCGCGCCGGGTGGCCCGCAGGGCCCGCCTGCTGGCCCGGCGGACGTGCCGGCAGCCCAGGTGCTGGTCCAGTCCCGTGGCCATCCGGTCATCGACCTCCGCCGAGACCCGCTGATCGATCTGGGCGGTGATCCGGTCGTCGATCTCGGTGCTGATGCGTTCCACCAGGCCCTCGGCCAGCGCCTGCTCGTAGCCGGGGCCGAGATGCTGGTGGGCGGCCACCGATGCGGCGATCTCGTTCCGGTGATCCGTGTCCATCGCCCCTCCGTCGTCCTGCCCGTCCTGGCCACGGTACGAAGACCGGGCTGGGCGGCGGAATGCGGCTAACCCCCGGGTGTGCGCTGGGGATAGCCCCACCCGGGTGTCGCATGAAGTTCAGGAAACGGGAAAGACGCGCAGGCAGGGCCGGATCCCGCGACATGCGGCCCGCGGGATCCGGCGCCCGGCGCCCCGTGCGCCCGGCCGGCCCGCGCTGCGCTATTCTCCGAGCCCAGTGGCAAAGACCGCGAGCCCCGGGAGGAGCACATGGCGCAGCCGCCGGGCGCACCGGGCTTCCTGGCCCACCGCGACGGCGACCTGGTCGGCGTCGCGGTACGGGACCTCGATCCGGGCCCTGTGGACGGTGGGTACCTGAGCGGGCCGGCTTCGATCAGCGTGCGGCTCACCGAGGCGGTGCCGCTCGGTCACAAGCTGGCCCTGGCCGACATCGCCGCCGGGGAGCAGATCATCGAGTACGGCCAGCCGGTGGGGATCGCCACGCGGGACATCGGGCGGGGCGATCATGTCCACGTGCACAACGTGCGGAGCGCGCGGCTGTGAGCGGGCGCGTGCTGACCGGGTACCGCCGCGAGAACGGTGCGGTCGGCATCAGGAATCACACGGTCATCCTGCCGGTGGACGACCTGTCGAACGCCGCCGCCGAGGCGGTGGCCGCGCTGGTGCCGGGCACGCTGGCGCTGCCGCACGCCTACGGCCGGCTGCAGTTCGGCGCCGACCTGGAGCTCACGTTCCGCACCCTGGCGGGCAACGCGGCCAACCCCAACGTCGCCTCCGCCGTGGTCATCGGCATCGAGCCCAACTGGACCGAGCGGCTGGTGGCCGGCATCGCCAAGACCGGCAAGCCGGTCGCGGGCTTCGCCATCGAGCGGCACGGCGACCTGCGCACGATCGAGCGCGCGGCCCGGGTCGCGGCCCAGTTCCGGCAAGATGATTCCGAACGGACGCGGCAGGAGGTCGAGCGGAGCGAGATAGTCCTGTCGATCAAATGCGGTGAGTCCGACACGACCAGCGGCCTCGGCTCGTGCCCGACCACCGCGCAGGCCGTCGACCGGTGGGTCGAGGCGGGCGGGACGGTGCTGTTCGGAGAGACGAGCGAGCTGACCGGCGGCGAGCATCTCATCGCGCAGCGGTGCGTGAACGAGGCCGTGCGGCAGAAGTTCCAGGGCCTCTACGACCGGTACATGGCGATGATCGCCCGGGCCGGCGTGGATCTGCTCGGCTCGCAGCCGACCCAGGGGAACATCCGCGGCGGGCTGTCCACGATCGAGGAGAAGGCGATGGGCAACATCGCCAAGACGGGCACCAAGCAGGTGGTGGGGGCGCTCGAGGCCGCGGAGCCCCCCGGCTCGGGCCCGGGCCTGTATTTCATGGATACCTCGTCGGCCGCCGCCGAGTGCATCACGCTGATGGCCGCGGCCGGGGCGGTGCTGCACCTGTTCCCGACCGGCCAGGGCAACGTGATCGGGCACCCGGTCGAGCCGGTGATCAAGCTGACCGCGAACCCGCTGACCGCGCAGACCATGGCCGAGCACATCGACCTGGACTGTGCCGGGCTGCTGACCAGGCAGTACGACCTGACCGCGGCCGGCGGCCGGCTGATGGAAATCTGCGACCGGGTCATCAACGGCCGGCTCACCTGCGCCGAGGCCATCGGGCACCGGGAATTCGTGCTCACCCGGCTGTACCCGAGCGCTTGATGCCCGCCCGCGGCGTGACGGGCCGGGTGCGGTGGGGGATCATCGGCGCGGCCGGCATCGCGCGCAAGGCCTTCTTGCCCGCGGTGGCCGAGGCGGGCGGGGTGGCGGCCGCCGTGGCCGGCCGCGATCCGGAGCGCACCGCCGGGTGGGCCCGGGATAACGGCGTTGACCGGGCCATCGCTGGCTACCAGCAGCTGATCGAGGACCCGCAGATCGACGCGGTCTACATTCCGCTGCCCAACGCCCTGCACGCGGAGTGGACGACGAAAGCGCTCCTGGCGGGCAAGCCGGTGTTGTGCGAGAAGCCACTCACCGTCTCGCTGCCCGAGGCCGAGCAGGTCCTGGCCGTGGCCGCCGAGTCCGGCACCCTGCTGTGGGAGGCGTTCGCCTTCCCGTTCCACGACCAGATGCGCCGGATCCGCGCTCTGCTGGCCGACGGGGTCATCGGGGAATTGCGCGAGATCCAGTCGAACTACCACTTCGCCATGTCCGACCCCGGGCACAACATCAGGATGTCGGCCGCGCTGGCCGGCGGCGCGCTCAACGACGTGGGCTGCTACCCGGTCCGGCTGGCCCGCTTCCTGTTCGCCGCCGAGCACGACACGGTGTCCGCCGCCGCGGTCTGGGACCCGGGCGGCGTGGACGCGGAGACCTGGGGCTGGCTCGGCTTTCCCGGCGACCGCAGGCTGCTGCTGTCCTGCGGGTTCCGCCGCGCCCAGGACACGTTCAGCGCGCTGATCGGGACCGCCGGGCAGGTACACATCACCAACCCGTTCCACCCCGGGCCGGGGGACCGGTTCGAGGTGCGCGCCGGGGGGCGGGAGCCGGCCGGCTACCCGGGGACCGGGCCGGACCGGTATTCGTTCACCCCGGCGGTCCGGCACATCCAGGACGCCGTCAGCGGCCGGGAGCCGCCGCGCTGGCTCGCGGCCGACACCTCGCTCGGCTCGGCCCGGGCGCTTGCCGACATCGCGGCCAGCGCCGGGCGCTCTTAGCCGAGTCCGTCGCCGCCAGTCAGGGCCCCGGCCAGGCCGTCGAGCAGGCTCCCGATCACGCCCGCCACCTCGGCCGCGACCTGGTCCAGCGGCACGACCACGAGCTGGTCCTGATCACGCCGCTTCACCTCGGCGCCGCCCCGGTCCAGGGACCGCGCGCTGACCGTGACCCTGACCGGCAGGCCGATGAGGTCGGCGTCGGCGAACTGCACCCCCGGGCGCTCGCCGCGGTCGTCGTAGAGGACCTCGGTGCCCTGCGCGGTCAGCTGCTTGTAGAGATCGTCGGCCGCGGCGCTGACGCGCGGGTCGCCGCCGGCCAGCGCGCACAGGTGGACGTGAGCGGGAGCGATGCTGGCCGGCAGGCGCAGCCCCGCCGAATCGTGGTGTTCCTCGGCCGCGCACGCGAGCAGCCGGCCGACGCCTATGCCGTAGCTGCCCATGACGATCGGCCGCGGCTGCCCGTCCGCGCCGAGGAAGGTCGCGCCCGCCGCCGCCGAGTAGCGAGTGCCCAGCTTGAATATGTTCCCCACCTCCACGCCGCGGGTGGTCCGCAGCCCCGCCCCGCAGCTCACGCAAGGATCGCCGTCCCGCGCGGCGGCGATGTCGGCCACGACGTCGGCGGCGTAGTCACGGCCCAGGTTGGCGTTCCGCAGGTGGTAACCCTCCTCGTTCGCCCCGGCCACCAGGTTGGCCGTGGCCGCGACCAGCTCGTCGGCCACGACGGTGGCGCCGGCGGTGCCGATCGGGGATCCGTAGCCGGGCACCGCGCCGATCGCGGTGATCTCCTCCGCGGTCATCGGGCGCAGGCCGGGGGCGGCCACGGCGTTGGCGAGCTTCGTCTCGTTCAGCTCGCTGTCGCCGCGGACGACGGCGACGATCGGCTGCGCGGTGACCGTCCCGTCTGGCCGCTCGCGTTCGGCGGCCATGAACATGGCCTTGGCGGTCTGGCTCGCGGGTATGCCGAGGAACCCAGCCAGGTCATCGATCGTGGCCGTGCCCGGGGTGGCGACCCGTTCCAGCGGGAGCGGTGGGGCGGCCGCCGGCTCCGGCCGGGCGAAGGTCGCGACCTGCCGGTTGGCGGCGTACCCGCAGGCGTCGCAGAGCACCAGGGTGTCCTCGCCCACCTCGGTGAGGTACATGTACTCGTGGGCCTGGCTCCCGCCCATCATGCCGACATCCGAGCCGACGGCGATGACCGGCAGCCCGCACCGGCCGAACACGTTGAAGTACGCCCGGTAGAGCGCCCGGTACTGGATGTCCAGCCCCGCCTCGTCCGCGTCGAGGGTGTAGGCGTCCTTCATGATGAACTCGCGCACCCGGATGAGGCCGGCCCGCGGCCGCGGATCGTCGCGGAACTTCGTCTGGATCTGGTACACCAGCCGGGGCAGGTCGCGGTATGAACTGATATCGCTCTGGCAGAGCTCGGCGATGACCTCCTCGTGGGTCATGGCCAGGACCATGTCCCGGCCCCGGCGGTCGCGAAAGCGGGTCAGCTCCGGGCCGACGGTGTGATACCGGCCGCTGGCCTTCCAGATCTCGGCCGGGTGGACGACGGGCAGGGACAGCTCCTGGCCGCCGACCGCGTCCATTTCCTGCCGGAGGATGTTCTCGATCTTCCGCACGCTGCGCCAGCCGAGCGGGAGATAAGAGAAGATGCCCTGGCCGAGCTGGCGCACGAAGCCCGCCCGGACCAGCATCTGATGACCCTCGGCCTCGGTCCTGCCCGGGGCGGTACGCAGCGTCAGGCCGAACTGGGTGGACATTCTCATGGCGCCCTAGCCTGCCACAAGCAGTTCGCCGACCGCCGCTCGCAGCCGGTCCAGCCGGGCCGCGGCGGCCCGGCGGGCGCCGGTCAGGTCACCCCCCGCGGGCCGGACGACCTCGAAGTAGACCTTGAGCTTGGGCTCGGTCCCGCTGGGCCGGACGACCACCCGCGCCCCGGCCAGCCGGTAGACGATCACGTCAGACGGCGGCAGCCCCCGGCCCCCGGCGGCCAGATCTTCGGCCGAGGTCACCGGCTGGCCGGCCAGCGCGGCCGGGGGAGCGGCCCGCAGCGCCGTCATGACCTCTCCCGGCGACCCGGTGCGCAGCGTGAGCTGCGCGGTCAGGTGCACGCCGTGCGCCGCCTCGAGCGTGTCGTACGCGTCGGGCAGCGTGCGGCGGGCCCGCCGCTCGCGCGCGGCCAGGCCGAGGACGGCGAGCGCGGCGCCGATCCCGTCCTTGTCCCTGACCACGTCGCCGACCGCGTAGCCGAGCGCCTCTTCGTAGCCGAACAGGAACCGGCTGCCCGGCTGGTCCTGGCCGCCGCGGACGATCCACTTGAATCCGGTCAGCGTCTCGGCGTAGCGCGCGCCCGCGGCGGCGGCGATCTTCGACAGCATCGTGGCCGAGACGATCGTGGTCACCACGAGCCGGGACCCCGGATCGGGCCGTGCGGCGGTCCGGTCCAGCAGGTAGCCGCCGAGCAGCGCGCCCAGCTGGTCTCCGGTCAGCCGCCGCCAGCCCCCGCTGGCCCGCGGGTCGGGCACCGCGACGGCCAGCCGGTCGCCGTCCGGGTCGCTGGCCAGCACCAGGTCGGCCCCGAGCCGGCGCGCCTCCGCCAGCGCCAGGTCGAGCGCGCCGGGCTCCTCCGGGTTGGGGAAGGCGACCGTGGGGAAGTCGGGGTCGGGATCGGCCTGGGCCGCGACCACGTGCGGCGGCGCGAACCCGGCCCGCGCGATGGCCTCGAGCATCAGCCGGCCGGCCACACCGTGCATCGCGGTGTAGACCACGCGCAGCGGCGCGCCGCTGGTCGCCCCGGCCGCCCCGGCCGCCCCGGCCCCATCGGCCCCCTCGGCCGCCCCGGCCCCCCCGGCCGGCCCGGCCGGGGCGGCCGGCTCCGTCGGGTCGCCGGCCTCGGCGGTGAGCGCGGCCAGGTAGGCGTCGGCGATCTCGTCGCCGTGCCGGGTGACGAGCGGACTGTCGAGCGACCCGGTCGGCACCTCGCGCAGCGGGCCGAGCGCCCCGATCGCCGCCTCGATCTCCGCGTCGGCGGGCGGGATGATCTGCGCTCCGTCGGCGAGGTACAGCTTGTAGCCGTTGTCGGCGGCCGGGTTGTGGCTTGCGGTGATCATGACGCCGGCGGCGGCGGACAGCTGCCGGACCGAGAACGCCAGCAGCGGCGTCGGGCACGGTCGCGGCAGCAGGTGAACGCGCAGCCCGGCCCCGGTCAGCACCCGCGCCGCCTCGTCGGCGAACCGCGACGAGCCGTGCCGGGCATCACAGCCGATGACCACGCCGGCGCCAGCCGCCCCGGGCTCGCGGGCGGCCAGCCAGCCCGCCAGCGCCGCGGTGGCCGCCCGGACCACCGCCCGGTTCATCCGGTTCGGCCCGGCCGCCACCACGCCGCGCAGCCCCGCGGTGCCGAACTCCAGCCTGCCGCCGAACCTGTCCGCCAGCTCGGCCGCCGCGGCCGCGCCGCCGGTGTCGACCAGGGCGCGCAGCTCGGCCCGGTCGCGGGGGTCGGGGTCGTCGGCGATCCACGCCGCGACCCGGGTCCGCAGCCCTGCCGTGATCATGAAGCCGTCGAGGGGACGGCCCGGGGCAGGACCGCGGCCAGGAGCGCGCCCATCCGGTCGGCGGCGGCCTTCCCCGCGGCGACCACTTCCTCGTGGTTCAGCTCAGGCCCGCCCAGCCCCGCCGCGGGGTTGGTGACCAGCGACAGGCCCAGCACCTCGGCGCCGAGGTGGCGGGCGGCTATCGTCTCCAGGACCGTCGACATCCCGACCAGGTCGGCGCCGAGCACGCGCAGCATGCCGATCTCGGCCGGGGTCTCGTAGTGCGGCCCGGGCAGCCCGGCGTAGACGCCCTCGGGCAGGCTGGGATCCGCCTCCCGCGCCAGGCCGCGCAGCCGCGCCGAATACGCCTCGGTGAGGTCGGCGAACCTGGCCGGGTACCCGTCGGGCGGCGGGGGGCCGGCCAGCGGCGAGCGGCCGGTGAGGTTCAGGTGGTCGCGAATGACGACCGGCTGCCCCACCGGATAGCCGCCGATCCCGCCGGCCGCGTTGGTCAGCACGACCACCCGGCAGCCCGCCGAGATCGCGGTGCGCACTCCGTGCACCACCGTGGCAGGCGAGTGCCCCTCGTACAGGTGCGCCCGGCCGAGAAAGACCAGCACCCGCGCCTGGCCGACCCCTACCGAGCGAACCACCCCGGCGTGGCCGGCCACCGTGGGCGGCGGGAACCCCCCCAGGTGCGCCAAAGACACCTCCGCCACGGGATCGCCGATGAGCGCGGCCGCGGACGCCCAGCCCGAGCCGAGTACTACGGCCACGTCGTGCCGGGGCTGCCCGGTCAGCTCGCCCAGCCGGGCCGCGCTGGCCGCTGCGGCGGCGTAGGGGTCCTCTGCCGGCGTTTGGTCCGGGGCGCCGGCCGTCGCGTCGCCGGTCAAGCTTTCACGTAGGGCTTTCCGTCGGCGGCGGGCGCCCTGACCCGGCCGACCAGGCCCGCCACCGCGATGATCGTAGCGACGTACGGGGCCATCAGCAGAAGGAAGGAAGAGACCGGGACATTGATCGTCGACAGGGTGGCCTGCAGCGAATTCGTGAAGCCGAAGAGCAGCGCGGCGGCGGTGGCTCCGAGGGGGGTCCACCGGCCGAAGATCATCGCGGCGAGGGCGATGTAGCCGAGGCCGGACGACATGTCCTTGGTGAATGTCCCGACCGAGCCGACGGTGAGCGAAGCCCCGCCGATGCCGGCGATCAGGCCGCCCAGGATGACGTTGCGATACCTGGTCGCAAGCACCCGGATGCCGACGGTGTCGGCTGCGGTCGGATGCTCGCCGACGGCGCGCACCCGCAGACCCCACCGGGTGCTGAACAAGCCGACCTGCACGAGGATGATCATGGCGTACGTGATGTAGAGGAAGATCGTCGAGTCGAAGAAGATCGGCCCGATGATCGGGATATCGCCGAGCCCGGGGATCTTCACCGGATTGAACGTCAGCCCGGTGTTCAGGTTCGGGTGCGTGACCAGGATGCGGTCATTGAGGTAGCCGGTGAGCCCGGAGGCCAGCACGTTGAGCACCACGCCAAGGATGATCTGGTCGACCAGGAAGCGGATGGCGAACACGGCCAGCAGCGAGCCCAGCAGCCCGCCGGCCAGTGATCCGGTGACCACGCCGAGCCACAGCCCGGCCACGCTGGCTACGACGGCCGCGGCGAAGGCGCCAACCAGCAGCTGGCCCTCGATGGCGATGTTGATCACGCCGGACCGCTCGCACATGCAGCCGGCCAGTGCGCCGAGCACCAGCGGTATCGAGAGGTTCATCGTGCCCTGCAGCAGGTTGACCGCGTTCAGCGGGATGGCGCTTCCCGCATAGGCCCAGCAGAGCAGGGAGACGACGAAGAAGAGCAGTACCAGGCCGATGTTCAGCCGCTTGGCCCACGGGGGCTGGTCAAGGAAGGCGCGCAGCACCCCGATGAGGATGGACGCGGCGCCGAGCGCGTAGGCGACGGTCGATGCCGGGGCATGGATGCTCGGCACGTGTACCCCGGCGCCCGACACCGACAGGGCGAACGTGGCGTCGCCCTTGTGCGCGTACAGGCCAAACGCGATGTCGATCAGCCCGAACACGATGAACGTGCCAGCAGCGACGATCCGCCGGTTGACGGTGACTGGGGCGCGCAAAGCGGTGGTCAGGGTGGTCACGTGTTCCACCCCTTGGGCACGGCCTCCAGGCCCGCCGTCCTAGCCTCGCGGAGCCGGAACACCGCCCGGATGAGCGGCGGAGCCGCGACGAACAGCACGATGAGGCCCTGGAGGACCTGGACGAGGGTCGCCGGCACCTGAGTCGCGGCCTCCATGGTCGTGCCTCCCGCGTGCAGCGCGCCGAAGAGCAGCGCGGCCAGCACGACGCCGACCGGGGTCGCCCGGCCGAGAAGCGCGACGGTGATGCCGTCGAAGCCGTACGTGCCGTAGCTGTTGAACGTGATGGACTGGACCGGCCCCAGGATGACCGCGGCGCCCGCCAGCCCTGCCAGCCCGCCGGCGATCAGCATCACGAGGACCCAGCTCTTCTCGACGCTCATCCCGGAGCTGCGGGCCGCGCTCGGGTTGGCACCCACCGTGCGGAACCGGAACCCGATCGTCGACCGCGCCAGCAGCCACCACACGCACGCGGCTGCGGCCAGCGCGATGAGGAACCCGGCGTCTACTTGCGGGGGCGGGCCGCCGACGTGCGGCAGCCTGGCACTGGCCGCCACCGGCGGGCTGATCAGGTTCGACTGGCCGGGCTGCTGCAGCGCCTTCGGGGTGCCGAGCAGGAACGACAGGAAGTTGTACATGATGTAGTTGAGCATGATCGTGACGATGACTTCATGGGCTCCCGTCCGCGCCTTGAGTTCACCGACGATCCAGCCGATCACAGCGCCGCCGGCGAAGCCGCCGAGCAGGCAGACGATGACGTGCACCACCGGCGGCAGGCTGACGCCGAAGCCGAGGTAGGTGGCGACGATCGCGCCGCCCACCCACTGGCCTGCCGCGCCGATGTTGAACAGGCCGGCCCGGAAGGCGATGGCCACCGACAGCCCGGTGAGCACGAGCGGCGTCGCGTCGGACGCGGTCTGCGACAGCGGATAGAAGATCGCGCCTACCGAACCGCCGTGGAAGGCGGCCGCCACCGTGTGCGGGTTGAGGATCGCGCCCTCGAACATCGCCGAGTAGGCCGCCGCGGCGGCATCCCACGCCTGGGCGATGGCGTTGCCCGGCGCGGAGAAGAACTGGCTCCAGGCGTGCAGCACGGTGGTATCGCTGAACGCGATGAGCAGGCCGCCGAGCACCACCGCCGCGACGAAGGCCAGAAACGTGACGACGGCTGGGCTGCCCTCGACCACCGCATCCAGGATCGTCCGGCTGAACGAGGCGCCCGGCCGTCGCCCGGCGGGTGGGCCGCCGTCGGCGGGGGTGGCGCCGGCCGACAGCGGCGAGGGAGAGGCCGGGGGCTGCTCGCTCACGACGGCTCCGCAGGCTCGGTGCGGTCCGGAGCATCCGCCGGGGTGCTCGCCGCGCCGCCGGGCTGAGTGGCGCTGTCAGGTGGGCTGGCGGCGGCCGTCGGGGGCTCATCGGCGTCCGCCGGGGCGAGCCACCCGTCGTCGTGACCGCCCGCCATCAGCAGGCCGAGTTCCTCCACTGAGACGGTCGGCGCACGGAATCCGGTGATCTTGCCCTCGTACATGACCGCGATGCGATCGGCGAGGGCGTAGATCTCGTCGAGCTCGGAGGAGACGATGAGCACGGCCACCCCCCGGTCGCGCTCCTCGACGATACGGTGGTGCACGAACTCGATGGATCCGACGTCCAGGCCGCGGGTGGGCTGGCTGGCCAGCAGGACCTTGATGTCGCGGCCGATCTCGCGGGCCAGGATGACCTTCTGCTGGTTCCCGCCGGACAGGGTCTCGGTGAACGTGTCCACCGAGGTCGTGCGCACGTCGAACTCGTCGACCCGGGTGAGCGCGTTCTTGCGGATCGCACCTAGGTCCAGCGCGATCCCGGAGGCGAACGGCGGCCGGTCGTAGACGTCCAGGATCAAGTTGTCGGCCACGGAGAAGTCGCCGACCAGGCCGTCCTCCTTCCGGTCCTCCGGTATGTACCCGACGCCCGCGCGCAATCGATCCCTGGGCGTCGCGTGGCTGATGTCGCGGCCGGCCAGCAGGACCGATCCCGCTATGGCCGGCCGCAGGCCCATCACCGCCTCGATGAGCTCGGTCTGCCCGTTGCCCTGGACGCCGGCCAGGCCCAGGATCTCTCCCGCCCGGACCTGGAACGAGACGTCGTCCACCGCGGGAGCCTCGTGCTCGCCAGGGACCGTCAGGCCCCGGACGTCCAGCGCAACGTCCCCGGGCTGAGCCGGTGCCTTGCTGACCCGGAGCTGAACGGGCCGCCCGACCATCAGGGCGGCGAGCTCGGTGTCGGTCGCCGTCGGCGGGCGCTCGCCCACGACCTTCCCGCGCCGGATGATCGTGATCGTGTCGGCGATCGCCTGGACCTCCTTGAGCTTGTGCGAGATGAACACGATCGACCGGCCGCCCGCCCTGAGCTCGCGCATGATCCGGAATAGGTCGTCTGTCTCGCCCGGCGTGAGCACAGACGTCGGCTCGTCGAGAATGAGCACGCTGGCCTCGCGCATCAGCGTCTTGATGATCTCAACCCGCTGCTGGACGCCGACCGGAAGATCCTCGACGTAAGCGTCGGGATCGACCTGGAGGCCGTACCGCTCGGAGAGCTTCCGCACGTCCGAGCGGGCCCGCCGGCGATCAAGCAGGCCGAGCGCGCGAGTGGGCTCCAGCCCGAGCGTGACGTTCTCCGCGACGGTGAACACCGGCACCAGCATGAAGTGCTGGTGCACCATGCCTATCCTGGCGGCGATCGCGTCCTTGGGCGAGTGGATGACCACCGGCTTGCCGTCGACCCGGATCTCGCCCGCGTCCGGCTGAACCAGACCGATGAGCACGTTCATCAGCGTGGTCTTGCCCGCGCCGTTCTCGCCGAGCAGGGCACGGATTTCGCCGGGCTCGACCGTGAGGTCGATGTGGTCGTTGGCCACGAGGCTGCCGAAGCGCTTGGTGATGCCCGTCAGCTCGAGCTTCACCGGCAGCCTCCTTCGCGGTGACAGTCAGGTCACCCGGCGGGCCTGGCCCGCCGGGTGAGCCAGCCGACTACATCGGGCTCGGGTCGGTTTAGACGGGGCTCTTGGTCGCGGGCTTGATCGTCCCGTTCTCGATTTGCTTCTTGATCGTCGCAAGCTCGGACTGCAGCGAAGCAGGGACCTTGGCGGCGAAGTCGTGGAACGGGGCGAGCCCGACGCCGTTGTTGGCCAGCGTGCCGATGTAGTTACCGCCCTTGAACGTGCCATTGGCAGCTGTCGTCACCGCGTGCGCGACGGCGACCGTGATGCCCTTGTTCACGCTGGTGATGAAGTACTTACAGTACTGGGGAACCGAGATGCAGCCGTCGGTGTCCACCCACATCATGTTCACCTTCTGGGTGCCGGCCGCGGCGTTCGCGCTCTGTACCGCCTTGGCCGCGCCGAGGCCGACGTTTCCCGCCACCGGGAAGATAACGTCGGCGCCCTCGCTGATGAACGTGGTGGTGAGCCGCTGGCCGGCGGTCAGGTCGGTGAAGTTGCCGGTGAAGCTGCCGTTCTGCGTTTTCTCGTTCCAGCCGAGGACCTGAACGTTGGTGTGATGCTGGGTGTTGTAGTACTGGACGCCGTCCCAGTATCCGTCCATGTAGATCGTGACGGTCGGCAGCTTCTGGCCGCCGAACGTGGCGACCTTCTTGGTCTTGCTCATGCCCGCGGCGAGGTAACCGCCCAGGAAGCCGTCCTCCACCGTGTTGAACACCAGGGCGCTGACGTTCTTCAGGGGCTTGGGGTAGGTGAAGTCGACGATCGCGAATTTCTGGCCGGGGTTGGCCTTGGCTGCGGACTGCGTGGCGGCTCCCATGAGGAATCCCACCGTCACGATGATGCCGCACTTCTGGGAGATGAACGTGCTGATGTTCGACGCGTAGTCGGACGCCGAGCTGGACGGCAGGAACTGCGCGGTGATCTTGCCTGACGAAGCCGCCGCGGCCCGGGTTGCGCCCTCATAGGCGGACTGGTTGAAGGACTTGTCGTTGATGGTGCCGGTGTCGGACACCACGCACGCCTTGAACTTCGCGCCTGACGGGCTGCTTGATGAACCGGCCGCGGCCGATGAGCCAGAACTCGGTGAACTAGAGCCGCACGCGGCGGCGAGCAGGGCGATGGCGCTGAGTACAGCGACACCCCCGAATCTCCCTCTCACAGTTGCCTCCTCTAGCCGGGCAGCCAACGGCCGTCCCAGTGCCCCACGCGCTGGCCCTCCCTGCGCGCCACCAAATCGGGCCTGGTTACCAGCGTTCTGGACCGAGGCCCGTTCTGGGATGTCCGCAGGGTAGACCTGATCACGCTGCGGGGGGAAGGACTAGACGCTGTCCAAGGCCATGCCGTTGCCAAATCGAGACGAGAGCTGTGCCCGGTCGCCCGCAGCCGCAATTCCCGGCTCGTCCGCGGCATCTGGCGGGCTGCTAACCTCCCCTCCGGGAGGTGCTGGCATGGGGCGCGAGTCGATCGACTGGGCCGGGCTGCGGGCCGCGGCCACCGAAGCAGCCGCCCGCGCGTACGCACCCTACTCCCGGCTGCGGGTCGGGGCGGCCGGCCAGACCGCCGACGGCCGGGTGGTGACCGGCTGCAACGTCGAGAACGCCTCCTACGGGCTCACGCTCTGCGCCGAGTGTGGCCTGGTGTCCGCGCTGCACGCGGCCGGGCCGGCGCCCGAGGCCGGCCCGCCGGCCCTCGTCGCGGTGAGCGTGGTCGCCGCGGACGGCGCCCCGCTGGTGCCGTGCGGGCGGTGCCGTCAGCTGCTGCTCGAGGCGGGCGGCCCCGGGTTGCTGGTTGACGCCGCGACCGGGCCTGCCGATCTCGCCAGCCTGCTGCCGTCGGCCTTCGACCCCCGTGAGCTCGCCGCGCGGCGGGACGACGATGCCTGAGACCGTCGACCTGATCGTGGCCAAGCGCGACGGCGGGCGACTGGCCGATGACGACATCCGCTGGCTGATCGCCGCGCACGCCCGTGGCGACGTCCCGGACGAGCAGATGTCCGCGCTGCTGATGGCGATCTACTTTCGCGGTCTCGAGCCCGCCGAGCTGCGTACCTGGACCGAGGCCATGGTCGATTCCGGCGACCGGCTCGAACTCGGCTCGGTGCCGTGGCCGACCGTGGACAAGCACTCCACCGGCGGCGTCGGCGACAAGGTCTCGCTGATCCTCGCGCCGCTCGTGGCCAGCTGCGGGGCCGCCGTGCCGCAGCTGTCGGGCCGCGGGCTCGGCCACACCGGCGGCACCCTGGACAAGCTCGAGTCGATTCCCGGCTGGCGAGCCGCCCTGCCGCCGGAGGAGATGATCTCCGTGCTGCGGCGGATCGGGTGCGTCATCTGCGCCGCCGGGCCGGGCCTGGCCCCCGCCGATCGCCGGCTGTACGCGCTGCGCGACGTCACCGGGACGGTCGAGTCGATCCCCCTGATCGCGAGCTCCATCATGTCCAAGAAGATCGCCGAGGGCACGGCGGCGCTCGTCCTCGACGTGAAGGTCGGCAGCGGGGCGTTCATGCCGGACCTGGAGCGCGCCAGGCGCCTGGCGCAGACCATGGTCGCGCTGGGAGCCGAGCACGGGGTGCGCACCTCAGCCCTGCTGACAACCATGGACGTGCCGCTCGGCCGGGCCGTCGGCAACGCGGTCGAGGTGGAGGAGTCGGTCGCGACGCTGCGCGGCGAGGGCCCGGCGGATCTGGTCGAGGTGACGCTGGCGCTGGCCGGGCAGATGCTGGCGCTGGCCGGCCTGGACGCCGATCCGGCCGCGGCGCTGGCCGACGGCCGGGCGCTGGAGAGGTTCCGGGCCATGATCGCGGCGCAGGGTGGCGCCCTGGAAGCGCCGCTGCCGCGCGCCGCGCACGCCGAGGTGGTGGCCGCGCCGCAGGGCGGCTGGATGCAACGGCTGGACGCCCGGGCGGTCGGCGTGGCCGCCTGGCGGCTGGGCGCGGGCCGGGCCCGCCAGGAGCACCCCGTGGACCCGGCCGCCGGCGTCCTGTGCCTGGTCAAGCCCGGTGAGCAGGTTGAGCGCGGCCAGCCGATCCTGGAATTGCGCAGCAACGACGCCGATCGCATCGCCGGCGCCCGGCAGGCGCTCGATGCCGCGGTCGAGATCGGGCCGCAGCCGCCCGCGGAGCGGCCGCTCATCCTGGAGCGCATCGGTCCGTGACGCCGGCCGCCTCATAATGGGAGGGTGCCGACCATCGAGGAAATCCGGGCCGCGCCCAAGGTGCTGCTGCATGATCACCTGGACGGCGGGCTTAGACCGTCGACCGTCGTCGACCTGGCCGCCGAAATCGGCTACGACAAGCTGCCGTCCGACGACCCGGACGAGGTGGCGGCGTGGCTGACCCGCGGCGCGCGGCGCGGGCACCTCAAGTACTACCTGGACGCCTTCCAGCACACCGTGGCGGTCATGCAGACGCGCGAGGCGCTGGTCCGGGTGGCCGCCGAGTGCGCCGAGGACCTGGCCGCCGACGGGGTGGTCTACGCCGAGGTCAGGTTCGCCCCCGAGCTGCACGTGGCCGGCGGGCTGAGCCTCGACCAGGTGGTGGAGGCCGTGCTCGACGGGTTCAGGCGCGGCAGCAACGGCCGGGGAATCACCGTATACGCCCTGCTCACCGCCATGCGCACGGCGGCGCGCTCGCTGGAGATCGCCGAGCTCGCGGTGCGTTACCGGGACGAGGGCGTGGTGGGGTTCGACATCGCGGGCGCCGAGGCGGGCAGCCCGCCCAGCCGGCACCTGGACGCCTTCCAGTACGTGGCCCGGGAGAACTTCCATATCACCATCCACGCCGGCGAGGGGTTCGGCCTGCCCTCCATCTGGGAGGCGCTGCAGTGGTGCGGGGCCGAGCGCCTCGGGCACGGGGTCAGGATCGTCGACGACATCCGCGTCTCCACCGACGGCGCCGTGTCGCTGGGCCGGCTGGCCAGCTACATCCGGGACCGCCGCATCCCGCTCGAGATGTGCCCGACGTCCAACGTGCAGACCGGGGCCGCTCCGTCGATCGCCGAGCACCCCATCGGCCTGCTCCGCCAGCTCTCCTTCCGGGTGACGGTGAACACCGACAACCGGCTGATGAGCGCGGTGTCCCTGTCGTCGGAGTTCCACGCGCTCGCGGAGGCGTTCGGTTACGGCTGGTCGGACTTCGAGTGGCTCACGATCAACGCGATGAAGAGCGCGTTCGGCCATTTCGACCAGCGGCTGCACATCATCAACACCGTGATCAAGCCTGGCTACGCGATCGCCAGGGCGGCCAGCCCCGTGCTGGTCCGGGGGGATGAGGCACGGTAGCTTCGAGTCAAGGTAGCTTCGAGTCATGGCAGTCGAAACGGGGACGGTCGCGCACCGGCAATGGCTGGCCGGGGCCGTAGGGGCCGAGATCTCGGACGCGGCGCTCCGGCAGGTGCTGCTCGGCCTGCCCGGGGTCGATCAGGTGGCCACGACCGAGCGGGCCGCCAGCCTGGGCACCCGGTCCATCAAGAAGGACGCCAAGCTGTGGGCGCTGACCATGGCGGTCCGCATGGTGGACCTGACCACCCTGGAAGGCGCGGACACGCCGGGTAAGGTGCGCGACCTGTGCGCGAAGGCCCGCAGGCCCGACCCGGCCGACCCGGACGTGCCGCCGGTCGCCGCGGTCTGCGTCTACCCCGACCTGGTCCGCGAGGCCCGCGCCGGGGTGGCCGGCACCCGGATCGCCGTGGCCTCGGTGGCCACGGCGTTCCCGTCCGGCCGCGCATCGCTCGCGGTGAAGCTGGCCGACGTGGCCGACGCGATCAGCGCCGGCGCCGACGAGGTGGACATGGTCATCGACCGGGGCGCGTTCCTGGCCGGCCGGTACGGCCAGGTCTACGAGGAGGTCCGCGCGGTCCGCGAGGCCTGCGGCCTGGCGCACCTCAAGGTCATCCTGGAAACCGCCGAGCTGGCCACGCTGGACAACGTGGCCCGCGCGTCCTGGCTGGCCATGCTGGCCGGCGCCGACTTCATCAAGACGTCCACCGGCAAGGTGTCGCCGGCCGCCACGCCCGTGGTCGCGCACGTCATGCTGGCCGCCGTACGTGATTTCGCCGAGGCCACCGGCCGGCGGGTGGGCGTGAAGGTGGCGGGCGGCGTCCGGACGGCGAAGGACGCGATCCGCTACCTGGTGCTGGTCAAGGAGACCGCGGGCGAGGAATGGCTCACCCCCGACCTGTTCCGGATCGGTGCCTCTAGCCTGCTCAACGACCTGCTGATGCAGCGCAGCAAGCAGCTCACCGGCGTCTACGCCGGCCCCGATTACTTCACGCTGTGAGAATCCGCGCGCTACACGCCGTAGAGCCGGTGCAGGATGGCGGTCAGGTGGGGGGCCGTGAGCGCGCCTAGCTGAAGGCCGACGATCTGCTTTCCTGACCTGGCGAGGAAAAAGGTCTCCGGGAGGGCCGGGACGCGATACCGGCTGGCGGTATTCCCTTGCGGGTCATAGGCGAGGTTGTAGGTCACATGACTTTTCTTCACGAACGCTATCGCGGCGTTTCGCAGGTCGGCGGTATCAATGCCGACGAAAGAGACCTTGTCTCCCACGGCCCGGGCGACCTGGGCGATCGCGGGTGACTCCTTCTGGCAGGGTCCGCAGGAAGAGGACCAGAAGTTGACGACGACGGGCCTGCCCCGGAGCGCGCTGAGCCGCACGGCGCCCCCGCCCTGGAGCCGCGGCAGGTCGAAGGGCGGGGCCGGCCTGCTCACCTGGGCGTATCCGACGGAAAGCTGTCCGGCCGACTTGCTCACCGACGTGGCGGGCCGGGACCAGACCAGGGCCGCCGCGATGACCAGCCCCGCGACGCAGGTCGCGACGGCTATGACCCGCCAGTGTTGGGCTGCCACCGCCCGGAACCAGGAATAACGCACTGACGGTACCCTACACCCGTGACCGACACCGTTCCCTGGAGCTACGCCCCGGCGCCGCAGGAGCGGGGGATCGTCACGATCGCGCCGTCCTACGGCCTGTTCGTGGACGGAAAGTTCGCCGCCGCGGCCGACGGGCGCACGTTCGCCACGGTCAACCCGGCGACGGAGGAGCCGCTCGCCGAGGTGGCCCTGGCCGGGGAGGCGGACGTGGACCGTGCGGTGCGCGCCGCCCGGGCCGCCTACGAAAAGGTCTGGGGCCCGATGCCGGGCGCCCAGCGCGCCAAGTACATCTACCGCATCGCCCGGCTCATCGCCGAACGCGCCCGCGAGTTCGCCGTGCTGGAGAGCCTGGACAACGGTAAGCCGATCAAGGAATCGCGCGACGTCGACGTGCCGCTGGCCAGCGCGCACTTCTTCTACTACGCGGGCTGGGCGGACAAGCTCGAGTACGCGGGCTTCGGCCCGGCCCGCCCGGTCGGCGTGGCCGGGCAGGTGATTCCCTGGAACTTCCCGCTGCTGATGGCGGCGTGGAAGCTGGCCCCCGCGCTGGCCGCGGGGAACACCTGCGTGCTGAAGCCGGCCGAGACCACGCCGCTGACCGCGCTGCTGCTGGCCGAGGTGTGCCAGCAGGCCGAACTGCCGGCCGGCGTAGTCAACATCATCACCGGCGCGGGGGAAACCGGGGCGGCGCTGGTCGCCCACCGGGGGGTGGACAAGATCGCGTTCACTGGCTCGACCGAGGTGGGCAAGCAGATCCTGCGCTCGGCCGCGGGAACCGGCAAGAAGCTCACGATGGAACTCGGCGGCAAGGCGGCCAACATCGTCTTCGAGGACGCGCCGCTGGAGGGCGCGGTCGAGGGCATCGTGAACGGCATCTTCTTCAACCAGGGACACGTCTGCTGCGCCGGCTCCCGGCTGCTGGTGCAGGAATCGGTGGCGGACATCCTCCTTGACCGGCTGCGGCGCCGGCTCGGCACGCTGCGACTCGGCGACCCGCTGGACAAGAACACCGACATCGGCGCGATCAACTCGCGCCAGCAGCTGGACAAGATCCGCGAGCTGTCCGCGGCCGGCGAGACCGAGGGGGCGGAGCGGTGGTCACCGGCTTGCGAGCTGCCGGACCGGGGGTACTGGTTCCCGCCGACGCTGTTCACCGGGGTCAGCCAGTCCAGCCGGATCGCCCGCGAGGAGATCTTCGGGCCGGTGCTGTCCGTGCTCACGTTCCGCACCCCCGACGAGGCGGTGGCCAAGGCGAACAACACCCCGTACGGGCTGTCGGCCGGGGTGTGGACGGAGAAGGGCAGCCGGATCCTCTGGCTGGCCCAGCGGATGCGGGCCGGCGTGGTGTGGGCCAACACCTACAACCGGTTCGACCCGGCCAGCCCGTTCGGCGGCTACCGTGAGTCGGGCTTCGGCCGCGAGGGCGGCCGGCACGGGCTGAGAGCATATCTCGATGCCTAGTTCCGAAAACGGCCGGCTGGCCGTGCGCAAGACGTACAAGCTGTTCATCGGCGGGGCGTTTCCGCGGTCGGAGTCGGGCCGGGTCTACCCGGTCCTCGGCCGCGGCGGAGCGCTGCTCGGCAACGCGGCGCAGGCCTCCCGCAAGGACGCCAGGGATGCGGTCAGCGCGGCGCGCGCGGCGGCCGGCACCTGGTCGGGCGCCACCGCGTACAACCGCGGACAGGTGCTGTACCGGGTGGCCGAGATGCTCGAGGGCCGCGCCGCGCAGTTCACCGCCGAGGTCGCCGCGGCCGAGAACATCCGCGAGCCGAAGGCCGGCCAGCAGGTGGACGCGGCCATCGACCGGTGGGTCTGGTACGCGGGCAGGCCGGACAAGGTCGCGCAGATCGCCGGCGGGGCCAACCCGGTGGCGGGCCCCTACTTCAACTTCAGCGTCCCCGAGCCGACCGGGGTAGTGGCGGTCATCGCCCCCCAGGAGTCAAGCCTGCTCGGCTTGGTCAGCGTGGTCGCTCCCGTGATCGCCACCGGCAATGTGGCCGTGGTCGTGGCCAGCCTGGACCGCCCGCTGCCCGCGATCAGCCTGGCCGAGGTGCTCGCCACCTCCGACCTGCCGCGCGGCGTGGTCAACCTGCTCACCGGCAGTACCGCCGAGCTGGCGCCGGTCCTGGCCGGGCACATGGACGTCAACGCGATCGACGTGACCGGCGTGGCGGGGGGCGATCGGGCCGAGCTCGAGCGGCTGGCGGCGGACAACGTCAAGCGCGTATTCGCCGCCGAGCAGGACTGGGCCGCCCCGCCGACCACCCAGCGGATGCTCGCATTCCTGGAGACCAAGACCGTGTGGCACCCGATGGGGACATAGCCAGGCGATCAGGCGGCGCGGGGCTCCTCCCGGGTCCCGGCGGCCCGGTTGACGATCTGCCGGACCATGGTCCCGCCGATCCCGCTCATGCCGGCCAGGCCGGCGCTGGACGCGCGCCGGGCGATCGGCTCGGCCACCGCCACCGCCTCGGCGAGCATCCGGCGCGCTTCGGCCGAGCCGATGATAGAGCTGACCGAGGTCTTCAGCCGTTCCACGCCGTCCTTACCCTCACGGGCACCGACCAGGTAGCCGACCACGAAGCCGATGATCGTTTCCATGCCGTCACATCTCTCTGAGCTCGAGGTAGCGCTTCACGTCGGGCAGCGACTGCACGATCAGGGCCAGCGCGGCCGCGAGCACCACTGCCTTGATCAGGTTGCTGATCATGCCTGTTTCTCCTTCGGCTCGATCTCGTCGGGAGCGAAATACAGAAATCTGCCGTGGCTGCCCTGCAGCTCGGCCAGCGGATCGTCGGCCGGGCTCACCGCCACGTGCACCTGGCCGTCCACGTCGAACAGCACGGCCTGCACCAGCGCCTCGCGCCCGGCCAGGAACAGATCCTGGGCGTCGGCCCGCCGCGAGCCCGGGCGCATGATGACCTTGCTGCCCCTGGCCACGCGGACGCCGTGCACCAGCACGTGATCGGTCTGCGGCGACACCGAGCGGTCCGACCCCGGGTCCCACCACGGCGCCGACGGCGGCTGGGCCGGGTGCGTGTCACCGGGGCCTGAGGGGTCGTCACCGAGGTCTGAGGGGTCGTCACCGAGGCCTGGGCGCTTGTCATCGAGGTAGCGGATGGCGCCGTGCATCTTGTCCATCATCTCCGGCGGCAGCCCGTCCAGCCGGTCCAGCAGGTCGGCGGCGCGCGGATCGGTCGCCCGCGCCTCCGCCTTCTCCGCGTCGGTCATGGCCAGCGTGCGCAGGGTCAGGATCTCGTCGATCTCGGTCGCGTCGAACAGGTCTCCGGCGCTCTCGGGCGCGATCTGCGGGTGGTCGTAGAGGATGATGGGCGAGGCCATCATGAGATTGCCGCACTCGGGCGGGCCGGCCAGCACCGGCCAGGTACCGGTGTTCGCGCACCCGGCGGCGAACCCCGCGGCCCACTCGGGCGGGTCGGTCAGCGACAGGAACGTGCCGCCCTCGGCGCCGATGATCGTGTGCGCCGAGATCAGTGCGTACCGCAGGGCAATCCGCCTGACCTCGGGCGGGGCCTGCGGCGCGGTCCGGTTCTCCACCCGTACCCGCAGCCGCAGCACGCCGTACGGTCCCGGCAGCCGCTCGGCGTGGACCCTGATCACCGCGTCCAGAGGCTCCCACACGTGCGTGCCCTGCTGCCCGCCGGGGACGTGGACCGGGAAGACCGCGTCGGCGCGCAGCAGCCGATCCACCGAAACCGCGACCCGGTGCTCGCGGTCAGTGGCCTCGTCCCAGTCGTCGCGTGGATCTTCCCGCCGCCGCAGGTGCAGGAACCGGGCCAGGATCCAGATCCTTGTGTCGTCGCCGCACTCGAGCAGGCACTCCGCCTGGCTGGCGGGCAGCTCACACGGATCGACCGCGCCGTAGGCGGGCGGCATCAGCACCCCGAACTGGAACCGGGACTGGTTCTTCTGCGCCGACTTGCGGTACGGGTACAGCAGGTAGCCCTCGTACAAGATGGCGTCGGCCACCGCGCGCGCCTGGTCGAGGTGCGCGGGGTTCACGATCATGGCTGGCGCTCCGCGGGGTCGGCCGCCTGCTCGAGCAGCGCCCGCAGCGTGGCGTCCCAGGTCGGCAGCACCTCGCGGTTCTTGAATCGCTGCAGCTCGTCCAGGGTCTGGGTGCTCATCCGGATCCAGGCGCTGCCCGGGAAGTGCACGTCGATCGCCTCCCGCCACACGGCCACCGGGATCCGGCACGGCGCTTCCTTGCTCCACGGCACCAGCTGCACCGAGATCCGCCCGCCGGTCAGCCCGAACACGGTCCCGCTGAACAGCAGCAGCAGCGGTATCTCGCCGGACTCCAGGCTGGCGAAGTAGCGGGCCGAGCCGATCTCGAGGTCGTAGCTGAACGGCACGGGCAGGTCGACCTCGGTGCTCCCGGTGAACGCGGGCACCATGGCCGACACCGTGGTGAACTGCAGCGGCTTCAGCGTGTCCGCCCAGCGGGCGGTGTCCCCGAACAGGTCGTTCAGCCGCTCCTCCTCGGCGGGGGTGTAACGCCGCCGGGCCGGCTCGATCCTGATCTGGCAGCGCAGCGCGATGGCCTCGATCCGCTGCCCGGTCGTCTCGCTGATCCGCAGCTTCAGGTTCATGGCCGGGACGACCGCGTACCGGTCCGGCTCCATCCCCGTGCAGTCGAAGACCAGCTCGGCCATGTCAGGACGGCTCCTGCCCGAACCGGCGGGCCCGGGACCGGACGCCGTCCAGGAATTCCGCGATGCTCTGCCGCGCCTCGGTCCCCCCGTCGAAGCCCTTCCACAGCATGCGCATCCGTCCGGCCAGCTCGTAGCAGGCGTCGATCGGGACCAGGAAATGCTCGATGCCGTCGTCGCTGCGGGTGATGAGGGCCGCCTCCACGTCCGGCTCGACGGCGCCGAGCAGCGGGTGAGCCCGGGCCATCCGGTCCCACGCGCCCAGGTCCAGCCGGCACTCGGTGGGGCCTGCCGGGCTCGGGTAGAACCCGGCCACCTGGCCGGCCCGCGAACCGCGCAAGAAGAACGCCAGCCCGACCGGGATCTCGAGCTCCTCCCAGTCGGCCTCGGTCATGGGGTGGGCCGGGTCACGCAGGTAGCGGTCCGGCACCGCGCGGTACCGGCCGCCGCCGGCCTGGGAGTGCTCGAAGAGCAGATAGCACGCGCGGCAGGTGCACAGCAGCGAGGACTGCTCAAGATCCGCCACGTGGCCGTGGCCGGGCGGGATCTCCGCAGCGCACATCTCGCAGGCCTCCCCGGGCGGCAGGCCCGCGCCCTTGGCGGCGCGGATTCTCTCCAGTACGGCAGCAGGCGCGCCGGCGAGCCCGGCCATTGCATTCTCCGGTGCGCCCGCCGCGGCGGGCGCGTCAGGCAGAACGGGCGCGGCCGGATCCGGCGGTGAACCCGGCCGCTGCCCGCCAGGGACGAACCGGCGCAGGCCGGCCGGACCGGTCACGGTGACACTCCGGCCGGCACCGCCACCCGCACGCCCTGGCTGTCGCTGAGCAGCGGCAGCGGCTCGAGGTGCACGGCCGGGTCCGCGACCCCGCGCCCGGCGGCGCGGACGTCGTACCGGGATCCGCACGAGCAGGTCAGCACCTCGCGGTCGAGTTGCCCGTCGGCCATCGACGACCCGCACACCGCGCACGCGTCGCGGTAGGCGTACAGCGTGCCGCGGACCGCGCAGACCAGCACGGTCATCCCGCCCGCCGACGCGGTCACCGGCCGGGCGCTGGGCGGCCCGATGTCCGGCAGGGTGACCCAGCCCACCTGGCTATCGGCAGGCCGCTGGCCGATCTGCAGCAGCACCGGCGAGGCCGGCGGCGGGTCGGTCATGCCTTCCACCGCGACCTCGCCGACCTCGGGCGCCGCGTCCTTCACCGCGTCTTCGATGGCCAGCCGGACGGTGACCGTCGAGGACGGGCAACCGTGGCAGCTGCCCTCGAGCCGCAGCCGCGCCGTCCCCTGCTCGGTCACGCCCAGGTACTCCACGCCGCCCGCGTGCGAGCCCAGGTAGGGCCGGACCCGGTCCAGGGCCCGCTGGATCCTGGTGTCCACGTCGAGCGGGTGCAGGTCGTGCAGCAGCAGCAGGCTCTCCACCAGCGGGTCCTCGGTCATCTCCGCCAGCAGCTCGGCTCCGGCCGGTCCCGCGTCGCGCAGCGTGGCCACGATGTGCCCGAGGCCGTCTCCGTACAGCCCGACCAGCAGCCCGACCAGTTCCTCGGCCGCGGCGGCGCCGGTAGCGTCGCCGGACCGCAGCAGGCCGAGGATCTCCTCGATCCGGTCGCCGACCCGCCTGACGCGCGTCATAGAACTCCCTATGTGGCCAGCACGGCCGACATCGGCGAGTGCACCTTGTCCAGCGCCCGGCCGCCGCCGAGGTACATGTGCACGCCGCACGGCAGGCACGGGTCGAAGCTGCGCACCGCGCGCATGATGTCGATGCCCTTGAAGTTCTCCGGCGAGTTCTCCTCGAAGATCGGGGTGTTCTGCACGGCGTCCTCGTAGGGTCCCGGCGTCCCGTAGACGTCCCGCACGCTCGCGTTCCACGGGGTCGGCGGGTACGGGTGGTAGTTCGCGATCTTCCCGCCGCGGATCACCATGTGGTGCGACAGCACCCCGCGCACCGCCTCGGTGAAGCCGCAGCTGTACGCCTCGTCCGGGACGGTGAACGGCTCCCACGTCTTGGTGTGGCCGGCCCGGATCTCGGCCAGTGCCTGCTCGGTGAAGTGCAGCGCGCACGCCGCGGCGTAGGCCTGGAAGTAGGTCCGGGCCCGGTCCCGCTCGATCGCGTTGGACAGCGGCCTGCCCTCCTTGTCGGTCGGGATCTTCCACTCGAAGGTGACCTCGGGCCTGCTGACCGTGCGGGGCAGGTTGATCTGCACGCTGTGGCCGGTGGACTTGATGTAGCCGAAGTCCACCAGGCCGCCGAGCGCCGTGGCCCACAGCCGCGCGATCGGCCCGCCGCCGGTGTCGGCGGCGAGGTGGTTGGTGCCGTCGAACCAGCGCGGCGACATCACCCAGCTGTACTTGTCCTCGAAGTTGCGCTTCTGCGGCCGGGGGATCGTGTGCTGGTTCCACGGGTGCCTGCGGTCCACCGGGTTGCCCAGCGGGTCGTGGGTCACGAACATCTCCTGGTCCTCCCAGTCCTCGTAGTACGAGGAGCCGAGCAGGATCCGGATGCCGAGGTTGATCTCCACCAGGTCGTTGGTGAGCAGCTCACCGTCCCTGATCACGCCGGGGCTGACGAACATCTTCCGGCCCCAGTTGGTCATGTTCCGGTAGGTGAAGTCGCAGTACTCGGGGTCGTTGAGGCTGCCCCAGCAGACCATGTCGGCCCGGCGCCGGCCGACCTCCTCGTACCCGGGCATGGCCTCGTAGAAGAAGTCGAACAGGTCGTCGTGCAGCGGGACGACCCGCTTCATGAACTCCACGTACCGCATCAGCCGGGTGAGGTAGTCGGTGAACAGCTGCACGGTGGCCGTGGTGCCCACGCCTCCCGGGTAGAGCGTCGAGGGGTGCACGTGCCGCCCCTCCATCAGGCAGAACATCTCCCTGGTGGACCTGCTCACCTGCAGCGCCTCGCGGTAGAACTCGCCTTCGAGCGGGTTCAGCGTGCGCATGATGTCGCCGATGGTCGCGTAGCCGTGCTCGGCGGCGTGCGGCGCCTCGGTGCGGTTGGCCAGCTCGAGCACGCCGGGATTGGTCTCGCTGACCATCCGCTCGCAGAAGTCCACCCCGACCAGGTTCTCCTGGAAGATGTTGTGGTCGAACATGTACTCCGCGGCCTCGCCCAGGTTGATGATCCACTCGCCGAGGTGCGGCGGGCGCACGCCGTAGGCCATGTTCTGGTTGTAGACCGAGCAGGTCGCGTGGTTGTCGCCGCAGATCCCGCAGATCCGGCTGGTGATGAAGTGCGCGTCCCGCGGGTCCTTGCCCTTCATGAAGATGCTGTATCCGCGGAAGATCGACGACGTGCTGTGGCACTCGACGACCTTCTTCTGGCTGAAGTCGATCTTGGTGTAGATGCCGAGGCTGCCCACGATCCTGGTGATCGGGTCCCAGGCCATCTCGACAATGCCGGTGTCTTCGGCCGTAGTCATATCCGTGTCCCTCCCTACCAGGTCTTCTTGAAGCCGGTGAGCAGCTCGTCACCCTTCTTGCGCCACTTGGGCTCTTCGTCGGCCGTCTTCGCGGTGAAATTGCGCAGGGTGCGGATCACGGTCCCGTACATGCTGCTGGCCGTGGTGGAGACCCGCGAGCCCGGCGGCTCGTCCATGAACGGCATGAACTTGTCCGGGAATCCCGGCATCGTGCAGGCGATGCAGATGCCGCCCACGTTCGGGCAGCCGCCGACCCCGTTGATCCAGCCGCGCTTGGGCACGTTGCACTTGACCACCGGGCCCCAGCAGCCCAGCTTGACCAGGCACTTGGGCGAGCCGTACTCCGCCGCGAAGTCACCCTGCTCGTAGTACCCGGCCCGGTCGCAGCCCTCGTGCACCGTGGCTCCGAACAGCCAGGTCGGCCGGAGCGCCTCATCGAGCGGGATCATCGGGGCCTGCCCGGCCACCTGGTACAGCAGGTAGAGGATCGTCTCGGACAGGTTGTCCGGGTGGATCGGGCAGCCGGGGACGCAGACGATGGGCAGCCCGGCCTTCGACCGCCAGTCCCAGCCGAGGTAGTCGGGCACGCCCATCGCGCCGGTCGGGTTGCCGGCCATGGCGTGGATGCCGCCGTACGTGGCGCAGGTGCCGACGGCCAGGATCGCGGTGGCCTTGGGCGCCAGCCGGTCCAGCCACTCGTTGGTGGTCATCGGCTGGCCGGTCGCCGGGTTGTTGCCGAACCCGCACCAGTAGCCCTCTTCCTTGATCGCCTCGTTCGGGATGGATCCCTCCACCACCAGCACGAAGGGCTCAAGCTCGCCGCGGTCGGCCTTGTGCCACCACTCGATGAAGCTGTCCGCCCCGTTTTCCGGGCCGCACTCGAAGTCGATCAGCGGCCAGTGCACCGCGATCTTGGGCAGCCCGGGCAGGGCACCGAGCGCGATCTCCTCGATGCTCGGCTGGGTGGCGGCGGTGAGCGCGACCGAGTCCCCGTCGCAGCCGAGACCGCCGTTCATCCAGAGGATGTGAACCACCGGCTCGTCGGTCTGCGATGCTGCCTGTCCGTTAGCCTCAGTGTCCGTGGCCATGCGAAGGCCACCTCCTCGCCGCCTTCGGGTTGAGCAGACGCCACGATGCTAGACCCGCAACCGCCGGGCTACAAGACTCTTCCGTCGCCAACCGGACAGAAATGTCCGCCACACCGTTGTGCCCGGCTACGAGCCGGACCACGTACCCTGGGACACCAGGAAACGCTGAGGAGACGGATACCGGTGGCCGAGCCCGCTCACGGCACATCCGGGGGGCCGATCGAGGTCGTGCCGGTCGTGGTCGTCTCGCAGTCGTTCCCCGCGCGGCCTTCGTTCATCCCGGAGATCAGGGACTTCGTGCGGCGCTGCCTGGCCGACTCGCCGCTGGACGAGGACGGCGTCCGTGAGGTCGGCGAGACCGTGTTCCGCGCGCTGCTCGACGCGGCCGGCCCGACCGGGTCCGTGCAGGTCGCCTTCCGCATCTTCCCCGAGCACGTCGAGGTGGACGTGCTGCACTCGGAGTCCCAGGTGACGGCCGCGGGGGCGCAGCCGGTGCCTGCGGCGCAGCCGATGCCGGCGAGGTCGGCCCGCCCGGCCGCGGCGGGCAGCCAGGCGCCCGCGGACCCGCACCCGGCATCGTTCGCGGAGTGGATGTCGAGCGCGCTGCGCCGGGAGGGAATGACACACGAGGCGGCCGCGCGGCAGCTGGGCGTGTCGGTGAAGACGGTCAGCCGCTGGGTCGGCGGAGCCACCCAGCCCCGGATGCGGGATCTCAAGCGGATCCAGGAGGTATTCGGCGAGGTGCCGCTGCACTGAGCCCCTGCACACCGGGCCGCGGCCCCGGCTGCGATCGCTAGACGCTCTCCCCACATGTGTCCTACGGTGCTGTCATGACGGTTCCCGCTGGACGTCACAAGATCGGCGCGGACCGTGACCGGCTCGTGCTGCGCACCACCAGGGACGGGCTGGCCGCGACAGCCGGCCATGACCTGACCATCGAGGTGACCCGCTGGTCCGGTGAGCTCACCGTGGCCGAGGACTCCGCTCCGACCGCTCTCGACCTCCGCATCGACATGACGTCACTGGCGGTGCTCTCGGGCACCGGCGGGGTCAAGCCGCTGAGCGACCGGGACAAGCGCGAGATCGTGTCCACCGCGCGCAAGACGCTGGGGGCCGACCGGACCCCGGAGGCGACGTTCGGCGACGCGAAGTTCGAGCCCGGCACGGGCGGCGGCACCATCAGCGGCACGCTCACCCTGGCCGGCCAGTCCGCGCCGGTCCGGCTCCAGGTGACCGAGACCGGCGACGACCGCTACCACGCGACCGGGACGGTGGTCCAGTCAGACTTCGGTATCAAGCCGTACCGCGGTTTCTTCGGCGCGCTCAAGGTCAGCGACCCGGTACAGGTCGAGGTGGACGTCGACCTGTCCCAGCCGGACGGCGCCTGATGAGCGACCCGGGCCAAGGGCCGGACGGCGACCGGGCGGTGCTGGCGTTCCGGCGCCGCGACGAGCCGGCCCGGCAGCTGGCCGCGCAGGCCGGCGCGGTCGCCGCGGCCTGCCACGCCATGGCCGTGCGCTTCCACCAGGGCGGCCGGCTCGTGGTCTTCGGCACCGGCGCGGCGAGCACGGACGCGCAGCACGTCGCGGTGGAGTTCGTGCACCCGGTGATCGTGGGCAAGCGCGCGCTGCCCGCCATCTCCCTGACCGCCGACGTGGCCACGGTCACCGGGGTGGCCGCGCGCGACGGGATCGACGCGATCTTCGCCCATCAGATCCGGTACCTGGCCGCGCCCGAGGACACAGCGCTGGGCATCTCGGCCGACGGCCGCTGCCCGAGCGTGCGGGCCGGGCTGGCCGAGGCCAGGGCGCGCGGCCTGCTGACGATCGCGCTGGCCGGCGGGAACGGCGGCGAGCGCGGCTGGCCGGAGGTGGACCACCTGCTGGTGGCCGCGAGCACGGACCCGCGCGTGGTCAAGGAACTGCAGGTGACCACCTACCACGTGCTCTGGGAGCTCGTGCACGTGTTCTTCGAGCAGCCCGGCGTCCTGGCCCCCGGTGTGGTCGCGTGAATCCCGGGAGGGACGGATGAGCACGGTCCCGCAGTGCCACGGCGAGGTGTGCATCACCTGCTCGGACACCGCCGTCGAGGTCACGGTGCTGCGCCTGGAGCCGGACGGCCTGGCCGTGGTGGACACCGGCCAGGGCGAGGAGGAGGTCAGCGTGGCCCTGGTGTCCGCCCAGGCCGGCGACCGGATCCTCGTGCACGCCAAGGAAGCCATAGCCGTGCTGCCCGGGACAGCCCGGTGAGCGAGACCGGCCGCCAGGGCGGCACCGAGGCGATGGAATCGCTCTACCCGTTCCTGTATTCCGGCACGTCCGACCTGCCCGCCGTCCTCGACCAGGTGCGCGCGTCCACCATCGCCAAGGCGCAGGAGATCATCGAACTGCGCCAGGCGGTCTGCGCGCGGGACGCGATCCGGCTCGAGCGCTGCGCTCAGGAGGCCGCCGCCCGGTTCGCTGCTGGGGGCCGGCTGTTCGCCTTCGGCAACGGCGGCAGTGCCACCGACGCGCAGCAGCTGGCCACCCTGTTCCTCAACCCGGGACCGGACGCGCGCCCGCTGCCGGCCTTCTGCCTGGCCAACGACACGTCGGTGGTCACCGCGCTGTGCAACGACGTCGGCGTCGATGTGGTCTTCGCCCGGCAGATCGCGGCGTTCGGCGCCCCGCGCGACATCGCGGTCGGGCTGTCCACCAGCGGGAACTCCGACAACCTGCTGCGCGCCTTCGACGAGGCGAGCCGCCGGGGGATGCTCACCATCGGCCTGGCCGGGTATGAGGGCGGCCAGATGGCCGAGCTGAACAGCATCGACTACCTGTTCGTCGCCCCGTCCTCCTCCGTGCACCGGATCCAGGAGGCGCAGACCACGATCTACCAGGTGCTGTGGGAGCTCACCAGCGACGATCTCGCCCGGCGGGAGGAGCCGGGATGACCGGCCGGGTGCTCGTGGCCTGCGTGGGCAACATCTTCCTCGGCGACGACGGGTTCGGCGTCGAGGTGGCCAGGCGGCTGGCCGCGATGCCGGTGCCCGACGGTGTCCGGGTCGTCGACTACGGCACCGGCGGGATGCACCTCGCCTACGACCTGGCCGACGGCTACCAGACGACGATCCTCGTCGATGCCGCGCCGCGCGGCGGGAAGCCGGGCACGATCACCGTGGCCGAGGCGGATCCCGCCGGCCCGCCGAACCCGGTGCTGTTCGACGGCCACGGCATGCAGCCCGACGTGGTGTTCGGGATGCTCAGCCTGCTCGGCGCGCAGGCCGGCCGGATCGTCGTCGTCGGCTGCGAGCCGGCCCGCGTCGACTACGGGATGGAACTCAGCGAGCCGGTCGCCGCGGCGGTGGACAAAGCGGTGCGGATCGTGCTGGACATGGTCGCCGATCTAACGCAGGTCGCCGATCTCCCGCGGGACACGGCGGAAGGGGTAGCAGATGTGCCTTGGCATACCCGGTGAGGTGATCGAGTTCCTCCCCGAGCAGCCCGACCTGGCGAAGGTGGACGTCAGCGGGGTCCGGCGGGTCATCAACGTCGGCCTGCTGGCCGATGACATGCCCGAACCGGGCGAGTGGGTGCTCATTCACGTCGGCTTCGCCCTGTCGAAGATCGACGAGAAGGAGGCGGCGGCGGCCCTGGCCTTCCTCGAGGGGATCGGCCAGGCCTACGAGGACGAGCTCGCCGCGCTGCAGGAATCCATGATCGAATAGGAGCGTACGGACATGCGGTTCGTCGACGAATTCCGTGACGCGGACAAGGCCCACGCGCTTGCCGCCAAGATCGCGGCCCTGTGCGAGCCCGGCCGCCAGTACAAGATCATGGAGGTGTGCGGCGGTCACACCCACACCATCTACAAACACGGCCTCGAGGACTACCTGCCGGAATCGATCACGCTGGTGCACGGCCCCGGCTGCCCGGTGTGCGTGATCCCGATGGGACGGGTGGACGACGCCGTCCACCTGGCGTCCCAGCCGGACGTCATCATGACCTCGTTCGGCGACATGATGCGGGTGCCGGGCAGCGAGGGATCGTTTTTCGACGCCAAGGCGCGCGGCACCGACATCCGGATGGTCTACTCTCCGCTGGACTCGCTGAAGATCGCCCGCGCCAACCCGGGCAAGCGGGTGGTGTTCATGGCCATCGGCTTCGAGACCACCGCCCCCTCCACGGCGATGACGCTGCTGCGCGCCCAGGCCGCGGGGCTGGAGAACTTCTCCGTGTTCGCCAACCACGTCACGATCGTCCCCGCTATCAAGGCCATCCTCGACTCACCCGACCTGCGCCTGGACGGTTTCCTCGGCCCCGGCCACGTGTCCACGGTGATCGGCTGCCGGCCGTATGAGTTCATCGCCCGCGACTACGGCAAGCCGGTGGTCGTGGCCGGGTTCGAGCCGCTCGACATCCTGCAGTCCATCTACCTGCTCATGGTGCAGCTCAAGCAGGGCCGCGCGGAGGTGGAGAACCAGTACTCCCGGGTCGTGCCGTGGCACGGCAACACGGTGGCGCTCAAGGCGATCGGCGAGACCATGGAGCTGCGCCCCTATTTCGAGTGGCGCGGTCTCGGCTTCATCTCCCACTCCGCGCTGAAGGTGCGGGACAAATACGCCGCCTTCGATGCCGAGCTGCTGTTCGCGGTGCCGGGCGTGCGCGTGGCCGACCCCAAGGCGTGCCAGTGCGGCGAGGTGCTCAAGGGCGTGCTCAAGCCCTGGGAGTGCAAGGTGTTCGGCACCGCGTGCACGCCGGAGACCCCGATCGGCACCTGCATGGTCTCGCCCGAGGGCGCCTGCGCCGCGTACTACAACTACGGCCGGATGAACCGTAACCGGGTCGCGGAGGCCGAGGTGAGCCGGTCATGAAGGAGGCCGCCGGCGCGGGCGGGTGGATCGCCGAGGCGCTGCGCGAGCACGAGCAGCACGCAGGGCCGGACCGGCCTCGCCGCGAGCAGCCCGCCGACCGCGAGCAGCAGGTGCTGGACCGGATCGACCGGGCCAGGCGCCGCCGGCCCCGGGTCAGGGAAGAGCGGATCACGATGTCGCACGGCGCGGGCGGCAAGGCCACGCACACGCTGATCGAGGCCATCTTCCTGGACGCGTTCCGCAACCCGCTGCTCGAGCCGCTGGAGGACTCGGCCCGGCTGCAGCTTGACCGGTCCCTGGTGGCGCTGACCACCGACTCCTACGTGGTCTCGCCGCTGTTCTTCCCCGGCGGCGACATCGGGGACCTCGCGGTCAACGGCACGGTGAACGACCTGGCCATGGCTGGGGCCCGGCCGCTGTACCTGTCCGCGGGCTTCATCCTCGAGGAGGGCTTCCCGGTCGCCGACCTGAGCCGGATCGTGCAGTCCATGCGGGCGGCCGCGGACGCCGCGGGCGTCCAGGTGGTGACCGGCGACACCAAGGTGGTAGAGCGGGGCAAGGCGGACGGCTGCTACGTCAACACCGCCGGCGTGGGCGTGATCGAGCGCGACGTGCACCTGGGCGTGGCCAACGCGGTGCCGGGTGACGCGATCATCGTGTCCGGGCCGATCGGCGACCACGGCGTCACGATCATGCTGGCCCGCGGCGAGCTCGACATCGAGGCCGACCTGCGGTCCGACACCGCGCCGCTGGCCGGGCTGGCCGCCGCGCTGCTGGACGCGGTGCCCGGGGTGCGCGCGCTGCGCGACGCGACCCGCGGCGGCGTGGCGACCATACTCAACGAGATCGCCAAGTCCGCCGACGTCGGGGTGTCCGCGGTCGAGGACGAGATCCCGGTGCGCGACGTGGTCCGCGGCGCCGCCGAGCTGCTCGGCATCGACCCCATGTACGTGGCGTGCGAGGGGCGCCTGGTCGCCGTGGTGGACGGCGGCCAGGCCGCCGACGCGGTCGCGGTGCTGCGGGCCCATCCTCAGGGCGAGCAGGCGGCGGTCATCGGCCGCGTCACCGAGGGCCCGCCCGGGATCGTGCAGCTCAAGACGTCGTTCGGCGGGACCAGGATCGTCGACCTGCTCGTCGGCGATCCGCTGCCGCGCATCTGCTGAACCCGGAGGCGACGTGCACGAGCTGGCCATCATCGAGGGTGTGCTGGACATGGTGACCGAACGGCTGCCGGACGCGACGATCTCTTGCGTGCGACTGGAGGTGGGCGAACTGTCCGGCGTCGTCCCCGACTCGTTGCTGTTCTGCTTCGAGCTGGCCACCGAGGGGACCAGCCTGCAGGGCGCCAGCCTGGAGATCACGCAGACTCCCGGCCACGATCTCAAGATCGCATCGGTTAAGGTGGCCTGACATGTGCGCGACCTGCGGGTGCTCGGGGAAGGCGCGGCTTCGCCTGGTGCCATCGGGCCACGACCATGATCACGCTCCCGGCCACGCGCATCACCACGGCGGCGAGCACGACCACGGCGATGACCGGACCGTCGTGCTGCAGCAGAAGGTGCTGGCCCGCAACGACGAGCTGGCCGGGCGGAACCGGGAGTGGCTGCGCGAGCGCGGCGTAGTGGCCGTCAATCTGATGAGCTCGCCGGGCGCGGGCAAGACCACGCTGCTGGAGCGGACCGCGCGCGAGCTGGCCGGCCGGCTGGCCCTGGCGGTTATCGAGGGAGATCAGGAGACGGCCCTGGACGCCGACCGGATCAGCTCGGCCGGCTGCCAGGTGGTGCAGGTCAACACCGGCGTGGGCTGCCACCTGGACGCGGTCATGGTGGCCGACGCGCTGCACGCGCTCGACCCTCGGCCGGGATCCGTGGTCGTCATCGAGAACGTGGGCAACCTGGTCTGCCCGGCACTGTTCGACCTGGGCGAGGCGGCCAGGATCGTGCTCGCGTCGGTAACCGAGGGCGCGGACAAGCCGGCCAAGTACCCGCACATGTTCAGCCGGGCCGACGTCGTGCTGGTCAGCAAGACCGACCTGCTGCCCTACGTGGACTTCGACGTCCGGCGGCACGCGGCCGACGTCAGGCAGCTCAGCCCGGGCGCGCGCATGCTGCAGCTCTCGGCGGTCACCGGCGACGGCATGCAGGCCTGGTACGACTGGCTGCAGCTCAGCCAGCCCGGCTGACGCCCGCGACTTTGCACACGTTCCGACCACCGAACCAGACAAAACACCCCGGATTTTGGCCGTACCGTGTGCAAAGTGGAAATGATCATGCCTGGTCGGCGGCCGACGCGATCACGGCCTGGCCGAGGCTGATGCCGCCGTCGTTGCAGGGGACACGGGAGTGCACCAGCACGCGGAAACCGCGCGACTTCAGCCGGGAAACGGCGCCGTTCAGTAGCAGCAGGTTCTGGAACACGCCGCCGGACAGTGCCACCGTGTCCAGCCCCGACCGTTCGCGCAGCAGCGTGCAGCCTTCCTCGATGAGCGCGATGACCCCGCCGTGGAACCGGGCGGCGATGACCTCGCGGGCTACGCCGGCCCGCAGGTCGGCCACGATCGCCGCGATCAGGTCGGCGCCGTGGACCGCGAACGTCTCGCCCGGCTCGACCCGCGCCCGGTAGGCCCCTCGCTCGTGAACGTCCGCGAGCTGCTCGAGCTCGATCGCGGCCTGGCCCTCGTAGTGCACCGTGTCCCGCACCCCCAGCAGCGCGGCGGCCGCGTCGAACAGCCGTCCCGCGCTGGAGGTAAGCGGCGCGTTCACACCGCGCCCCGCCGTCGCTGCGCGGGCCATCGAGACCACCGCGGCCCAGTACCGCTCGTTGCGCCGCGTCACACCCAGGCCCGCGCCGCCGTCAGCCGCGCCGGCCCCCCAACCCGCGGCGTCGAGGTAGGCGGCGGCCATCCGCCACGGCTGCCTGATCGCGGCCGTCCCCCCCGGCATCGGCACCGGAGCCAGATGACCCCCGCGGGCAAAGCCCGCCAGGCCGGCCACGAGGAATTCGCCGCCCCAGATCGTGCCGTCGGTGCCGAAGCCGGTCCCGTCGAAGGCCACCCCGATGACCGGGCCGTCTTCGCCGTTGTCGGCCAGGCAGGACGCGATGTGCGCGTGGTGGTGCTGGACGCCGACCAGATCCAGGCCGGCTTCATCGGCCAGATCCACCGCGTACTTGGTGGACAGGTACTCGGGGTGCAGGTCGTGCGCGACCAGCTGCGGCTCGATGTCGAACAGCCGCCGGAAATGCTCGATGCCCTCGGTGAAAGACCGCAGCGTCTCGGCGTTCTCCAGGTCCCCGATGTGCTGCGACACGAACGCGTGGTGCTCTTTGGCCAGGCAGAACGTGCTCTTCAGCTCGGCCCCGCAGGCCAGCACCGGGCGGCGGAAGCCCGGCCGCACCGCCACCGGCTCCGGCGCGTAGCCGCGGGAGCGGCGCAGCAGCATCTCCCGCCCCGCCACCGCCAGCGCCACCGAGTCGTCGGCCCTGCTGTGGATGGCCCGGTCGTGACCGAGGAACGCGTCCGCGATCGCGGCCAGCCGGGCCAGCGCGTCGTCGTCTCGGTAGGCGATCGGCTCGTCGGACACGTTCCCGCTGGTCAGCACGATGGGGCGACCCACCGCCGCGAGGAGCAGGTGGTGCAGCGGGGTGTACGGGAGCATGATCCCCAGCTGCCGGTTGCGCGGCGCCACCGAGGCCGCGACGCCGGTGCCCATTCGCCGCCTCATGAGCACGATCGGGCGCCGCGGGCTGGCCAGCAGCGCGGCCGACGCCTCGTCCACCTCGCACAGCCGCCGCGCGGTGGCCAGGTCGGCCACCATGATCGCGAACGGCTTGTCCTCGCGGTGCTTGCGGCCGCGCAGCGCCGCGGCGGCCTGTTCGGCGGCCGCGTCCACCGCCAGGTGCCACCCGCCGAGCCCCTTCAGCGCCAGTACCCGCCCCTGCCCGATCAGCTCGACCGCGCCGGCCAGCGGCTCACCGGGCCGGACGGCACCGTCCGCCCCGGCCAGCCACAATCCCGGACCGCAGGCCGGGCAGCATGTGGGCTGGGCGTGGAACCTGCGGTCGGCCGGATCGTGGTACTCGGCCGCGCACGGTGGGCACATGGTGAAGCCGGCCATCGTGGTCAGCGGCCGGTCGTACGGGACGTCGCGCACGATCGTGAACCTGGGCCCGCAGTTGGTGCAGTTGATGAACGGGTAACCGAACCGCCGGTCCGCCGGGTCGGCCAGCTCGGCCAGGCAGTCCGCGCAGGTCGCGGTGTCGGCCGGCACGAGCGCGCGCCGCGCCCCGCCGGGCTGGCTGGGCGCGATGGCGAACGAATCGGAACCGTTCGGCTGAATATCCCTGGTGGTTATCCGTTCGATCCTCGCCAGCGGCGGTGCCTCGTTCTCCAGAGCGAGAATGAATTTCCGAACGGCGCCGGGTGAACCCTCGACCTCGGCGAACACGCCATTCACGTCATTGCCCACTACTCCGCCGAGCCCGAGCCGGCTCGCCAGTGAAAAGACGAACGGCCGGAAGCCGACGCCCTGGACGGTGCCCTCGACCCGGATCGCCGTCCGGACGCGCTGGCTCACGGTCTTAGTGTTACTCAGATCTTCCCGAAGAGCCGGTCGCCGGCGTCGCCGAGCCCCGGCACGATGTAGCCGCGGTCGTTCAGCCGCTCGTCCACCGTGGCCGTGACCACCCGGACCGGAACGTCGCCGCCGTCCGGGTACGCGGCCCCGACCCGGTCGATCCCCTCGGGCGCGGCCAGCAGGCACACCGCGGTCACGGTGGCCGCGCCGCGCTCGGCCAGCATGCCGATCACGGTCTCCAGCGTCCCGCCGGTGGCCAGCATCGGGTCCAGGACGAACGTGTCGCGGCCGGTCAGGTCGGACGGCAGCCGGTCCGCGTAGGCCGACGCGATCAGCGACTCCTCGTCCCGGACCAGGCCGACGAAGCCGACGTCGGCCATCGGCAGCAGCCGGGCCATCCCGTCCAGCATGCCGATTCCGGCCCGCAGCACCGGCACCACCAGCGGGACCGGCCGGGCCAGCTTGACGCCGCGGGCCGGGGCGACCGGAGTCTGCACCGACACAGGCTGCACCCGCATCTCGCGGGTGGCCTCGTAGGCGAGCAGGGTGACCAGCTCGTCAGCAAGCCTGCGGAACGTCGGGGCTTCCGTACCGGAATCGCGCAGCGTGGTGAGCTTGTGCGCCACCAGCGGGTGGTCCACCACCAGGGTTTGCATGCCGCTAGTGTGACAGGTTGGGCGTGCCACAGCGCCAGGCCGAAATAGACTTCGGGGAAACCTGGCGCGCGCCGTCGTTCAAGGGAGCAGGCAGTTGACCCTTCTGGAGTCGATCAATGGTCCCCAGGACCTGAAGAAGCTCACCGGTGAGCAGCTTCCGTTGCTGGCCGCGGAGATCCGGGACGTCCTCATCGACGTGGTGTCGAGGACCAGCGGTCACCTCGGGCCCAACCTCGGCGTGGTGGAGCTCACCATCGCGCTGCACCGGGTGTTCGACTCGCCGATGGACCGGATCATCTTCGACACCGGCCACCAGGCGTACGTGCACAAGCTGCTGACCGGGCGGCAGGCGCAGTTCGGCACGCTGCGCCAGCGCGGCGGCGTCTCGGGCTACCCGAGCCAGGCCGAGTCCGAGCACGACATCGTGGAGAACTCGCACGCCTCTACCAGCCTGAGCTACGCCGACGGGCTGGCCAAGGCCTACAAGCTGCGGGGCGAGACCGACCGCACCGTGATCGCCGTGATCGGCGACGGCGCGCTGACCGGCGGGATGGCCTGGGAGGCGCTGAACAATATCTCGGTGGCGCGCGACAGCAGGCTGGTCATCGTGGTCAACGACAATGGCCGCTCCTACCAGCCGACGATCGGCGGCCTGGCCGATCACCTGGCCTCGGTGCGGGTGTCGCAGCGGTACGAGAACGTGCTCGACTACATCAAGACCACCCTGCCGCGCGCCCCGATCCTCGGGCCGCCGCTGTACGACACGCTGCACGGGATAAAGAAGGGCATCAAGGACGTGCTGCAGCCGCAGGTGCTGTTCGAGGACCTCGGGCTGAAGTACGTCGGGCCGATCGACGGCCACAACGAGGAGATGGTGGAGCACGCGCTGCGCCGGGCGGCCGGCTTCGGCGCGCCGGTGCTCGTGCACGTGATCACCAAGAAGGGGTACGGCTACCCGCTGGCCGAGCAGGACGAGAAGGACTGCCTGCACCAGGTCCCGGGGGCTGCGCCGCCCGGGCACGCGGCTGGCGCGCCCCAGCGGTCCTGGTCGGAGGTGTTCGGCGACGAGCTCGTGGCGATCGGCGCGCGCCGGCCCGACGTGGTCGCGCTGACCGCGGCGATGCTCCACCCCACGGGGCTCGGGCCGTTCGCGTGCGCGTTCCCGGACCGGGTGTTCGACGTCGGCATCGCCGAGCAGCAGGCGATGACCTGCGCCGCGGGCCTGGCCATGGGCGGGCTGCACCCGGTGGTGGCGATCTACTCGACGTTCCTCAATCGCGCCTTCGACCAGGCGTTGATGGACGTCGCGCTGCACCGGCTCCCGGTCACGATCGCGCTCGACCGCGCGGGGGTGACCGGCCCGGACGGCGCCAGCCACAACGGCATGTGGGACGGCTCGATCCTGCAGCTGATACCGGGGATGAGGATCGCCGCGCCGCGGGACGCGATCCGGCTGGCCGAACTGCTCAACGAGGCGATGGTCATCACCGACGGGCCGACCGCGATCCGCTACCCCAAGGGCACCGTCGGCGGGGAGCTGGAAGCCGTGCGCCGCCTGGGCTCGATGGACGTGCTGCACGAGCCGGGCGACGCGGCCGCGGACGTGCTGCTGGTCGGGGCCGGCCCGATGGCGGTGACCTGTGCCCAGGCCGCGCAGCGGCTCGCCGACCAGGGCATCGGCGTCACGGTGCTGGACCCGCGCTGGCTCAAGCCGCTGGACGAGGCGCTGACCGGGGCGGCCGCCCAGCACCGCCTGGTCGTCGTGGTCGAGGACAACGGGCGGTCCGGCGGGTTCGGTGACGCGGTGTGCCGGCTGCTGCGCGATCACGACGTGGACACCCCGGCGAGGACGTTCGGCCTGCCGCAGGAGTTCCTGGCCCACGGCTCGCGCAACGAGGTGCTGGCCGAGGCCGGTCTCACCGCGCAGCACCTGGCTCGGCAGATCACCGAGGCGGTGGCCAGCCGCACCCCCGACCTGGTGCGTGACCCGCAGGCATGACCTCGCTCACCGTCGCCGTCATCGGCTCGGGGCCGGCCGGCCTGTACACGGCCGAGGCGCTGATCAAGCAGGCTGCGGCGCTGCCGCAGCCGCCGTCGGTCCGGGTCGAAGTGCTGGACCGGCTGCCGACCCCGTACGGCCTGGTCCGGTACGGCGTCGCCCCCGATCACAAGTCGATCAAGTCGATCGCCGAGTACCTGCGCAAGGTGCTCGAGCACCCGGACGTCGGGTTCCTGGGCGGCGTCCACCTCGGCGAGGACGTGACCCGGGACGACCTGCTGGCCAGCTACGACGCGGTCGTGTACGCGACCGGCGCGATGCGCGACCGCCACCTCGGCATCCCCGGCGAGGACCTGCCGGGCAGCTACGCGGCGACCGACTTCGTCAACTGGTATTGCGGGCACCCGGACATCGATCCGGAGGCCTTCACCCTGGACGCCGAGTCCGTCGCGGTGATCGGCGTCGGCAACGTTGCCGTGGACGTGGCCCGCATCCTGGCCAGGGACCCGGCCGAGCTGCGCGACACCGACGTGCCGCAGCCGGTGCTCGAGGCGCTGATGGCCAGCAAGGTCCGCGAGGTGTACATGATCGGCCGGCGTGGTCCCGCCCAGGCCAAGTTCACCACCAAGGAGCTGCGCGAGCTCGGCGAGCTGTCCGGGGTGGATATCACGGTGCCGGCCGCGGAGGCCGACCTGGACGCGTTCGACCCCACCGGCGCGAGCGCCGAACTGGCCGTCAGCGACCGGCACGTGCGCGGCAACTACAAGGTGATCAGCGACTGGGCGGCGCGCGAGCCTGCCGGGCAGCCGCGCAGGCTCACGGTCAGGTTCTGGCTGCGCCCGGTAGAGATTCAGGGCGACCACCGGGTGCAGCGGCTGGTGCTGGAGCGCACCCGGCTGGACGAGTCGGGCGCATTTACCGGGACGGGGGAGCTGGAGACCCTCGACGTGTCGATGGTGCTGCGCAGCGTGGGCTACCAGAGCGTGCCGCTGCCCGGCGTCCCGTTCGACGAGCGCGCCGCCGTCGTGCCCAACGTCGAGGGCCGGGTGATCGGCGCCGACGGCGCGCCGCTGCCGCGCGAGTACGTGGCCGGCTGGCTGAAGCGCGGCCCGACCGGGGTGATCGGCACGAACAAGTCCGACGCGGCGCAGACCGTCCGGTCGCTGCTGGCGGATCTGGCCGGCGGGCCGGGACCTGACGACGCCCCGCTGCCCCGTGCCGGGCTGCTGCGCTACCCGCAGGCCGGGCCGGGTGCGGCGTCCCCGCTGGCGGCCAAGCTCGCCGCCCGCGGGGTGCGGCTCGTGACGTACCAGGACTGGCTGCGGATCGAGACGGCGGAGGGGGCCCTCGGCGAATCGCTCGGCCGCGGCGGCCGGGTCAAGCTGGCCGGCCGGGCCGCGCTGCAGGAGGCCTGCTTCCCGCCCGAGGGGTGATGATCATGGAACTCAGCAGGCAGAGCGTGGTGGACCTGCTGCGCCGGATGGGTTATGAGCCGGCGGCCGAGGCCGCGGCGCGAGAGCTGCCCGATCCGGTGGATAGCGAGGATGCGGCGAAGTTCGGCGAGCAGCACGGCATTTTCCGCGACGACCTGATCAGCGCCATGGGCGGCAGCCCGTGACCCGCTAGCGAGCCGGCTCAGCCGCCTTAACCAGCAGCTCAAGCTCGTCGACCACGTACCCGGCGAGGGCATCGATGTCGGGGACGAGCTCACGGCAGCCGACCAGCCCGAAATGCAGCTGGCCGAGGTAGCCGACCACGGTGATGTTCAGGCCCAGCCCGTCGGTGAGCACCGACACCGGGTAGTGCGCCAGCAGCTTCGCCCCACCCAGGTAGACGGGAATGTTCGGGCCGGGGACGTTGGAAATGACGAGGTTGAAGGGCGGCAATCGTTGCAGCACGCCGGTGGCGAACACCACCCGGGCCGCGCGGGCGGCCAGGGCGGGCGGGGCGAAATCGGTGATCTGATCCACCAGGCCCTGCGGGATCGCCGCCTGCTGGGCCTTCGCGATCGCGGTCGCGGCGTGCGCGATCCGCAGCCGCGCTGCGGCGTCGGCGGCGTGCGTGGGCAGCGTGGCCAGCATGGCCGAGACCTTGTTGCCCATCGCGCCCTCGCTGCCCGGATCCCGCACCGAGACCGGGATCATCGCCACCAGCGGCAGCTCGGGCAGCGCAGCGTGGTCGGTGAGCCAGCGCCGCAGCGCGCCCGCGCACATCGCCAGCACCACGTCGTTGACCGAGAACCCGAAGGCGTTCTTGACCGCCTTGACCTCGTCGAGCGGCACGCTGCGGAACGCGACCCGCCGGTGCGGCGTGATCGGCTGGTTGAACGGCGTGCCGGGGGCGCGCCCGGCCGCGGTGTGGATCACCCCGCCGTCGCCGCGGTCCAGCCCGAGCAGGCCGCCGACCACCGGGCTCAGCGCCGGGGCCAGGGCCGGCAGCACGCGCACGACTCCGCCCGTGAGGCGCACCGTCTGCACCGGCCGCCAGGCCAGCCGCGCGGCGGCGAGCACCGACAGCACCGCGCGGTTCGGCGCCGCGGCCGGGCGGAACGGCGCGCTGGCCGGGATCTCGCGTCCGTCCGGGCTGAGGTCCAGCAGCACGGTCAGCAACTCCGCGCCGGACACGCCGTCGATCGCGGCGTGGTGAATCTTGGTGTAGACGGCGATCCGGCGCCGGGCCAGCCCGGTGATCAGGTAGATCTCCCACAGCGGCCGGGTCTTGTCCAGCGGCCGGGCGTGCAGCCGGGCGACCTGCTCGGTGAGCTGGGCCTCTGACCCGGGCCGGGGCAGCGCGAGCTCCCTGATGTGGTACTCGATGTCGAAGTCGGGATCGTCGACCCAGTAGGGCTGGTCCAGGTCGAACGGCACGTGCAACAGCTTGCGCCGCAGGACCGGCGGGGCCAGCGGCAGCCGTTCGGCCACCAGCCCGGTGAGCCGCGCCAGGGTCAGCGGCTCGCGGGCTCCGCGCGGATCCAGCACGGAAACCCCGCCGACGTGCCCGGTGGAGTGGGCCGTCTCGAGCGTGAGGAAGAAGGCGTCCAGCCCGGTGAGCTGCTGCATGCTACCGGGGACCGGGGTAGAGCGGGCGCAGCCAGGCCGGCGGGCGGAACCGGCCCGGCTGACCGGCCGGGGCCGCGAGCCGGTCGGCGATCAGCCACAACGTCGCCGGGTCGACCCCGAAGCCCAGGTGACTGCAGCGCACCGCGACGTTCTGGTGCAGCGCCGTTTCCGGCTCGACGCAGTTCTGCCAGCACACGATGCCGTCGTGCCGCGAGTACACGGCCGTGGACGGGACGCCGATGGGCCGGGCCACCTGTTCACGAGTGGGCAGCCCGGCCGCGTGCAGGCGGCTGCGGCGGTAATAGGTGCCGTCGGCGCGGCTGCGCCGCAGGTCGGTCACCGCGAACGGGCTGCCCAGGGTGATCACGTGCCGGACCAGGTGCGGGTGGTCACGGGCCAGTTCCCGGGCGTAGATCCCGCCCAGGCTCCAGCCCACCAGCGAGACCGGCCCGCCTGCCCGGGCCGCGAGGATCGCGAGCGCCAGCGGCAGCCCGTCCCACACGGCCTCGGTCGGGCCCTGGTTGCGGCCGAGTTCCCAGCCGTGCACGTCATAACCGAGCCAGCACAGGAACCGCCGCAGCGGCGCCGTGCTGAAGTCCGAGGCCAGCAGCCCGGGCAGCACGAGCACGGCGTGACCGTCGCCGCGCCGTGCCCTCGCCAGCCAGGGCGCCGCTAACGGCAGCGCCGCCAGGTCGGCCAGTCCCCGGGCGGGCTCGGTCAGGAAGAGCAGTAGCGCCGGGCCCACGCCCGGCCCGCCAGCCGCCCTGCGTCCGGCTCCCGCCGGCTCCCTGACCAGGTACATCGCCGCCTACTTCCGCCTCGCGGACGACAGGACCAGGCACGAGGGTGATACATCCGCGTGTTACCTGTCTCACATTCATGATAGAAACGCCCGATCCGCCCCGCAATCTCCTTGCCCGGCCGTCGTACGCTGCGTGGAATGTACGAGGTACCTTTGCGGCACGCGGCGAACGCGGCCGCCGGCTGGCTGACGACCCTGGGGGAGCGGGCGGTCGGGGTCCCGGTCGACCCCGGCCAGCTGCGCCCCCGGCTGGCGACCGAGCTCGGCGACGCGGGCACCGACCCGGCCCGGGTGATCGACGAGCTCGCCACGGCCCTCCAGCCGGGCCTGGTCGCGTCCGCGGGCCCGCGCTACTTCGGCTTCGTGACCGGGGGCACGCTGCCCGCGGCGCTGGCGGCCGACTGGCTGGTGTCGGCCTTCGATCAGAACGCGGGCCTATGGGTCATGTCGCCGGCCGCCGCCGTGGTGGAGGAGATCGCCAGCGGCTGGCTGCTTGACCTGCTCGGCCTCCCGGCCGGGTGCGTGGTCGGCTTCGTGACCGGCGCCCAGATGGCGAACTTCTCCTGCCTGGCCGCCGCGCGCCATGCCCTGCTGGCCGCCGCGGGCTGGGACGCGGAGGCGGACGGGCTGCGGCACGCTCCGGAGCTGACGGTGATCGCGGGCGAGCAGGCGCACGCGACGCTGATCCAGGCAGTGCGGCTGCTCGGCCTCGGCTCGGCCGGCCTGCGCCGGGTGCCCGCCGATGACCAGGGCCGGATGACGCCAGCCGGGCTGCGACGCGCGCTGGAGCAGGCCGATGGTCCCGCGCTCGTCTGCGCCCAGGCCGGCGAGGTGAACACCGGAGCCTTCGACCCGCTCGACGAGATCGCCGCGCTGGTGCGGGACCGCGGACAGGCGTGGCTGCACGTGGACGGCGCGTTCGGGCTGTGGGCGGCGGCCAGTCCGGCGCTGCGCTCGCTGGCCGCGGGGGCCGCCGAGGCGGACTCCTGGGCCACGGACGGGCACAAATGGCTCAACGTGCCGTACGACTGCGGCCTGGCCATCGTCCGCGACCCCGCGGCGCTCGCCGCCGCGCTCGGCCTGACCGCCGCCTACCTTCCGGGTTCGGGGGAGCGGGACTCGTTCGCTTTCACCCCCGAGTCGTCCCGGCGGGCCCGCGCGCTGCCGGTCTACGCCGCGCTCAGGTCGCTCGGCCGCCACGGCGTGGCCGAGTTGGTGGAGCGCTGCTGCGCGCTGGCCCGGCTGGCGGCCAGCGAGCTGTCGCGCTGCCCGTCGGTGGAGGTGCTGAACGACGTGGTGCTGAACCAGGTGCTGCTGCGTGTGCGAGGGGCCGACACGGCGGCGGTGATCGAGCGGGTGCAGCGGGACGGGACGTGCTGGCTGGGCGGGACGAGCTGGCGCGGCGAGCCCGCGATCAGGTTCTCGGTGTCCAACTGGTCGACCACCGAGGGCGACATCCGGCAGGCGGCCGCCGCTATCGTCTCGGCCGTCGAGGCCGCCGCCGGTCCCGCCCCCGGGTCCTGAACCGGCCGGTCGTCAGGTGTCGATGTTCGGGTTGTCAGGGGGGAGCGGCACCAGCCGGGCCGGCGGGTCCGTGATCGCCACCGAAGATTCGATGCTCAGGTCGGGCCGCACGTGCACGAGCTCGCCGGGGGCGAGCATGCGCCAGCCGCTCTCCCCGTCAAGCTCCTCGGACGCGATGACCACCGACCCGGCGGCGTCCAGGCCCGGAGCGTGTATCGACGAGGTCGCGCTGCGCACGTGCAGGCCGGCCGATGCCCCGCCCGGACGCTCGAGGATGTGCAGGGCATGCTGATCCGGATAGCGCAGCGCCCACAGCTCGTCCGGGGTGGCGATGACCGTGTTCAGCGAGGAGAGCGGCAGCCGGGCGGCGATCCACCGGGCCGCGGCGGTCATGCCCGCGCCGAGGTCTCCGCCGTGGGCGTCGGCCTGCTGGGTGATCAGCGCGAAGAACCGCTCGGAGTCGGTGTCCCCGCCGACCAGGCTGAGATAAGAGCCGAGCTGCCGCTCTAGCCGCGGCAGCTCGCCGAACCCGCCGTTGTGCGCCATGACGCGGCCGTGCATCGCGAACGGGTGGGTGTTGTGCACCGTCCGCCCGCCGGCGGTCGCGTACCGCACGTGCACGACGAAGGTCGTCGATTCGGCCCGTTTGGCCTCGTGGATGAACTCCTCGTCGGTGAACGCGGGCTCCGGCTGCTTGTCCAGCACCGGCGAACCATCGGGGGCGAAGAACCCGATGCCACTGCCGTCGGGGTTGCGGCGGCTCTGCGCCTCCAGCGAGTCGGGCGCGTCCAGCAGCCAGAACGTGGCCGGGACCCGTACGGTCCCGGCGGTCAGCCCGAACAAGCGGCACATCGCGGCCTCCGGGGCCAGGTTACGCGCCGGTGAAGGCGGCGTCGGTAAGCGTGGCGGCGGTGCGCGCCGCGCTCGCGATCGCGGCGTCGGGCTGGAGCCCGCACAGGTCGGTGAGCACGAACAGCGCCTCGGCGCTGACGACGATCGCGAGGCCTTCCTTCAGGCGGGCCATCGCCCCGGGGGGGAGAGACGGCGGCCGCCCGGCGTCCTCGAACGGCGCCAGGGCGTAATCGATCAGGTCGAAGCGGATGCCCGGCCGGGCCTGCGCGGGCGCGGGCGCCGCGATCGTGTGGGAGATCATCGCGCGCACCGCCCCCCGGTAGGCGTACACCCCGCGCATCAGGTACTCGCAGGCGAAGGCGATGCGCTCGGCCGGGTCGGCCGAGCCGGCGACCGGCGCGAGCGCCTGCGCCGCGTCCGGCCACAGGTCCGCCAGGGTCTCGCGCAGCAGCGAGACCAGGTCGGGAAAGTAGCGGTACGCGGTGGCCTCGGACACCAGGGCCGCGCGCGCGACCCGCGGCATCGTCACATCGGCCCCTGAGCGGGTGAGCTCCAGGCAGGCGTCGATGATGGCCGCGCGGGTCCGCGTCTTCTGGTTCGCGCGCACGTCCTTAACGGTCATCGGTCTGCGCCTCCCCTAATGTGATGGTGGTCTCTCTTTACGAGAGTAGCCTTGCATCAGTTATAAGTGCTAGCTATCGTCATGAGAGTTAACTCTCACAGACTGGAGAACGCAGCATGGTCAAGGCTTCGATCGTCGGCCCCTCCGGCGGCGAGGTGGTGCCCCTGGGGTCCGCCACGATGCGGATCCTGGAGGACGGGGGGACCACCGGTCACCGCCTCGGGATCGGCGAGATCACCGTCGCCCCGCACAGCGACGGCCCGCCCCAGCACCGGCACACCCGGCACGACGAGGGCTTTTACGTGGTCTCCGGCACCGCCCGGTTCACGGTCGGCACGAAGACATACGACGCGCCGGCCGGCACCCTGGCGATGATCCCGCCGGGCGCGCCGCACACGTTCGCCAACCCGGCCGGGGAGCCGCTGGTGCTGCTGAACACGTTCACGCCCGACCTGTACGTGCAGTACTTCCGCGACCTGCGCGCGCTGACCGAGCAGGGCGCGACCCTGACCCCCGAAGCCACCACCGAGGTCATGGGGCGGTACGCCACCGAGGTGGCCACCGACTACGCCGAACCCGTGGGCACGGCCGCGTACACGGTGCCCTCAGCCACCGGCGCCGTCCCGGTCACGGTCACCGAACGCGGGCAGGGCCGCCCTGTCCTGCTGCTGCACGGCGGCGCCGGCCCTGACTCGGTGGCCGGATTCGCCGACCTGGTGGCTGCCCGGTACCCGCTGCGGGTACTGACCCCTGTCCACCCCGGGTTCGGCGGCACCCCGCGCCCCGCCGGGCTCGATTCGGTCCGCAAGCTCGCCGAGGTCTACCGGGACCTGCTCGGCCAGCTCGGCCTGACCGGGGTGACGGTCGTGGGCAGCTCGGTCGGCGGCTGGGTCGCCGCCGAGCTCGCGCTGTGCGCCGGCGACCGCGTCGGCTCGCTCATCCTGGTCGACGCGGTGGGCGTGGCCAGCGCCGAGCACCCCGTGGCGGACTTCTTCTCGCTGACGCTCGACCAGGTGGTCGACCTCAGCTACGCCGATCCGGACGCGCACCGTATCGACCTGTCCGCGCTGACCGACGAGCAGAAGGCCGTCACCGCGGGCAACCGGGCGGCCCTGCAGGCCTACGGCGGGACGTCGATGGCCGATCCGGGCCTGGCCGCGCGGCTGGCGGGCATCGCCGCGCCCACGCTCGTGGTCTGGGGCGAGGCCGACCGGATAGCGACGCCGGCCTACGGCGAGCAGTTCGCCGCGGCCATCTCCGGCGCCACGTTCTGCCTCGTGCCCGGCGCCGGGCACCTGCCGCAGATCGAAGCCCCGGAGGCGTTGCTGACCCTGTTCGGGCGGTTCACCGGGATCGAGTTATAAGCCGTTCACCGGGATCGAGTTATAACTTGACTAGGCCGGGCTGCTCGCCTACCCTATCGATATATCGTGATCGTATCGTGAGAGGTAGGCGGAGAGCGGATGATGGCGGCAGCTTCCGGCGCCGGTGAGTCCGGCCCCGGCTCGTTCGGAATATTCGACTGCCCGGGCGACCTGCTCGAGCAGATCCGCCGTGGCCTGCAGGCCCTGGCCGGCGGTCAGTGGAAGGGCGGCCCCTGGAAGGGCGGGCCGCACGCGAAGGGCTTCGGCGGCCGCAAGGGCCCGGGGCCCTGGGGCGGCGGCTTCGGCGGGTCCTGGGGCGGCTGGTGGCCGGGACCGCCCGGACCGCCCGGCCCGGCGCGCGGCCCCAAGGCCGGCCGCGGCGACGTGCGCGCCGCGATCCTGGCCCTGCTGCGGGAAGCCCCGCGCAACGGCTACCAGATCATGACCGAGATCGAGGAGCGCAGCGGCGGCGCCTGGCGGCCGAGCCCCGGCGCGGTCTATCCCGCGCTGTCGCAGCTCGCCGACGAGGGGCTGATAGACGGCGAGGAATCAGGCGGCCGGCGCACGTTCCAGCTGACCGAGGCGGGCCGCGAGTACGTCGAGCAGCACCCCGAGATGGCGCGCGGCGCCTGGGAGTCGACGGCTCAGCAGGAGGCCTGGGAGGTACCCGGGCTGTTCGCCGAGGCGGCCCGGCTGGGCGGCGGGATCGTACAGCTCGCGCACGCCGGCACGCCCGAGCAAGTCCAGGCGGCCGAGCAGCTGCTGGAGCAGACCCGGCGCGAGCTCTACCGGATCCTGGCCGGGGATACCGGCGAACCAGACCAGCAGCAAGAGTTCTAGATGAGCGGGGATAGCAGAATGGACGATCGCATCCGGGTTTCGGACGCCGACCGGGAGCGCGTGACGGCCCGGCTGCGCGAGCACTTCGCCGAGGGCCGGCTCTCCCAGGAAGAGCTGGACGAGCGGCTCTCCGCCGCCCTCGGCGCGAAGACCGCGGGGGACCTGCGGCGCGTCATGACCGACCTTCCCGGCCCGGCGCCGGTGCCGGCGCTGGCCGGGCCGCTGCGGCCCGCCGGCGGGCTCGCCTTCCGGCGCGGGCCGCGGTTGTGGCCGCTGGCGGCGTTCGCGCTGATCGCCGCGCTCGTGATCCCGGGCGCGGGCTGGATCTTCTTCGCGTTCTTCCAGTTCGTCCTGGCGCTATTCCTGGTGGCGAGCCTGGCGGGAGTCTTCGCGGTGGCCCGGTTCCGGCGTAATATGCGCCGCTACTGGCAGTCCGGCGAGGGCGCCAACTGGCGCCAGTACCAATGGCGCCAGTACCAGTGGCACTGACCGCGGCCCGGTACCACCATCTCTAGGGCATCGGCAGCGGATGCCGCTGCGCCGCCAGCGCGAGCAGGACGATCGCGTCCGTCCAGGCCAGCGGGGCGACCGAGGCGGGCTGCCCGCGGGCGTTGACCTGCTCGGGCAGCGAGCCGTACCCGGTGCGGTGAGCGGCCAGCCAGTCCAGCCAGTGGCCGGCGCCCGCGTGGTCACCGCAGGCCGCGTCGTAGAGCGCGAAGAAGGCGGTTTCCGCTGTCCAGGCCTCACCGGCGGCGCCGCCCCACGCGCTGCCCCCGTTCGGCAGCGTGAGCTGGCGCGCCGTCGCGGCGACGGCCTGCCGGACGGCGGAAGTCGCCGGGGCGAAGGGCGGCCCCAGGAAGGTGACGGCCGCATCCGCCCCGCTGCCGGAGTCCGGCGTGCGCTGGTACCCGCTGGCGCCGAAGCTGACCCGGATGGCCTGGCCGAGGCGGCGGGCCGCGGCCGACCAGCGCCCCGCGTCGTCGGCGTGATCGAGCGCGCGGGCTAGTCCGGCGGCGGCGCGCAGCCCGGTCCACAGCGGCGCCGCGATGCCCAGGGTGACCGAGGACACCCGGTCCTCCCAGTAGTCCAGCGAGGCCGGCGGCAGCCCGTCCGGGCCCAGCAGCTCGACCGTCGCGTCGGCCGCGTTATGCACAGCCGGCCACAGGTCCCCGAGCGCCCGGCGGGTCGCGCGGTCGCTGCGCTGCGTGGTGTACCAGATCCATGCCGCCCACGGGAACCAGCCGACCGCGTCCAGCTCAGCGGGCCGTCCGTCCCGGACCGGCGCATCGCCGGAAAGCTCATACCGCGCGGCCCAGATGCCTGTTCGCGGCTGGACCCGGGCCAGGAACCGCAGGATGCCCAGCGCCGTGCCGCCGTGCCCGGTCACCGCGAGAGCGGCCGCAACCCAGCTCGAATCGCGGGGCCAGGCGTACTCCCAGCCCGGGCGCCAGGCCGCGGCGACCGCGCCATCGGGCTGGGTGAGCAGCCTGACGTCGAGCAGGGCCCGGGCCGCCATGGCGTGCTGCGCCCCGGTCGCGCCGGACACCAGTCCGCTGGCCAGCCAGCGCCGCTGGGCGGCATCGGGCGGCCGGGCCGCCGCGTGCGGCCCGGACGGCAAGGAGGCGATGCCGTCGGGCGCGCGCGGATCGGCCGCGATCCCGCCGTACCGCAGCGGCGCCACCACCGGTGGCTGGGCTGCTGCGCCGCCCGTACCCAGGACGACCGCGGCGAGCACCAGCGCCAGAACGGGTTTACGCAGCGGCATCGCGGGCCTAGCCTAACCCGGCGGCGCCGTGCCAGGCTGCTGGCCATGGGCGAGATGATCAACTACCAGAGCAACGGCGGAACCTCCGAGGGCTACCTGGCGGTGCCGCCCGCGGCCGCCCGCGAGCAGGTGCCCGCCGTCGTCGTGATCCAGGAGTACTGGGGACTGGTCCCCCATATCATCTCGGTGGCGGACCGGCTGGCCGCCGCCGGATTCCTGGCCCTGGCCCCGGACTTCTTCCACGGGCAGGCCGCGCGCGAGCCGGACGAGGCGCAGCGGCTGCTGATGGGTCTGGCCATGGACCAGGCCGCGAAGGACATCGCGGGCGCCGCCACGTACCTGGCCGTGCGGCCCGACGGCAGCGGGGCCGTCGGCGCGGTCGGGTTCTGCATGGGCGGAAGCCTGGCGCTGTGGGCGGGCACGCTGTCCCAGCACATCACGGCGGCGGTGGCCTTCTACCCGGCGATGGGCTGGGAGCGGATGCAGCCATCCTGGCAGAACTACAGCGGTAAGGCGGCCCTCATCCACGCCGACGAGGCCGAGGGCGGATCGATGGCGCCCGGCATCCAGCAGGCCAGGCAGCTCATCTCCGACGCCGGCGGCCAGGTGACCGTCGATGACTACGCCGGGACCGAGCACGCCTTCTTCAACGACGACAGGCCGGAGGTCTACCACGAGGCCGCGGCTATGCTCGCCTGGGATCGCACCCTGACCTTCCTGCATGACAAGCTGAGGTCCGCGTAGTCGGTAAACCGCTGCGATCGTGGGGAGAATGGAGGCATGACCATCGGCAGTGCGCGCGTCACTTCGAGCCCGGATGCGCAGTCAGCCGGCACGCCTGTCGTGACGAAGGCGGAAAAGCCGCGGCACGACCTGCCCGCAGACCGGTATCTCGAGCGCGAGGAGAGCTGGCTCCGGTTCAACCAGCGGGTGCTCGAACTGGCCGAGGATCCTGCGGTTCCGCTGCTGGAGCGGGTCAGGTTCATGGCCATCTTCGCCAGCAACCTGGATGAGTTCTTCATGGTGCGCGTGGCCGGCCTGGTCCGCCGGATGGCCGCCGGGCTTCCCGTCGAGGGCCATGCCGGCCGCAGGCCCACCCAGGTGCTGGAGAACGTGCTCGAGATCGCCGGCGAGCTGACGTTGCGGCACGCCGCCTGCTACATCAACACGATCCAGCCCGACCTGGCCGCCCAGGGGATCGAGATCCTGCGCTGGAAGGAGCTGTCGGCCGCCGAGCAGAGCGGCCTGCACCGGCTGTTCCGTGAGCGGATCTATCCGGTGCTCACCCCCCTCGTGGTGGACCCGGCCCACCCGTTCCCTTACATCTCCGGCCTGTCGCTCAGCCTCGCGGTCATGGTGGCCGACCCGGAAACCGGCGAGACGATGTTCGCCCGGGTGAAAGTACCGCCGCTGCTGCCCAGGTTCCTGACCGTCTCGCCGCAGCGGTTCGTCCCGCTCGAGGACGTGATCGCGGCTCATCTCAACGAGCTGTTCGTCGGCCTTGACGTGCTGGAGCACCACCCCTTCCGGGTCACCCGCATCCGCGACCTGGAGATCGACGAAGACGTCACCGAGGACCTGCTGCAGGCGCTGGAGCGGGAACTGCAGCGGCACCGGTTCGAGCCGGCCGTCCGGCTCGAGGTGGAGGAGTCCATCTCCAGCGACGTCCTCGAGCGGCTGGTCACCGAGCTGAGCATCGACAGGAGGGCGGTGTACCGGGTCCCCGGCCTGCTCGACCTGTCCGGCCTTTCGGCCATTGCCGATCTCGACCTGCGTGACCTGAAGTACCCCGCGTTCGTCCCCTCGGAAGCGGCCATCCCGCAGGACACGGACATCTTCTCGGTGCTGGCCGACCACGACGTGCTGGTGCACCATCCCTACGACTCGTTCACCACCAGCGTGGAACGGCTGATCGTCGATGCGGCCGCCGATCCCGCGGTGCTGGCCATCAAGCAGACGCTGTACCGGACCAGCGGCGAGTCACCGATCGTGGACGCGCTGGTCGATGCCGCGGAAGCCGGCAAGCAGGTCGTGGTGGTGGTGGAGATCAAGGCCAGGTTCGACGAGCGGGCCAACATCGCCTGGGCGCGCAAGCTCGAGGAGGCGGGCTGCCACGTCGTGTACGGCTACGTCGGGTTGAAGACGCACGCCAAGGCCGCGCTGGTGGTGCGGGAGGAGCCGGACGGCGGGCTGCGCCGCTACTGCCACATCGGCACCGGTAACTACCACCCGACCACCGCCCGGCTCTACGAGGACTTCGGGCTGCTCACCGCCGACCCCACGGTGGGGGAGGACGTCACCGACCTGTTCAACAACCTCACCGGCTACAGCAGGAAACGTTCGTACCGGCGGCTGCTGGTGGCCCCCGAGGGGCTGCGGGCCGGGCTGGTGGACCGGATCAACCGCCAGGCGCAGAACGCCGAGGCGGGACTGCCCTCCCAGATCCAGTTCAAGTGCAACTCGCTGACCGACGAGGCCATCATGGACGCGCTCTACCGCGCTTCGATGGCGGGCGTGCCCATCGACCTGTGGATACGGGGGATCTGCTCGCTGCGCCCCGGCGTTCCCGGGCTGTCGGAGACGATCCGGGTGCGCAGCATACTGGGCCGGTTCCTGGAGCACGCGCGAGTCTACGGGTTCGGGCCCGCCGAGCTGGCGGGCCGGACCAAGTCCGCCGGCGACGCCCAGGAGGTCTGGCTGGGCAGCTCGGACCTGATGCACCGAAACCTGGACCGCCGGGTTGAGCTTCTCGTCCGGGTAAACGATCCGGGACACCAGAAGCAGCTGCGCGACCTGCTCACTCTGGCGATGACTGACACCACCGCGTCCTGGTGGCTGGACACGGACGGTACCTGGACCCGGCACCACCTGGACGCCAACGGCGTGCCGCTGCTTGACCTGCAGGCCTACCTGGTTCAGATCAGGCAGACGGGCGGGCGGTCGGCGTCGGAGGCGGACCGGCGGCGGGCCAAGCAACGGCACCTCTCCGAGCGGGAACGCGCGACCGGCAGACGCGTCTCCTCCGGGAGGACCGGCACCAGGTGACCGGCCAGCCCACCCGGCCCCGGCCGAACCCAGCCTGGCCGGGCGTCGAGGTCAAGGCGGCCGGAGCCGTGCTCTACCGGCCGGCCGGCGGCGGCATCGAGGTGGTGCTCATCCACCGGCCCAGGCGCAGCGACTGGACGTTTCCCAAGGGCAAGCTCGAACCGGGCGAGCACGTGCTGATGGCGGCCGTGCGCGAGGTGACCGAGGAGACGGGCATCCGCCCCGTGCTCGGGCGGCCGCTGGCCACCGTGCGCTATCAGGTGGACAGCGGGCCCAAGCGGGTGGACTACTGGGCGGCCCGGGTGGATCACCCGCCGGACGCGCCCTTCGTCCCCGGCGACGAGGTGGACCGCCTGGAGTGGCTGACCGCGGCCGCGGCCGGGGAGCGCCTCACCTACACCCACGATGCCCGGCTGCTGGAGCGCCTGCTGGCTCCCGTGGGGGACGTCGGCCCGCCCGACGGGGATACCGTGCCCTGCATCCTGTTGCGGCACGCCTCAGCCGGGCGGAAGGGCGCATGGGACGGAGATGACCTGCAGCGCCCGCTCGACGAGCGCGGGGCGGCGGAGGCGGCGATCCTGGCCGGCCTGCTCGGCTGCTTCGGGGTGCAACGGGTGATCAGCTCGGCCGCGGAACGCTGCGTGGGCACCGTCCGCCCCTACGCGGAACGGATCGGCGCGGTCATCGAGACCGAGCCCGCCTTCACCATCCGGGCCGCCGGCGGGAGCGACCACGGCGACGCGGCGCGCACGCGCATGACCGAACTGCTGGCGAAGCCGTCACCCATGGTCATCTGCGGGCACCGGGAGAACATGCCTGTGCTGCTGGCTCAGGCCCGTGCCGTGCTGCCCGGCTTCCCGCCCGGCGACGAGTGGGCGCCGCCCAAGGCGGGCTTCTGGGTCCTGCACATCGCGCGGGGACGGCTGGCCGCCCTCGAGCACCACACGACCAGCGCCTAGGCGGCCGGCTCGCCGAAGTCCAGCATGGCGGGCAGCGCGCCCTCGAACGTGAGCAGCCAGCGCTTGAGCTCGGGCCCGCTGCCGCCGCTGAATCCGCCCAGGCCGTCGGCGGCGACGACCCGATGGCACGGCACGATGAGCGGGATCGGGTTCGAGGCCAGGATGCCCCCCACGTCCCGGGCGTCGATCTCGGCGTGCCCACCCCGCAGTGCCAGCCGGCGCGCCACCGATCCGTACGTGGTGGTCTCGCCGTATCCCACGGTCTCGGCGAGCAGGCACAGCACTTCCCGCCGCGCCCCGGCGACGCTGCCCCAGTCGAGCGGCAGGTCAAAGACGCGCCGCGTGCCGCCGAAATACTCCGACAACTGGTCGCGCGCGGCCGCGAGCAGCCCGCCGGAGACTGCCGCCGGCCCCGGCTCGGCCCCCGCCGGCGGCGGCCCGAAGCGGACCTTCGCGACGCCCGCGGCGCCGCAGCCGACGGACACCTGCCCGACCGGAATCTGGATGCTGGCCCAGTCAAGTTTCCTCACTCCCACATTCTGCCCGGCCCCTCTGACAGAACCCGGGACTGTCGGTCGCCGGTGATAGACCTCGGTCGTGCGAACCCCGTGGACAGGAGGTGCCATGGCCCATTCCCTGGCCGATTCCGTCGAGGCCGAGCTGGTCCGGCTGGGCCGGATGCTCACCGAGCCCGGGCAGCGCGAGTGCCTGCGCTGCTACCTGATCCGGATGCTCAACGAGTTCGGCTGCGACAACACGCACCGGTGGACCCGGCGCTGGCGCGACGCCCGCGCGCCCCGGGCGCACGCGCTGGTGGAGCGGCTGCAGCGCCGCGGCGCGTGCTGCTGCGACTGCGAGGTGATCTTCAACGTCTTCAGCGACTACCCGCGGACCAGCCGTCTCCTGCCGTGTGCCGGCGTATCGCGGGCCGGCTCTACCCGCCCCTGCGACCTGCGGCGGAAGTAATCAGTCCGGCGCCTCTTCCCGCTCCTCAAGCTCGGACAGCGCAGCGGCGATGGGCGCGGCCGTAAGCTCAACCTGCCACGGCCTGGCCCCGTAGCCGGCCAGCTGCGCTGCGAACGCTTCCGGGGTTGGCGGCTCGGGCGGCTTCCAGGCCACCCTGCGCACCGCGTCAGGATGCAGCAGGTTCTCTGCGGGGACGCTGAGAGACTCGCCCAGGGCGCTGACAACCGCCCTGGCGGCCGTCAGCCGCTGCGCGGCCACCGGGTCCCGCTCGGCCCACCGATGGGTCGGCGGCGGGCCATCGGCGGCGGGCCCCGATGAGGCAGGCAGCGCCGTCTCCGGCTGGGCCTGGGCCCGGCGGACGGCGGCCACCCAGCTCCGGGCGTTCCGGCGGGCACCGCGCCCGGTGAACCCGGGTAGGACGGTCACGTCCTCTCCGCCGGCGGGCAGGGCGCGGGCGGCTTCGATGATCGCGGCGTCGGGCAGCACCCGGCCCGGCGACAGGTCCCGCCGCCTGGCTACCGCGTCCCGCTCCAGCCAGAGCTCGCGGACGATGGCCAGCCCGCGGCGGGTGCGGACCCGGTGAATACCCGAGGTGCGCCGCCACGGCTCCGGCCGCGGGCCCGGCGGCCTCGCGGCGAGCACGGCCGCGAATTCCTGCCGGGCCCACTCCGTCTTGCCCTGCTCTTCGAGCTGTCCGGCCAGCGCGTCGCGCAGCTGGACCAGGACCTCGACGTCCAGCGCCGCGTAACGAAGCCATGCGGCCGGCAGCGGGCGGGTGGACCAGTCTTCCGCACCGTGCCCCTTGGCCAGCCGGAGCCCGAGCACCTCCTCCACCAGCGCGGCCAGGCCCACCCGCGGGTAGCCGAGCAGCCGGCCCGCCAGCTCGGTGTCGAACAGCGCACGGGGACGGTAGCCGAGCTCGTCCAGGCAGGGCAGATCCTGCCCCGCGGCGTGCAGCACGGCTTCGGCCGGGGCGAGCGCGGCGTCGAGCCCGGAAAGGTCGGGGCAGGTCACCGGGTCGATGAGCACGGTGCCCGCCCCCTCGCGGCGGAACTGGACGAGAAACGCGCGCTGACCGTAGCGGAAGCCGGAGGCCCGTTCGGCATCCACGGCTACCGGGCCGCTGCCGTCGGCCAGCGCGCGGGTGGCCCGGGCCAGCGCCTCGCCGGTCGAGACGACCGCGGGCACGCCATCACGCGGCTCCAGCAGCGGGACGACGTCGTCTTGCGGCTGACTCTGCGTCACGAACGTCGCCTGGGCCTCGGCAGCGCGCTCACGCCCGCCGCGGCGGGCGGCAGCCCGGCCGCCGCGCACAGCGCGTCGCACCAGGCCGCGACGTGCCCGGCGAGCGGCGGCGGGGCGGCCGGCGGCGGCGCGGCCGACGGCGCGCCTGCGGGCGACCATGACGCCCGTAGTTCCAGTCCGGTGGCGGTAGGCTCGTCCTCCTTGCCGCCGAAGCCCTCGGTGATCACCCTGGTCACGGTGCCGCTAGGCGCCGCGTATCCGACCGCGCGCGCGTCGAGGGCCTCAGTGAGCCAGCTCCAGCCCACCGGGCCGAGCAGCGGGTCGGCCGCGATCTCCGGCTCGACGTCGGCCCGGATGTACGCGATCACCCGGAACGGGCCGGCCCAGCCCGGCTGGCCGTCAGGGTCATACAGGAGCACGAACCTGCCCAGCGCGATCTCGGGCTGCTCCTGCGGCCCGGCGCCGGCCGCCAGGACCGTGGCCGCGATGGCCGCGGCGTGCGGGGCCAGCCTGCGCGGCGCGGGCACATCCTCGAAGACCACCTGAGGCCGGAGCGGCCGCTGGGCGTCACAGCCTGCATGCAGGTCGGCAACCGCAGCGTCAAAGACAGAATCGGCGGTTGGGTAGCCTTCCTGGCCTGATGGCCTCATGAGCAGAGCGTACGTTGCCGCCACATCTCGTCATGCCACCCGGCCTGGCCAGTCCCGCAGGGCCGCCGGCCCGGCCGCCACGTCGGGGATGCCGATGAACAGCGCCGCGCCGCAGCCCGTGCACGCCCATTCCAGGCAATCGCCGTCCGGCACGTCCGGACAGCATCCCGGCCCTTCGTGCGGCTGGTCGAACAGCTGGTCCTGGCCGCATTCGCGGCAGTAGCTGGTCATCTGGCCCATCTCCGGCGACCTCCTCACGCAGATGTTGGCATGCTTTGCCGCCGGGGGGTTGGATCTGGCCCGGTGTGTCACGAATGTGCTCTCGGATGCTTCCCCTGACCGGACACGCGGCGCCTTGTGAGACGATCGCGATGTGAAGCCGCTCGCGGGCGAGTCGCCCTTCCTGCTGGCCTGCATGCGCAAGCCGGTGCCCTATACCCCCGTCTGGTACATGCGGCAGGCCGGCCGGTCGCTGCCCGAGTACCGCGCCACCCGGGCGGCGATGGGGATGCTCGACGCCTGCTCGCGGCCGGACATCATCGTGGAGATCACCCTGCAGCCGCTGCGCAGGTACGCCGTGGACGCCGCCATCTTGTTCAGCGACATCGTCGTCCCGCTCAAGGCGATCGGGGTCGGGCTCGATATCCGCCCGGGCGTCGGGCCGGTGCTGGAGCACCGGCTGCGCGACGCGCGCGACGTGGAACGGCTGCGCAACCTCGAGCCCGGCGACATTCCGTACGTGACCGAGGCGGTGCGGGCACTCGTGAACGAACTGGGCGGGCGCCCGCTGATCGGCTTCGCCGGCGGCCCCTTCACCCTGGCGTCCTACCTGGTCGAGGGCGGCCCGTCCAAGACCCACGAGCGCACCAAGACCCTCATGTACGGCAATCCCCGGCTGTGGAACACGCTGCTCGAGCGGCTCGCCGACATCACGATCGCGTTCCTGCGGGTCCAGGTGGACGCCGGGGCCGCCGCGATCCAGCTGTTCGACTCCTGGGTCGGCGCGGTCAGCCCGGATGACTACCGGCGCGTCATCCTGCCGCACGTCCGGAAGATCTTCGACTCGCTGGCCGCCACCGGGGTGCCGCGCATTCACTTCGGGGTGGGGACGGGCGAGCTGCTCGGCCTGATGGGGGAGGCGGGCGCCGACGTGATCGGCGTTGACTGGCGAGTGCCCCTGGACGAGGCCGCGCGCCGGGTGGAGCCGGGCAAGGCGCTGCAGGGGAACCTGGATCCCGCCGTGCTGCTCGCTCCGTGGGAGGTCATCGAGTCCAAGGCCAAGGACGCGCTCGGCCGGGGCCGGGCCGCCGAGGGCCATGTGTTCAACCTTGGCCACGGCGTGCTGCCGGACACCGACCCGGATATGCTCGCCAGGCTGACCGACTACGTACATACGGAATCGGCGCGTCGCAACGGCGGCATCTGACGTTTCCGCGGAAACGCCGGGCCGCCCTGGTACGGCGAGCGGCTCAACCTGGACTACGCCATCGCGGTCCTGTTCGGCAACCAGCAGGCCCGCGCCGTCCGGGCCGCCTGAAACGCTCAGCTGGCGTCCCGGCGCAGCCAGCGCCGCCCGCGCAGGCCGCGGTAGGCGAGGTAACCGGCCAGCGCGCAGGCTGCGCCTATCGGCAGCACCGCGCCCAGCGCCCTGAGCAGCCAGGACACCACTGCGACCAGCGCATCCCAGCCCGCCCGCAGGCCGCCGACGAAGCCGCCCGCCGGCTTCGGGTGCCGGTGCGCGGCGTGCTTCGTCGCGGGCGGGCCGACCAGCCGCAGCGAGACAGTGGCGTACATGACCTCGTGGTTGAGCGCCCGCTGCTGGGCCTGCAGCGCTTCGAGTGCGGACTCCTGCGCGTTGATCTGCTGCTGGACGGACAGCAGGTTGCGGACCGATCCCGCGTGAGATAGCAGCGCGCGCAGTTGGGTGATGGCCGCCTGCGCGGAGGCTACCCGGCTCGCGGTGTCCGCCACATCCAGCGTGATGTCCTGCGCCTGCTGCCGCAGGGATGTCTGAGTGCCGAGCCCGGCCAGCTCGCGGAGCGCAGCCGGGTAGGCGGAGGCCGGGATCTTCAGCTGGATGCTCGCGGTCGGGCGACCGGGCTGGCCCTGCCGCAGCGCCGCGTTCTCCGCGGAGACATACCCCCCAGCGTTGCTGGCGACCTGCGCCGCCCGCGCCGCGGCCCGGCCCACATCTCGCACGTGGACGGTCATGCTCGCCGTGAAGACGATGTCCCGTCCGGCCGGCGCGAGGCGGGTCGCGCGGCCCGAGCTCTCCCCCCGGCCACTGCCGCCCGGCCGCCGCGGCGCGGCTGGGACAGCCGCACCCGGGCCGCTCACGGCGCTATTCGCCGCGCCGGCTGCCGACCCGGCGGATGCGGGGTGGTTGCCCGACCCGGCTCCGCCGCATGCGGACAGCAGCAGCGCGGCGGCGATGATCAGCCCGGCCGCGAGGGGGCGGAGCCCGGGAGGCGTTGCGTCTGGCATGCCGATGCGACGCCGCGCGGCCTGCCGCCGGTTCCCGGCCGCGGATAACGGCTGTGTATCAGGTGGACGGGTAGGGGAAGAAGCAGATGCCGGCGTGATTGCCCTTGCCGCCGCACATCGCGGTGTTCTTATCGTTGTCGCTGGCGATCCACAGCCCTCCGCTGGTGATCTGCATGTCGTCCGCGCCGAGCCCGCGGCCACGGGTCGGGTTGTAGGTGAGGCTGCCGGTCGCCGGTGACAGGCCCTCCATGCCCGGCGCGGAGACGGCACCGGGGCCGGGGGAGTTGCAGCCGTCCGGGTTCATCGACCAGCGCTCATGCCCGCCGAAGTATGCCGTGCTTGTATCGGCCGCCGTGGAGTACAGGGAGTCGCAGCCGGTGTAGTTGATCCACAGGTGCGTCACCTCGGTCTGGGTGGCCGGGAAGGCGGCAGCGGCGTCACACAGCCCGGTGCGCGGGCCCGAGGTCGGCTGGTTCCACGGGTGGAAGCCATTGGTCGCGATGTAGACGGTCGAGTCGTCCGGCGACCACGAGGCGCCCTTGATGTAGAACGGCTCCTTGGTGGCGCACTGGTACGGATAGCCGCCGGGCAGGTTGCCCTGGCTGCCGTCCCACTCCGGTGAACTCCAGCCGGTCACAGTCGCGGCCGGCCCGCTCAGGTCGAGCATGAACATCTGCTGCCTGGCCAGCCCGCCGACCGAGGTGAAGTCGCCTTCGACCAGGTCGAGGGTGCCGCCGTGACTGAGCTGCTGGTTGTAGACGTTGGTGTTGTTCGGCCCTACTCCGGGGTACTGGTAGTTGCCGGAGATGTTCAGGTGGAGGAAGCCGTCGTCCTTGCCGCTGGCCGGGTTCAGGCTGGCCATGTACGGGTCCGCGCTGCCCTGGTTGATCGACTTGAAGTGCCCGCCCACCAGCAGGTGATTGTTGTAGCTGGCGATGGTGTCGACCTCGCCGTTGGCCTGGGTCCCGAAGCCGGGGACCACCGCGCCGGTCGTGGTGTCGATCTCCGCGATGTCACTGACCGCGGTGCCGCCGATCGAGGTGAACGTTCCGCCGATGTAGGCGTCGGCGCAGTTGCCCCCGTTGAAGGCGATGGTGTTGACCTTTCCGTTGACGCTGGGGAACCACCCCGTCACCTTGTACGGGGAGGTCGCGCTGAAGCTGAAGACGTTGCTGACCCGGTAGGTGGTCTGGCCCTGCTTGATCTCGGTGAAGCTTCCCACCGCGTACATGGTCCCGCCGCACTGGACCAGCTGGCGGACCTGCTCGACGGAACCGCTCGGCGCAAGCTGGGGAGTCCCCGATGCCGGCGTGGTGGAAACCGGGCCGGCCGGGGCTGATCGTGCCTGGACCGGGACGGCCAGTGCCGTCGTCCCTATGCTCGCTGCCACGGACAGCGCCGCGATCGCGGCACGAGAACGCCAGCCGAGAATACCCACGGACACTCCTCCTAGTTACGAAAGACCGATCGTCCAACCCGGTACATCCGAACCAGGACACCGTGGGAGGAATGGTCACACTTCTCAGGTAGGACGCGCCGGCCGGCCGGAGGGTTGACGCGGCCGCGCGGCTATTCGCGGATGAACTCGCGGATCACCCGGGCGAACGCGGCGGGCTGGTCGCGCATGATGAGCGTGTAGCTGTCCGCTATCTCGACGAGCCTGGCGGCGGGGAGCAGGTCGGCCAGGCGCCGGCCGTGTTCGGGCCGCTGGACGCGGTCTTCCGGGGTCCAGACGACCAGAGCGGGGCGGTCGAAGCAGGCCAGCCGTCCGCAGACCCGCAGCATCTGCTGGCGGCGCGCGCCGGCGGCGTACTTGCGCAGGTCACGGCGCACGCCTCGGCGGGTCTGCAGCGGTTCAAGGCAGCGGTCGACCAGCCCGGCCGGCAGCGGCCGCTTGCTCATCCACCCGAGCGTGACGGGCAGCCGGCGCACCGCGCGCAGCCGCATCGCCTGGGCCGCGAGCGGGATCCCGCCGGGGATCATGGCGACGAGCCGGAGGTTCTTGCCCGGCAGGCCGGGCGGGTAGTTCTCGAACGCCTCACAAGAAGAGATCACCAGGCGGGCGACTCGCCGGGGCCGGCTACCCGCCAGCGCCAGTGCGGCTGCGTGATCGTTCTGTACCAGCGTCACGTCGCGGAGATCGAGGCGCTCAACCAGCTCGCCGACCATCCGGCCGAAGCCGTTCAGCGACAGGTCCGCGTCGGCGCGCATCGGCCGGCGGTGTGCGCCGAGGGGCAGGGTGGGCACGATGCACCGGTGATCGCGGGCCAGGTCGGCCACGACGGGATCCCACACCGACCCGTCCAGCAATACCCCGCCGAGCAAGACGACCACCGGGCCGTCGGTGCCGGTGTCCGCATAGTCGACCGTCCCGGCCGTCAGCTGCACCGCGGGCATCGGGACCTCCACTAGATAGATCGCTCTAGCAATAAGCACGCTAACATGAGCGGCATGGCTTCCGGCACCAGGGTCCGGATCGTGCAGCGCAGCGCCGAGCTGTTCCGGCGCCAGGGCTACACGGGCACGGGCGTCAAGCAGATCGTCGCCGAGGCGGGCGCGCCGTTCGGGTCGGTGTACCACTTCTTCCCCGGCGGCAAGGAACAGCTCGGCGCGGAAGTCATCCGCTGGTCCGGGGCGATCTACGGGCAGTTGATCGACGCGTTCTTCGAGCCGGGCGCCGACCCGGCGGCAGCGGCCGGCGCCTTCTTCGCCGCCGCCGCCGACACGCTGGAAGAGACCGGCTACGCCGACGCCTGCCCGATCGCCACGGTGGCGCTGGAGGTATCCAGCACCAGTGAGCCGATGCGCGAGGCGTGCGCGGAGGTGTTCGACGGCTGGATCCAGGACGCGGCCGGCCGCCTCGCCGCCTGCGGGATCCCGCCTGTCCGGGCCAGGTCGCTCGCGATCACCATGCTCTCTTGCCTGGAAGGCGCGTTCGTGCTGGCCCGCGCGCTGCGCAGCACGGAGCCGCTGCACGTGGCAGGAGCCGCGGCCGCGGCCGCGGTTCGCGAGTCCATGCAGGGGGCGGACCATGCGCCCTGACCCGCCCGAGGGCAGACTGGCGGCATGACGCACGCTGGCAGTCCATGGCGGGTGGCGGTGGTGGGTGGCGGCATCGCCGGGCTGGCGGCCGCTTACTTCTTGCGGGACGCCGCGTCGGTCACCGTGTTCGAGGGCTCTGCTCGGCTGGGCGGCAAGCTGGCGGCCTCCGAGGTGGCCGGGATCGCGGCGGACGAGGGCGCGGAGGCCCTGCTGGCCCGGCGGCCCGAGGGCACCGACCTGATCCGTGCGGTGGGGCTGGCCGACCAGCTCGTCACCCCGGGCACCACATCGGCGCGCATCTGGACCCGCGGCGCGTTCCGCGAGCTGCCGGAACGGCAGCTGATGGGAGTGCCGTCCGACTTCGGCGCGCTGGCCCGCGCGGACGTGCTTTCGCCGGCCGGGCTGGCCCGGGCCAGGCTCGACGCGGAGCTGCCCGCCACGCCGATCGACGGCGACCTGCCCGTGGCGGCGGCGATCTCGGCGAGGTTCGGGCCGGAGGTCGTGGACCGGCTGGTGGATCCGCTGCTCGGCGGGGTGTACGCGGGCCGCAGCGAGGAGCTGTCGTTCGAGGCGACGCTGCCCGGGCTGGCCGCGGCGGCCCGGCAGCACCGGTCGCTGGCCGAGGCCGCGGGCACCCTGCTGCCGCCGCCGTCCAGCAGCCCCAGTGCTGTCTTCGTCACGCTGGCCGGCGGGCTCGGCACGCTGCCCCCGGCGCTGGCCGCGGCGTCCGGGGCGCACCTGCGCACCGGCTCCATGGTCCGCGGGCTTTCTCGCATACCGAACGGCTGGCGCCTGGTCACCGGGCCCGCCAGCCAGCCCGAGACCGTGCATGCCGATGCGGTCATCCTGGCCGTGCCCGCCCGGCCGGCCAGCAGGCTGCTGGCCCCGGTGGCGGCCGGCGCGGCGGCGGCGCTCGGCGAGATCCGCTATGCGAGCATGGCAATCGTCACGCTGGCCTACCCGCGGCCGGCGTTCGCCGTACCGCTGGCCGGCAGCGGCTACCTGGTGCCCGCCGTGGACGGGCGCGCGGTCAAGGCGGTCACCTTCAGCACCGTCAAGTGGCCGCACCTGCTGCCGGGCCAGCATGAGGACGGCCTGCACGTCGTCCGGTGCTCGGTCGGCAGGATCGGCGAGGAGGCGATCCTGCAGCGGGACGACGCCGAACTGGCCGCGCTGGCCGCGGGGGAGTTCGCGGCCGCCACCGGGGTCAGCGGCCCGCCCGCCGACGCCAGGGTGACCCGGTGGGGCGGGGGGCTGCCACAGTACAGCGTCGGGCACCTGGACCGGGTGGCGCGGATCCGGGCCTCGGTCGCGGCCCAGCCAGGCCTGGCCGTATGCGGCGCGGCCTATGACGGCCTCGGCATCCCGGCCTGCATCGCCACCGCGCGGACGGCTGCCGACCAAGTGCTCAAGCACCTCGCGAATCGCGGCGGGGGCCATGACGGGACCACGGCCGCCGATGGCGGACAATGAGAACATGAGCGGCAATGACCAGGAGAAGCCGAAGGCGCGCGACCTGAACGAGCTGATCCGCTACACGATGTGGTCGGTGTTCCGGGTCCGGGGCCCGGGCGTGCTGGACGCGGCGGGGGACCAAGTCGCCCGCGCCCGTGACGGCCTGGCTGCCGAGGTCAGCGAGCTGTGCCAGCAGGCGGAGGGCAAGGGCGTGGTCACCCGCGGCTGCTACGACGTGCAGGGGCTGCGCGCCGACGCCGACTACATGTTCTGGTGGATCGCGCCGTCGGCCGATGATCTGCAGGAGATGTACGCGCGGTTCCGCCGGACCGGGCTGGGCCGGGCCAGCGAGCCGGTGTGGTCGGTGATGGCGCTGCACCGGCCGGCCGAGTTCAACAAGAGCCACGTCCCGGCCTTCCTGGCCGGGGAAGAGCCGCGGGGCTACGTGTGCGTGTACCCGTACGTGCGCTCGTACGAGTGGTACCTGCTCGAAGACGCCGAGCGCCGGGCGATGCTGGCCGAGCACGGAATGATGGCCCGCGAGTACCCGGACGTCCGGGCCAACACCGTGGCCAGCTTCGCGCTGAACGACTACGAGTGGATCCTCGCGTTCGAGGCCGACGAGCTGCCCCGGATCGTGGACCTGATGCGCCACCTGCGCGGCGCCCGGGCCCGGGTGCACACCCGGGCCGAGATCCCGTTCTACACCGGCCGCCGCAAGCCGGTCAGCGAGCTGGTCGCCGCGCTGCCGTAGCCCGCGGGCCTCAGAGCCCCGGCAGATTGATCACGATGGCTTCCTGCGTGGACCGGGCGACGACCAGCACGGCCTCGGCGTCCGGCGACGGGTTCTCCTCCCGGTGCGGCACGTGCGGCGGCACCCAGATGAAGTCACCCGGGCCGGTCTGCAGCCTGACGATCTGCCCGGACTCCGGGTCGCGGAACGCGAACGCCGGCGTCCCGGAGACCACGTAGATGCCGGTCTCGCTGTCGCCGTGATGATGGTCAGCGGACCGGCCGCCGGGCGCCATGACCGTCCGTCCCATCCAGAGCTGCCCGGCGCCCACCTGGCCACCGGAGATCGCCGCGCTGCGCCGCATGCCGCTGCTCTGCGCGGTGTTGCCGGACAGGTCGCCGGGCGTGATCAGCCGCAGCGTGGCCGTCACGGGCTGGCCGTGTGCCGTTCGGAAATAGCCTGCTCGTCCGGGCCCTGCCCGGCAGGTTCCAGCGAAAGGGACACCGAGTTGATGCACCAGCGCTGGTCGGTGGGCACCGGGTAACCCTCGCCCTCGAATACGTGCCCGAGGTGGGAGTCGCAGCGGGCGCAGCGCACCTCGGTGCGCCGCATGCCCATCGACCGGTCCTCGATCAGCACGACCGCGTCGTCCGCGGTCGGCTGGTAGAAGCTGGGCCAGCCGCAGTGCGACTCGAATTTCGCGTCCGACCGGAACAGCTCCCCGCCGCAGGCCCGGCAGCGGTACACGCCCTCGGTCTTCGCGTCGGTGTACTCGCCCGTCCACGGCGCCTCGGTCCCGGCCTGGCGCAGTACCCGGTACTCCTGCGGGCTGAGTTGCTCCCGCCACTCTGTTTCGGTCTTGGTGACCTTGTCCATGCTGGTGAGACTACCCGCGAGCCCGCAGTGCCCTCGCCTCAGAACGAGACGTCGTAGCCGGGCGCAGGATCGGTCGCGAATGCCGTCACGGGCCGCAGCTCGATGTGCTCGACGCGGCCCGCCGCCCGGACGTCATCGACCGCCCCGGCCAACAGCGCCAGATGATCGCGGCGAGCCGTGACCACGACCGCGCCGACCGGCGTCCGCATGGACATCCTGGCCTCCGTCTTGGCCTTCCTGACCGCGGCGATGGCGGCCGACGCGGCGTCCAGTACGCCCGGGTCCGCCCCGCCCGCCAGGGCGCGCAGCGGCTCGGGGCCCGGCCAGGCGGCCCGGTGCACGGATCCGTCCTGCCACCACGACCAGGCCTCCTCGCACGCGAACGGCAGGAACGGCGCGAACAGCCGCAGCAGCACCGACAGCCCGTCGCGCAGCGCGGCCCCGGCCGACGCCGCCCCGGCCGGGCCGCGCTCGCCGTACGCGCGCGCCTTCACCAATTCGAGGTAGTCGTCGCAGAAGGACCAGAAGAATTCCTCGGCCCGCTCCAGGGCCCGGGCGTGATCGTATCTGCCGAACGCATTCGTGCAGTCGGTCACGACATCGGCCAGCCTGCCCAGCATGGCCTGGTCCAGCGGATCGGTCACGTGCTGGCCCGCCCGGGGCCGGCCCTCGGCTGCGATGCCGAGCACGAACCGGGTCGCGTTCAGGATCTTGATCGCCAGCCGCCTGCCGATCCGCAGCTGGCCCGGATCGTAGGTCACGTCCGAGCCGAGGCGGCTGCTGGCCGCCCAGTACCTGACCGCGTCCGAGCCGAACTCGTCCAGCACCGCGGCCGGGGTCACGACGTTGCCCTTGGACTTGGACATCTTCTTGCGGTCCGGGTCGAGGACCCAGCCGGAGATCGCGGCGTGCCGCCAGGGCAGCGTGCCGTGTTCGAGGTGCGAGCGGAGCACCTGGTAGAACAGCCAGGTGCGGATGATCTCGTGCGCCTGCGGGTGCAGATCCATCGGGAACACCCGGCCGAACAGGTCGTCGTCGATGCTCCACCGGCCGGCGATGTGCGGGGTGAGGGAGGACGTGGCCCAGGTATCCATGACGTCCGGATCGGCGGCGAACCCGCCGGGCCGGCCGCGCTGGCTCTCGTCGTAGCCGGGAGGCGGCGCCGCGGCCGGGTCCACCGGGAGGGTGTCGTCGGCCGCCGCGATCGGCACTTCGTAGCGGGGCCGGCCATCGTCGTCGAGCGGATACCACACCGGGATCGGCACGCCGAAGAATCGCTGCCTGCTGACCAGCCAGTCGCCGGTCAGGCCTTCCACCCAGTTCTGGTAACGCGCCCGCATGAACGGCGGGTGCCAGGCCAGCTCGCGGCCGCGTTCGGTCAGGACCGCGCGGAGCTCCTCGTCGCGGCCGCCGCTGCGCAGGAACCACTGCCGGGTGGTGATGATCTCCAGCGGCTTGTTGCCGCGTTCGTAGAACCGCACCTCGTGCGTGATCGGCTCGGGCTCGCCGACCAGGCTGCCGTCGTCCCGCAGCAGGTCCCCCGCCTGGTCCCTGGCCGCGGCCGGGGTGAGCCCGGCCAGCCTGGCGTACGCTATGCGACCGGCGGGCTCGGCCAGGCCGGACGGCGGGCCGGGCAGCAGCCGGCCGTCCGGGCCGATCACCGGCCGGGTGGGCAGCCGCAGGTCGCGCCACCAGGTGATGTCGGCGGCGTCGCCGAAGGTGCACACCATGACGACGCCCGTGCCCTTGTCCGGGTCGGCGAGCGGGTGCGCGAGCACCGGCACCTCGGCGCCGAACACCGGCGTGCGCACGGACGCCCCGGCCAGCGGCGCGTGCCGCTCGTCGGCCGGGTGCACGACGAGCGCCACGCAGGCGGGCAGCAGTTCGGGCCGGGTGGTGGCCACGATCACCGGCTCACCGCCGGCCCGGGCGAACGCGATCCGGTACCAGGCGCCGCGGACCTCCCTGTCCTCCAGGTCGGCCTGCGCCACCGCGGTGCGGAACGTCACGTCCCACAGCGTCGGGCCCTCGGCCAGGTAGGCCTCGCCGCGGGCCAGGTTGTGCAGGAAAGCGCGCTGCGAGATCGCCCGGGCGTCGTCGCCGATCGTGCGGTACTTCGTGGACCAGTCGACGGACAGGCCGAGCCGCCGCCAGATGTCCTCGAAGGCCCGCTCGTCCAGTTCGGTGAGCCGCTGGCACAACTCGATGAAGTTACGCCGGGAGACCGGGATCTCGCGGCCGCCGGGCTTTTCCGGCGGGCTGAACTCCGGGTCGTACGGCAGGGACGGGTCGCACCGGACGCCGTAGTAATTCTGCACCCGGCGTTCGGTGGGCAGCCCGTTGTCGTCCCAGCCGACCGGGTAGAACACGGCCTGGCCGCGCATCCGCTGGAACCTGGCCACTGTATCGGTGTGCGTGAACGAGCAGACGTGCCCGATATGCAGGGATCCGCTGACCGTCAGCGGGGGAGTGTCGATCGCGTAGACGCCACCGCCCTGGCTTTCAGGTCGGCGCTGTGCTGTCCGGTCAAACTTGTACTACGGACTGCGCTTCCCAGCGGCGCGACCACTTGTCTTCGAGGCCGTCGAGTGCGGCCCTGGCGCTGGAAGTCATGCCTCATCGTAGCGCAGCGGCCGGGGGTGCTTGCTCTACCGTGGTCGCATGCCGAAGCGGGCGGAAGCACTGGAGATCGACGTCGGCGGCCGGGCGGTCCGGGTCAGCAACCCGGGCAAGCTCATGTTCCCGGGGGCCGGCGTGACCAAGGAAGACCTGGTCCGTTACTACATCGCGGTCGGCGCGGGGATGCTGGCCGCAGTGCGCGATAGGCCGCTCACGCTGCGCCGGTACCCCGACGGCGTCGACGGCGAGTCCTTCTTCCAGAAGCGGGTGCCCAAGGGCGCTCCCGACTGGCTGCAGACCGTGCAGATCCGCTTCCCGAGCGGCCGCGCGGCCGACGAAGTCTGCCCGACCGAGGTCGCCGTGCTCGCCTGGGCGGCCAACCTCGGCACGCTGGAATTTCATCCGTGGCCGGTGAGCCGGGCCGATGTCGAGCACCCGGACCAGCTGCGCGTCGATTTCGACCCGCAGCCGGGCACCTCGTTCCGCGACGCGGCCTCGGTGGCACGAGCGGCTCGCGAGCTGCTCGCTGAGCTCGGCATGACCGGGTTCGTCAAGACCTCCGGCGGGCGCGGCGTGCACCTGGGCGTGCGGATCGCGCCCGAATGGGACTTCATCCAGGTCCGGCGCGCGGTGATCGCGCTCGGCCGCGAGCTGGAACGGCGGCTGCCCGCGCTGGTCACGACCTCGTGGTGGAAGGAAGAGCGCGGGGAGCGGATATTCATCGACTACAACCAGGCGGCCAGGGACCGGACGATCGTGGCCGCCTACTCGGCTCGCGCCGTCCCGGAGGCGACCGTCTCCGCCCCGGTGACCTGGGAAGAGCTTGACCAGGTGGAACCGGGGGACTTCACCGTGGCGACGATGCCCGCGCGGTACGCGGCCGTCGCCGATCCGCACGCCGGGCTCAACGGGCCGGACGCGGAGGCGTTCCGCCTCGACCTGCTACTCGAGATGTCGGCCGCCGACGAGCGGGACCGGGATCTGGGCGACCTCCCGTACCCTCCCGACTACCCGAAGATGCCGGGCGAGCCGCCCCGGGTCCAGCCCTCCCGCAAGAACCCGCTGAACTGGTGAAACGGCATGGGCCGGGTCATCATGACCCGGCCCCCGGGCCGCTACGCGGCGGGCGAGGTCTCGCCGAAACCGAAGAGATCGCCGAGGCCGTGGCTGACCATGGCCATCGCGCGCTGGACGGTGTCTGGTGGCAGGAGAGCCGTCACTATCAGGGTGAACATCACCCCGTAAAACATCAGCAGCCAGTCTTTCCGCCCGACGCGGCGCGCGGCCGCTGCGACTTCATCAAGCCTGACTTCGACTTCGGAGATCTCCTCGTCTGACAGCGGGTACCGGTCGGCCAGGTAATCCTTGATCTCGCGCAGTTGCCCAGTGATTCGCGACTGCTCCGAAGCGCTGAATGGCGCATTGTTTGCGGATTCGTATTCGTCGCCGGAGAGAAACTTCTTTTCCCGGCGAAGCTCGGCCCAGAGGTCCGGGACCTTCATGAACTCCTCGACGCTCTCGGCCCAGACGGTCGCCGAATTTACCACGGCGGACCAGGTCGGTTCGAAAAACTGCTCAGCAGGCTCGTCTCCGATGCTTTTCCTGACCGTGTATCCCTCATACTTGTGCAATTGCGCGCTGAAAATGGAGCCGGTTGGGTTGTGGGTCAGCCTGACGTCCTGCTCGTCATCGGCGAAGTCGCAGCGGGCGGGATCGAGGCCAGCGGTCACGATCTGGTCGTAGAGAGCGTTTCGCTGCTCCTTCGTGAGCGCTCGCATGGCCGGCCCCGTCTCGCTGGTGCGTCTGGTATCAAGCTACCCAGGCCGCCACGCCAGGACGCGGACGCGGGGGACCTGTCAGCAGAACTATTTACTGAGTAGTAATCTTGGCCTTGGCCCTCAAGAGCCCCCGGGCCGGGCCACTCCCCCCCAGGCTCGGCCCGGGTCACAAAGGCCAAGCCCGCGTAATGGAACCGTAAGGTTCTGGTGCTAGAGGGACGCACCGCGGGCTGGCGCGGAGTGGGGGAATGTCCGAGCCGGATGAGATAATCGTGGTCATGCAGCAGGACACATGCGGACCCATGGTTGGCCGTGCCATGGAGCTTGCCCGGCTGCTGGGCCTGCTCGATTCGGTGGCCGGGGGAGAAGCGGCGGTCGCCCTGGTCAGCGGGGACGCGGGAGTCGGCAAGACGCGGCTGGTGACCGAGCTGGTGGGGCGGGCCAGGGAGCGTGGCTTCTGCGTGCTGGCCGGGCGCTGCGCCGAGCTCGGCGACAGCGTGCCGTACCTGCCGCTCGCCGACGCGCTGCGCAGCGTCACGGGCGAGGCCGCGTCCCGGGTGGCCGAGCTGGTCGCGGACCGGCCGGTGCTCGGCCGCCTGCTGCCCGATCACGGGCCAGGGACCCCGACCGCCGGTGACGGCTGGGAGCTGGCCCGCCAGCAGCTGTTCGGGGCGGTGCTCGGCCTGCTCACCGAGCTGGCGGAGACGAACCCGGTGCTGCTCGTCCTCGAGGACCTGCACTGGGCCGACCGGTCCACGCGTGACCTGGTCACGTTCCTGTCCCGGGTACTGCACCGCGAGCAGGTAGCCGTGCTCGGCAGCTACCGCACCGATGACCTGCACCGTCGGCACCCGCTGCGTCCGGTGGTCGCGGAGCTGCTCAGGCTGCCGCACGTTACCCCGGTCGACCTCGGCCCGCTGGACCCGGCGTCGCTAGCGGCGCACATCGCCACGGTCGCGGAGCTGAGCGGTCGGCGGGGCGTGCTCGATGCCACGGAGCTGATCAGGATCGTGGACCGGGCCGAGGGCAACGCCTACTACGCCGAGGAGCTGCTGGCCGCGTCAGAGGGCGACGAGGAGCTGCCGGCCGGCTTGGCCGCGGTCCTCATGACCCGGGTGGAGCAGCTGTCGGGCGCCGCCCAGCAGGCGCTGCGCGCCGCCGCGGTCAGCGGCCGCCGGGTGGACGATGAGCTGGTGATGGCGGCGTCGGGACTGTCGGCTCCGGAGTACGAGGAGGCCATCCGCGAGGCCGTGGCCCACCAGTTGCTGGCCCCCGACGGCCAGGAAGGGTACATGTTCCGGCACGCGCTGCTCAGGGAGGCGATCTACGCCGACCTGCTGCCCGGCGAGCGGACCAGGCTGCACGCGACGCTGGCCAGCCTGCTGTCCGATGAGGGGCGTCTGGACTCTGTGCCAGGGTCGGCCGCGGAGCTGGCTCACCACTGCCTGGCCAGCCACGACATCAGCGGAGCGTTCGCCGCGTCGGTCCGGGCCGGGAAGGAGGCCGAGCGGCTGGCGGCGCCCGCCGAGGCGCACCGGCACTACGACCAGGCGCTGGCCCTGTGGGACCGGGTGGACGGGCCGGAGAAGCTGGGCGGGATGGACCGCGTCCGGCTGGCCCTGCGGTCCGCGACCAACGCCGCCGCTGGCGGCGACATCCCGCGGGCCGTGGCCCAGCTCCGCCGGGTCAGCAAGGCGCTCGGCGAGATTGAGGTCGATCCGGACCTGGTCTGCCGGGTCAACGAGCGGCTCGCGTTCTACCTGCTGCAGCTCGAGATGGAAATCGAGGCCGCCGCGGCCGCCCGGGCGGCCATCGACGCCCTGCCGCCGGAGCCGCCGACCTGGGAGCGGGCGCGGGCCATGGCCACCTACGCCAATGTGCTGCTGCTGTTCTCCGACAACGAGCGGACCCGCGAGCAGGCCGAGTGCGCACTGCAGGCGGCCCGGGCGGCCGAGGCCCCGTGGGTCGAGGCCGATGCCCTGGTGACACTGGGCCAGGTCAGCGAGCGGATCGGGCACATCGAGGAGATGCTCGAGCAATTCGCCGCCGCGCACCGGCAGGCGGGGCAGGCCGGAGTGCTCGGCGTGGAGCTGCGGGCCGCGTTCCAGCTGGCCCGGGTGCTGCTGGAGCGGGGCGACCTGACCGAGTCGGCGCTGATCGCGCACCAGGGATTCAGCCGGGCGGAGAAGGCGGGGCTCGCCCGCGCGCCGTACGGCACCGACCTGCAGTACCTGCACTACCTCGCGCACTACGGCGATGGCGACTGGAATCACGCGCAGGAGCTCGCCGACGGGTTCAGCGTCCGGCCCGCGACCAACCCGGAGGCCGAGCTTTCCGCGATGGCGCTGTTCATCGACGTGGCCAGGGGACACGACGACGTGATCGCCGAGCGCCGCAGGTGGCTGGAGCCGTTCTGGCCGCAGGCCGAGTTCGCCGAGTACACCGGCCGCGGGCTGCTTGCTGAGCACGCGCTCTGGCAAGGCGACGCGGAGACCGCGCTGGCGGAGATCGACGCGGCGCTCAAGGCCGAGGCGGACGAGTCAGAGGATTACGGGCCGCCGGTCATCCGGCTGGCCGCGATTGGGCTGAGCGCCCGGGCGGACCGGGCCGTGCGCGCTCGGGGGACCGGCGACGAGGACGCCGCGCAGACCGAGGTCGCCGCGGCCGCCGAGCTCATCGAGGTCGCCCGGGTGGGAGCGGAGAACCGGCGCAGGCCCAAGGCGATCCTTGGGGTGGAGGGCCGGGCCTGGCTGGCCCGGGCCGAGGCGGAGTGGCGCCGCGCCACCGGCGACAACTCGGCGCAGGCGTGGGAGATCGTGGTTGACACCTTCGACCCGGATTTCGTGTACGACGCCGCGCGAGCCAGGTGGCGCCTGGCCGAGGCACTCGCCGAAGCCGGGCGGCGCGACGACGCGCAGCGCGAATGGGACAAGGCGGCGCGAGTCGCCGGCCAGCTCGGCGCGGTACCGCTGCGGACGGCGCTCCATGACCTGGCGCGCCGGGCCAGGCTCGGCCACGGACCGTCGCCCGGCTGGGCCGACGGGCGGCCGGGCAGGCTGGCCGGCCTGACCAGCCGCGAGCGGGAGGTGCTGCGGCTGATCGTGGCCGGGCGCAGCAATCGGGAGATCGGCGCCGCGCTGTTCATCGCGCCCAAGACGGCCAGCGTGCACGTGTCGAACATCCTGGCCAAGCTGGGCGCGGCCAGCCGCACCGAGGCGGCGGCCATCGCCCATGACGAGGGCCTGACCGCGAGCCCCAGCATGACGGGCAGCTGACTCTCGCGCGGCTGACCGCCCGGGCCTGACCCGTCACCGGTCTGGGGCGAGGGCGTCGAGGATCTCGCCCGCCCGCGCCGCGGCCGCGGCCGGGTCGGCGTCCGGCGAGCCGATCTGGGGATCCCAGTTGAGGTCGTAGAAGATCTCGGTCACGCCGTGGTCGGCGAGCCAGGCGGTATCGGCGCGGATCTGCTCGTAGGAGCCGGACAGCAGCCTCCGGCCACCGTCGCCGGAGGCCTCCGCGCCCGCCCGGACCACGCCGCGGCAGATGATCCTGATCGCGCCGGGGTCACGCCCGGCATCCCGGGCCGCCGAGCGGACGACTTCGATGCCGTCCTCGATGCGGGACAGGTCGGTCCGACTGGACGTGACCCACCCGTCGGCCAGCCGGCCGGCCCGCTCCAGCGCGGGCCGGGCAGACCCGCCGAGCAGCACGGGCGGGCCGCCGGGCTGAACCGGGCTGGGATCGGCACAGCCCGCGGGCACGGAGTAGAACTCGCCGCTGAACCGGCTCACCCCGCCGGCCCACAGGGCGCGCAGCACCGCGATGTACTCCTCGGTGCGAGCGCCGCGGCCCCGCATGGAGGCCCCGGTCGCCTCGAATTCCTCCGGCATCCAGCCGATGCCGAGTCCCAGCTCGTGCCGGCCGCCGGACAGGACGTCTACCGTGGCCGCCTGCTTGGCGAGCACCGTGGGCGACATGAACGGGAAGTTCACCACCGCGACGCCGAGCCTGATCCGGGACGTGCCGGCCGCGGCGAAGCCCAGCGCGATCATCGGGTCGAGCACGCTGTAGTAGACGGGCTCCAGGGCGGATCCCACCGGGACGAGCAATCGCTGGAAGGCCCACAGAGAGTCGTACCCCGCCTGCTCGGCCCGGGCGGCGAAGGCGGCCAGGTTCCCGGGAGTCGCCCAGGCGCCGGAAACGGGGGCGCCGAAACCGATCTTCATGGCGCCCAGCCTAGTGGTCTGTGAGCGGGGGCCCTTGGAGCCTTGCAGCCCAAGAAGGCTCCCCGTCACGGACCAGTGCCGGGGCGACCCCGGCTAGTGGGGGTCGGACGCCTCGTCTGCGGCGGGCGGGCCGGCGCCCGGCGGCGGTGGGCCGCTGTCCAGCGGCGGCAGCTTGTACAGCCGGTCCAGGCTGAGCTGCTGCGCATCCGCCAGCACGGTGTCCTGCTGCTTCTGCGCTTTCTCGGCGGTCTGCTTGGCCAGTTCCGAGGCCAGGCCGCCCAGTTGCCGTACGCCGGTGTCGTCCACCAGCACGCGACTGGTGGCCATGATCGCGATCCCCTCGACCTGGCGCTTGTCCCGGTCAGGCGGGGACAGCGCGGCCCCGATCTTCGCCGCATCGAAGGGGTTCGACGCGTGCTTGGTCAGCTTGTCGCGCTCAGCGAGCACCCACTGGTGGTACTTCATCACCTCGCCCTGTAGCGGCAGGCTGCGCACGTCCTCGGTGGCAAGGCCGAATCGCTTTCCCTGGCCGAAGCAGCGGGCGTAGGCGACCAGGGCCGCCGACCAGAGCGCGTTCGGCACCACCGCGTCCCGGGTGATCTCGGGCTTGGCCAGCTCGGTCAGCAGCCGCTTGCAGCACTCCATCACGAACTGGAGATCCTGGATGATCACGGCCTGGTCGGCGAGCAGCTGCGCCGATGGCACGTCAAGGGCCACCGTCAGCGTCCCGGCCGCCGGCGCAGTCCCCTCCGTCTCGCCCATGGCTCGATGATCACATGGGCGCAGCTCGCGTCTCGTCTCACATAGTGACAAGTCGCGTGGAACAGTTGGTACTGGGTCATTCAGGAGGGCAGGAACCGATGAAGTCCAGCGCCCGCGTGTGGATCGCCGCCCTGCGCGGCTCGCAGCAGCGGCTCGCCGCCCTCGTTGGCTCGCTCATTCCCGAGCAGCTGCACGCCCCCTCCTACGACGCCGGCTGGACGATCGCTCAGGTGCTGGCGCACATCGGCGCCCAGGCGGAGATCGGGCAGCAGGCGCTGGCCGCCGCGCTGTCCGGCCGCGAGCCGTTCGGGACGGACGGATTCCAGGCCATCCGGGCGGTCTGGAACGCTCGCGATCCCGGCCAGCAGGCGGTCGAATGCCTGGTCAACGACCGGGAGCACGTGCGCCGTCTCGAGCAGGCCAGCGACGAGCAGCTCGCCGGGATCCGGCTGAAGATCATCGGCACCGAGTACGACGCGGTCGGCCTGGTGTGGCTGCGGCTGGGCGAGCACGCGCTGCATTCGTGGGACATCGCGGTCAGCCTCGACCCGGCCTCGGTCGTCGCTCCGCAGTCGGTGGCGCTGCTGGTCGACTGGGCTCCGCAGGTAGCCGCGTGCAGCGGGAGGCCGCCGGGCGTGCCCTACCGGGTCGGCATCCAGACCACGGATCCGGAGCGGGAGTTCCGGCTCGACGTGACGGACACCATCTCGATGCCCGCGGCGCGCGGCCGGTTCGCCGACGAGGGCGTCCCCACGCTCCGGATGCCGGCCGAGGCGCTGCTGCGCCTGGTGTACGGACGGCTCGACCCCCTGCACACGCCGCCGGTGCAGGTCCTGTCCGGCCGGGTCGAGCTGGACCTGCTGCGCCAGACCTTTCCCGGATTCTAAGAGCGGTTTCCAGGCATGCTCTCAAGTCAGGCCCGGCTCAGGACCTGCTCGGTGATGTCCCGGGCGCAGCCCCACGACAGCGTGACACCTGCCCCGCCGTGGCCGTAGTTGTGCACCAGCAGGCGGCCCGGGCCGAGCCGCTCGCAATCGAGCCGTACCCGGGGACGGACCGGCCGCAGGCCGACCCGCTGCGCCACGATCTCGGCTCCTGCCAGCCGCGGGTCCACCGCGGTGCAGTCGGCCAGGATGCGCCGGGTGACCGCGGGATCGGGGTCCAGGTTCCAGTCGCCGGGCTGCTCCGTGCCGCCAAGCAGCACCGTTTCGCCGTGCGGGAACATGTAGACGAGCTCCGCGGTCGCGTCGGGCTGCCCGATGAAGAAGTCGGTGATACCCGGGTTCGTCACGATGACCGCCTGCCCTCGGACCGGGACCAGATCGCGATCGGGGACGAGGTCACGGGCCCCGATCCCGGTGCAGTTGACCACGACGGGGGCATCGGCGGCCGCCTCCGCGAGCGAGTCGACGGCGGCCATCTGCACTTCCCCGCCGCTGCCGGTGAAACGGTTCAGCAGGTAACCGAGGTAGACCGTCATGGTCAGCACCGGCGCGGTGTACTGCCAGCCTTCGACGAACCCGCCGGGCAGCTCCGCGGGGGAGCAGCGCCGGAAAGCCGGCATCAGCGCCGACCAGCCGGGCGGCTCGGCCGGGTGGCGCCAGGCTTCGGTGCCTCGTGCCATCCGGACCCCGGTATCGGGCTGGCCGGCCAGGTCGCACAGCGTGTCCAGGCCCGCGCTGCTCCACGCGGCCACCCGCCCGCTCTCCTCGACCAGGTGCGGCCCCCAGATCGCCCCGGCCGCCGCCGAGGTCGTGCCGAGCGGCAGCCGGGCGGCCCGGACCGTGACCACAAGACCGGCCTCGGCCAGGCAGATCGCGGTGGTCAGGCCGCATACTCCCGCCCCGATCACCAGGGCATCGGGTTGGCGGCCGCTCACCGGGGCACGGTACCAGGCGCGTCAGCCCTCCTGCTTGACGCAGATGCAGAACGGGTGGCCGGCCGGGTCGACCAGCACCCGCCAGCGGTCGGCGCCGGGCTGGTGGTCCGGCTTGGCCGCCCCGGCGTCCAGGCAGGCTGCCTCGGCCTGGTCGAGGTCCGCGACGTAGAAGTCGAGGTGGAACTGCTTCGGCGCGCCCGGATCCGGCCAGCGCGGCGGGGTGTAGCCATCGATGCGGCCGAAGCCGACGGACAGCGATCCGTCGCCGATCATCGCGTAGTCCTGCTCGCTGTGCAGGATCTCCCAGCCCAGGATCTGGTGGTAGAAGGCGGCTAGCTCGCGCGGGTCGCCGCAGTCGATGCTGACCATGGCGAGGCTGGCGGGTGCGGTCATGGCTTCGTTCGTCCTTTCCTTCCGTGTCGTTCCCGGCGTCCGAACGTAGCCGCGACCCGGGCGGCGTGTCTTGAACAAACGCGACGTGCGCTGGCGAGCGTCAGCGGGGAGTAGCGTGTCAGGCGGCGGCGGCGCCCGCAGGCGCGGCCAGCCAGCCTCGCGTACCGGAGTCCCGGGTACCGGAGCCTTGCGCGCAGGAGCCGCTGATGCTGGTCGCCGGGGTGGACTGCTCGACCCAGTCGACGAAGGTGGTGCTCTGTCACGCTGAAGACGGCACCGTGATCGGCACCGGGTCGGCTCCGCATCCGGACGGAACCGAATGCGACCCGCGGGCCTGGTGGGATGCGCTGCTGGTGGCCGGGCGCGGGCTGCTCGACCGGGCGGACGCGGTCGGGGTGGCCGCTCAGCAGCACGGCATGGTCGCGGTGGACGAGGCCGGCCGGGTGGTGCGGCCCGCGCTGCTGTGGAACGACATGCGCTCGGCCCGGCAGGCGGAGGAGCTGATCGCCGAGTTCGGCGGTCCGGGGGAGTGGGCCAGGCGGACGGGCAGCGTGCCGACGGCGTCATTCACCGTCACCAAGCTGCGCTGGCTGGCCGAGCACGAGCCGGCGCGCGCCGATCGCACCAGCTTGGTCATGCTGCCCCATGACTGGGTGACGTGGCAGCTCGGCCTGAGGGAAGAGGCGGGGGGAGCGGCGCGACCGGTCACCGACCGCGGCGACGCATCGGGCACCGGGTACTTCTCGCCCGCCGGCGGCAGCTGGCTGCCGTCGCTGGCCAAGGCGGCCCTCGGCCGGGAGGTTGAGCTGCCCCGTCTGGCGGCGCCGGCCGAGACGGTCGGCCAGACCTGGTGGGGAGCGGCGCTGTCCGCGGGGACGGGGGACAACATGGGCGCGGCGCTCGGCCTGGGCCTGGGCGACGGCGACGTGGTCATCTCGATCGGCACGTCGGGCACCGCGTTCGCCGTGACGCCGGCCGGGCCGGCCGACCGGAGCGGCGCGGTGGCCGGGTTCGCGGACGCGACCAGCCGGTTCCTGCCCCTGGTCTGCACCCTGAACGCGGCCCGGGTGCTCACGGTCACCGCGAGGCTGCTCGACGTGGACGCCGGTACCCTGTCCGCACTCGCGCTGGCCGCTCGGCCCGGCGCGGACGGGTTGACCCTGCTGCCCTACCTGGACGGCGAGCGGACGCCGAACCGGCCCGGTGCGGCCGGCGTCCTCAGCGGCCTCACCACGGCCAATGCCACCCGGGAAAGCCTGGCCCGGGCGGCGGTCGAAGGGGTGCTCTGCGGGCTGGCCGACGCCATGGACCACCTGATCGCGGCCGGCGTGCGGCCGCGCCGGGTGCTGCTGATCGGCGGCGGCGCCCGCTCTGAGGCGGTCCGCGTCCTGGCGCCCGGGATACTCGGTACTACCGTCGTGGTCCCCGAGGCCGCCGAGTACGTCGCGATCGGCGCGGCCAGGCAGGCGGCCTGGGCGCTGGCCCGGGGCTCCGGGCCGCCGCCGTGGCCGGGCCCGGAGTCTTCTGACTACCAGGCAGAACCGGTCCCGCAGGTGCGCGAGAAGTACGCGGCGCTGCGGGACGCCACCGCGCCCTCGAGCATCTCTACGGCGTCAGGCTGACCGCGGCCTCGCCGGTGAGCATCAGGAACGTCAGCGTCTCCTGCAGGTAGAGCTCGACGGTGCTGTCGGTGTGCGAGAGATAGCCGATCGAGGCGTCCTGGCCGAGTTGCAGGCTGAAGTCGCCGCCTCGGGTGGTCAGCAGGATCGCGCCGGTGATGGCCGGCGCCCAGATGATCTCGCCGGACAGCTGGCGCCTGATGTGGTCGATGACCGGGTAGCCGTGGTCGGTCGTCTCGCTCACCTCGGTGTAGGCGTCCGAGCTGAGGACGACCGAATACGGGCCGTCCACGCCGGCCAGCCGGAGTCGCCCGAGGGCCTGGGCGATGGCCTCCGGGTACTCCCTGACGTCGGCGGGCAGGCTCACCGGCGGGTTGGTCGTCCCCGCGCGGATCCCCCCGATTCCGCCGGCCGGATAGCCCTCGAAGATGGCCTGGTCCTCGGCGAAGGCGATCTGCCGGGCGGCGTCCTTGACCGGCTGCCAGTCGGAGTCCTGGGCACCGCGGTCCACGTCATCGATCTCCGTCCGGTCCAGCCGGAACGGCGCCCGCAGCTCGACCAGCGCCACGACCTGGCGCTGGCGGGCCTGCACGCCCTCACCCGGCGCGTCGATGTCCCGTACCCGCCCGGTGCCGACCGCGGAGAACGCGTCTCCAGCCGGCCCGTGCACATCCACCACCCGGCGGCCGGCCAGGTAACGCTTGAACGTGCGCGCGGCCTCCTCCTCGATCTGCGCCCAGGCGCCATCGGAGACCGGCGCGAGCTCGCGGTGCAGGTTATTCATCCTCGGTGTCTCCCCTCAGGCTGCCGATGTTCAGCGAACCACTGCGGCCGGGCGGCCCGGAAGGCGGGGTGGTGTCCCCGGCGCCCGGCGCGGCCGGCTCGTCTGCGCCCAGGCTTTCCAGCAGGTCGGCCGAGGGCACGAAGAACAGGTTGCCGGTCGCGGCCGTGCTGACGTCCAGCAACCGGTCGTAGTTGCCCTCCGGCGAGCCGACGAACATGTTGGTCAGCATCTGCTCGATCACCGCGGGCGACCGCGCGTAACCGATGAAGTAGGTGCCGTACTCGCCCTCGCCGACCGAGCCGAACGGCATGTTGTCCCTGACGATCTGCACTTCCTCGCCGCTGTCGCCGGTGATCGTGGTCAGCGCGTTGTGCGCGTAGCTGGGCTTGACCGAGTCGTCGAGCTCGATGTCGGACAGCTTGCCGCGCCCGATGATCCGCTCCTGCTGCTCGACCGGTATCGCGTTCCAGGCGGCCAGGTCGTGCAGGTACTTCTGGACGATCACGTAGCTGCCGCCGGCGAATGCCGGATCCTCGGCGCCGATGATCGTGGCCGCCGCGGCGGCCGCGCCGACCGGGTTCTCGGTGCCGTCCACGAACCCGATCAGATCCCGGTCGTCGAAATAGCGGAACCCGTGCACTTCGTCCAGCACCGTCCCCGCAGCCCCCAGCCGCCCCGTGATCTGGGTGGCCAGCTCGAAGCACAGGTCCATCCGCGCGGCCCGGATGTGGAAGAGCATGTCGCCGGGAGTGGACACGGCGTGCCGCTGGCCGGCCCGGATCTCACGGAACGGGTGCAGCCCGGCAGGCCGCTGCGCGCCCGTGAGCGACGCCGGCGCCAGCCTGTCCCACGCCTGTGCGCCGAAGCCCGTCACGCAGGTCAGGTGCCCGTCCAGGTCGCGAAATCCCACCGCGCGGATCAGCCCGGCCAGGTCGGCGCACAGGCCGCGCACCGTGCCGGCGTGCTGCGGTCCGGGGCCGATCCTCACGACCAGGAAGATGGCCGCACCGGTGATCGGCGAAGCCACCGGCTGCGGCTCGACGTTGACCGCCACCGCCTGCGGGGAGCCGTCCCCCCCGGCCTGCGGTAGCTGACCAGCCGCCTCGTCAGCCTCGCGCACGTTCCTGCCCCTCACCTATATCATTCTGGCCCACAGCGTCACTGTGGTCAGCCTCTCACGGGCTTGTTCCGCCGGGCTCGGTACCTGTCCGCCGTCGGTCGTGATGATAGGTATCGGTTCGGCCACGATCGGTGTCGACTGCCGCGGCGGGCCTTGCGCACGGCCGCAGCCCGTGCCTGAATGTGTGTTCATATTGGCGGCGTTTTGGCTGTCTGTACCGGGATCGAGCCGATGAATCGCAGTTCACCTGGCACGCTGCAAGTCCAGGATGTGATCGTGCGCTTCGGCGGCGTCACCGCGCTGGACGGAGTCTCGCTCACCGCCGCGCCGCGTCAGGTGACGGGGATCATCGGCCCGAACGGCGCGGGCAAGACGACCCTGCTGAACGCGGTGTGCGGCTTTGTCCGGCCCGACGCCGGCCAGCTGATCTTCGACGGCACCAGCCTGGCCCGGGTCCGCCCGCACCGGCTGGCCCGGCTCGGCATCGCCAGGACGCTGCAGGGGCTCGGCCTGTTCGGCCGGCTGTCCGTGCTGGAGAACGTCATGGTCGGCGCCGACCGCCACGCGCGCGCCGGGTTCTGGACCGCGCTGGCCGGCCTGCCGGACAGGGACGAGCGGAGGCTGCGCGACCGGGCGCGCGAGGCGCTCGGCCGGGTCGGCGCGGCCGATCTCGCCGACCGGAGGCCGGATCAGCTCCCGTACGGCATGCGCAAGCGGGTCGTGTTCGCCCGCGCGCTGGCGGCGCAACCGCGGCTGCTGCTGCTTGACGAGCCCGCCAGCGGCCTGTCCGAGGCGGAACTGGGCGAGCTCGGGGACGTGATCACCGATGTGGCCGCGGAAACCTGCGTGGTCCTGGTGGAGCACCGCATCGACCTGATGATGGCGGCCTGCGACTCGATCGTCGTGCTCGACTTCGGGAAGGTGATCGCGACCGGGCCGCCCGCCGAGGTGCTGACCGATCCCGCGGTGACCACCGCGTACCTGGGGGCGACCGGCCATGGCTGAGCTGCCGGACGCGGTAGGCGAGCCGGCTGCAGCCGAGGCGCCGACGCTGGCCGTCGAGGACCTCACGGCGGGCTACGGCGGCGTGATCGCGCTGCACGGCGTCTCGCTGTCGATGGGCCAGGGCGCCATTACCGCGGTGCTCGGCGCGAACGGGGCGGGCAAGACCACGCTGCTGCGCGCGATCAGCGGCCTGGTCCGGGTCCGGCGCGGGGCGGTCCGGCTGGACGGGACGGACGTGACCCGGCGCCGTCCCGACGACCTGGCCAGGGCCGGGATCGCGCACGTGCCCGAGGGCCAGGGCGTGATCACCGAGCTGACCGTGGAGGAGAACCTGCGGCTCGGCGCGCTGTGCGCGTCCGGCCGGACCAGCCGGGCCGACCGGTCCGCGGCGCTCGCCCAGGCCTACGAGCAGTTCCCGGCGCTGGCCGCACGGCGGCGCAAGCCGGCCGCGACGCTGTCCGGCGGCGAGCGGCAGATGCTGGTGATCGCCAGGGCGCTACTGACCCGGCCCCGGCTGCTGCTGCTGGACGAGCCATCGCTCGGGCTGGCGCCGAAGATCATCAATCAGGTGATGACCCTGATCGCCGGGCTCAGGCAGTCCACCGGGCTGACGATCCTGCTGGTGGAGCAGAACGCGCGCAGCGCGCTGACGATCGCCGACCAGGGGATCGTGCTGGCCGTGGGCAAGATCGTCGCGACCGCGGATGCCGCCACGCTCGCGTCCGACACCGGCCTGCTGCGGCACTACCTCGGGTTGTAGGAGGAGCCGATGCAGGAATTCCTCGAATTCACTCTCGGCGGGATCAGCTTCGGGATGATCTACGCCGCGATCGGGCTGTCCCTGGTGCTGATCTGGCGGGGCACGAGGATCCTCAACTACGCCCAGGGCGCCATGGCCATGTTCACCACCTACATCGCGCTGATCATCATCAACCACACGGGCAACTACTGGGCCGGCTTCTTCGTCGCGCTCGCCGCGGGTCTCGTGCTCGGGGCGGTGTGCGAGCGGGTGGTACGCCCGGCCGAGGGCAAGCCGCCGCTGAACGCGGTGATCGTGACCATCGGCCTGCTGATCCTGCTCGAAGGGCTGGCCGGAATCATCTACGGCGGGCAGTTCCGGTCCTTCCCCGCCGCTTTCTCCATCACCGGCCTGCACATCGGGGGCACCGCGCTGGGCATCGCGTGGAACGACGTGTTCGTGGCCGGTGCCGTGCTGGCCGCCGCGCTCGCCCTGGCCGGGCTGTTCCGCTATACCCCGGTCGGACTGCGGATGCGGGCGACCGCGTTCAGTACCGGGGTGGCCAGCCTGCTCGGCGTCCGGGTCGGGCGGATGCTCACGCTCGGCTGGGCGCTGGCCGGCCTGATCGGCGCGCTGGCCGGCGTGCTGGTCACGCCGAACACGTTCCTGTACCCGAACAGCATGGACTCGATCTTCGTGCTGGGCTTCACGGCCGCGGTTATCGGCGGCCTGGACAGCCCGGTGGGCGCCGTCGTGGGCGGGCTCATCCTCGGCATCCTGCTCAACTACGTGGGCGGCTACCTCGGGTCTGACCTGGTGCCCATCTTCGGCCTGGCCGCACTGGTCGTGGTCTTGATGCTCCGCCCGTCCGGCCTGTTCGGCGCCACCGCCATCCGGCAGGTGTAGTCATGACGCTGCTTCGCCACCTGGGCGCCGCGATCGTGCTGGCCGTGATCCTCGGCGTGCTGTCGGTCGCCCTGAACGCGTTCCGCGATTACCAGATGGCTCAGGTCGCGCTCTACGTGGTCGCGATCGCGGGGCTCACGGTGCTGGTCGGCCTGTCCGGGCAGATCTCGATCGGGAACGGCGCCTTCATGGCGGTCGGCGCGTACGCCGCGGCGCTGCTGCTCATGCACCTGGCCTGGCCGCTGGCGGCGGTGCTCGCGGCCAGCGCCGCGATCGCGGCCCTGGCCGGCCTGGCCGTGGGCGTAGCCGCGGCCCGGCTGCGCGGACCCTACCTGGCCGGGGTGACGTTGATGCTGGCCGTGGCGCTGCCGTCGCTGGCGACCCGGTTCACCGGGGTGTTCGGCGGTGACCAGGGGCTGGCCGTCAACGTCAGCACCCCGCCGGCCTTCCTCGGGTCGAACTTCCCGCTCACCCGGTGGCAGGCCTGGATCTCCTGCGCGGCCGCGCTGATCGTCCTGGTCCTGCTGGCCAACCTGGGCCGCAGCCGGATCGGCCGGAGCTGGCGGGCGGTGCGCGATCACGAGGCCGCGGCCGCACTGGCCGGCCTCAACGTGGCCGCGCTGCAGATCCTCGCCTTCGTGGTCAGCGCCGCCTGCGCCGGCCTGGCCGGGGCCCTGCTCGGCATCACCACCACGCTCGTCTCGCCCGGCTCCTTCACCGTCACGCTGTCGATCGCACTGCTCACCGGCGCGGTCCTCGGCGGCCTCGGCAGCCTGGCCGGGGCGGTGTGGGGGAGCCTGATCATCGTCCTGGTTCCCACGTACGTCACCGACGTGGCCACCAGCCACGGCCTGTCCAGCTCCGTCGCGGCGAACATCCCGATCGCCGCCTACGGCGTCGTGCTCATCGCCGTCATCCTGCTGTTCCCCGACGGCATCCAGGGCGCGGTCCGCCGCCTGCTCGGCTCGGCCGTCCCGGCCGGCCGGGGCAAGGAGAGCGGCCCGGTCAGTACCCCGCGCCGGCGCGCGCCGGCCAGTGAACACTCGGAAGAAGGTGCGCCATGAAAAGATCACCCAGCCGGCGCCGGGTAGGCGTCGTCGCCGCGGCAGCGGCCCTCGCGCTGGTGGCCGCCGCGTGCGGCTCGAGCGGCAGCAAGGGATCGGGCTCCGGGACGACCAATACCGCGTCCGCGCCCGGCATCACCAAATCCCAGATCCTGATCGGCAGCCACCAGCCGCTCACCGGCGTGGCCGCGCCTGGCTACGACGAGATCGCCCCCGCGGCGAACGCCTACTTCCAGTACGTCAACGCGCACGGTGGCATCTTCGGTCGCAAGATCAAATATACCTTCCTCGACGACGCCTACGACGCATCCAAGACCGTATCGGTGGTCCACCAGCTGGTGCTGCAGGACAACGTCTACGCGATCTTCAACGGGCTGGGCACGCCCACCCACCTGGCCGTGGTGAAGTTCCTGAACTCGGAGAAGATTCCGGACGTGTTCGTGGCGTCGGGCTGCGACTGCTGGAACAACCCGAGCGCCTACCCGGAGACGTTCGGCTGGCAGCTCGACTACATCCGCGAGGGCAAGATCCTCGGCGCCTACATCAAGCAGCACTTCGCGGGGAAGAGGATCGGCTACTTCTTCCAGAACGACGAGTTCGGCCAGGACGGGGTCAAGGGCCTGGACATGGAGATCCCGCACTCGCAGGTGGTCAGCAGGCAGGGCTATGACCCGACCAACATCAACATCGGGCCGCAGGTGGCGGCGCTGAAGGCGTCCGGCGCCCAGGTCGTGGTGTCGTTCTCGGTGCCGGACTTCACCGCGCTGCTGAAGCTGATCAGCCTCAAGCTCAGCTTCAACCCGCAGCTGGTGGTCAGCAACGTGGGCTCCGACCCGATCACGCTGGCCGGGCTGCTGGAGGCGTTCGCCAAGAAGGGCGGCGCCACGGTGAACGGAAACCAGCTGACGCAGGGCATCATTACCGATGGCTACCTGCCCACGCTCGGCGACACGAGCAACAGCTGGATCGCCCTGTTCAAGAAGATTCACGACACCTACGACGCGAAGGCGCCGTTCGACGGCAACGTGCTCTACGGTATGGCCGCCGCCTACACGTTCGTCCAGTCCATGTTCAAGGCGGGCCGCAACCCGACCCGGGCGGACCTGGTCAGCGCGATCAACGGCGGGCTACCACAGGGGCCGGCGGTGGCGCCTTACGCCTTCAGCTCGTCCGACCATGCCGGCATCACCGGGGCCTATATGGCGGTGATCAAGAACGGGGTCGGAGTGCAGCAGGGTCCCGTGCTGACCACCGACACATCGCCCACCGGGGCGATCACGCACGTCACCGGCGCCGAGCAGGCGGCCCCGGCCAGCGGCATCCCGTCGCCCTGACCGGTGGACGAAGTGTCCTCGCCTCGGTCCCCGCCCGCCGAGCGGCTGCTGGCGGCGGCGGAGGAGCTGTTCGCCGAGCGGAGCTACCAGCAGACCACCGTGGCCGAGATCTGCGCCCGGGCCGGCATCGCGACCGGCAGCTTCTACGCGCACTTCCGGTCCAAGGCCGAGATCTTCGCCGCGGTGGTCCGCGGGATCAACGCCGACCTGCGCGCCGCGATGCGCAAGGCCATCGAGCAGGCGGAGAACCAGCGGGACCGGGAGCGCGCCTGTTTCCGCGCGTTCTTCGAGATGCTGTCCAATCGCCCCTGGATGGACCGCATCGTACGGGAGTCCGAGTTTGTCGCGCCCAGCCTGTTCCGCGAGTATTACGAACGGCTGGCCCGCGGCTACTCACGCGGCGTGCGGCACGCTCAGCTGGCCGGCCAGGTCGACCCGCACTACGATCCCGAGGTCATCGCCTACGTGTACGCGGGCATCGGCAACTTCATCGGCATGCGCTGGGCGGACTGGACCGCGGGCGGGCAGGTTCCCGAGGACGTGCTGGGCGACGTCCTCGCCGTGCTCGCCCGCGGCCTGCCGCCCGCCCGGCCCGCCCGCGGGGTCAGCCCGGGCTGAGCCCGGCGTCCGGCCAGGCCAGCACCAGCCGGGTGTGCTGCTTGTCGATCACGGTGCCCCGCCGCGCGCCGGGCGGGCCGGCCCCGGCCGGGTAGGCGCTGACCCGCAGGCCGGCCAGGGACGGACGACCGGCGGCGTCCCAGCCGCGGACGTGGCCGGCCAGCCGGGCGGCGAGTTCCGGGCCTTCGCTTCCGAACGGGCACGCGCCGATCTCGAACGCAGTGCGCAGCCCGGCGCGGCCAGTGCCGCCCGGATCGCTCATCGGCACCAGGGCCGCGCACCCGTGCGCGCTGGCCACCATGCCCATGCCGGGCCGCCCGGATGCGGTGGCGGGATCGGGGTCGGGGGCGCCCTGGCCGGGGCTGGCCACGCCGAACGCGGACAGCCGCCCGAGGCCAGGCTCGCGGGCGGCCAGCCAGAGGCCGAGCCCGCCGTACAGGTCCACGGACGTGACCCGGACCCCGGCGCTGATCACGCGGCCCGGCTGGGCCAGCAGCGACTCCAGGTCTTCCGCGCCGGCGGGCCTGGGGTCGCTCTCGGCCAGCATGCCGGTACGGCTGCCCAGCGGAACGATCGTCTCGGGGCCGGCGAAGGCCCCGCGCAACCGCATGAACCCGCAGGGCAGCAGGGACACGCTGTCGAGGTGATCGCCGGCCTGCTCGAACGCGATCGAGTACTGGATTCCGGCCCGCAGTGCCAGCGGCAGCACCAGCCGACCGCGGCGGGCGAGCTGGCCGACCCAGGCCGGGGCGATATCCCAGGCGCCCACGGTCGCGATGATGCGGTCGTACGGCGCACCGGGCGGCCAGCCGTTCCCGCCGTCAGCCCGGACCACCCGCACCTCGCCGAACCCGCAGGCCGCCAGGTGCTCGCGGGCGGCAGCGACGATGTCGTCATCGAGGTCCAGCGTCGTGACCTCGCCCGGCCCGCCCGCCAGGTGAGCCAGCAGCGCGGCGTTGTACCCGGTCCCCGCGCCGATCTCGAGGACCCGGTGGCCCGGCTCGACGCCGAGCTGCTCGAGCATGAGCGCCATGATGGCCGGCTGCGAGGACGAGCTGATCGGACGGCCGTCGGCGTCTACCTTGGTGACCACGGCGTCGTCGGCGTAGGCCCGGCTCGGGTCGATCCCGGGCAGGAACTTGTGCCGCGGCACGTCGGCCAGCGCGGCCGCCACCCGGTCGTCGTGCAGCGCGTCGGCGGCGCGCAGCTCGGTCACCAGCCGCTCGCGCAGTTCGCGAGGTTCGCTCACCTGAGGCGGGCCCGGGCGCGCAGCTCGGCCCACAGCTCCTGGTAATGCCGGGTGGCCGCGCTGCGCGGCGCGAAAGCGGGCACCGGGGCGCGGCGCACGGACATCTGCTCGACCAGGGTCATGGCCGGGATGATCGCGGTGGCGATGTCCGAGCGCCCGGCGCGCAGCCGGGTGGTGATGTCGCGGTGCAGCCGCTTGCGCCGGTCCACCAGGGAGAAGAACGCCAGCACCTCGGGCCGGCGCCCGCTCAGGTCTTCGATGAACGAGGTGAGCTGGTCGAAGGTGCGCTCGGACAAAGTGGTCGGGATCAGCGGCACGAGCAGCACGTGCACGGCGTGCAGGATGTTCTCCGAAACCAGCGAGATGCTCGGCGGGCAGTCCAGGAACACGACGTCGTACTCATCGGCCAGCGGGCCGAGCAGGCGGGACAGCCGCCGCGTGGGCCGCTTGGCCTGGTTGAGCGCCAGGTCCATGTTGCGGTAGGTGAAGTCGGCGGGCAGCAGGTCGAGGCGTTCGAAGTCGGTGCCCTTGATCGCGTCGTCGAGCGGCCGGGCGCCGCGGATCAGCGCCTTCGCCCCGCCCTTGACCCGCGGCTTGACCCGGAACACGTACGACGCCGCCGCCTGCGGATCGAGATCCCAGAGCAGCGTCCGGTACCCGCCGGTGGCGCTCAGGTAGGCCAGGTTGACCGCGGCCGACGTCTTGCCTACGCCGCCCTTGATGTTGTACGTCGCGATGACCCTCATGACCTGGCTGTCCCGCCGGTGATGCCGAGCGTGCGCAGGATCCCGGCCCGGGTGAACTGGGCGAACCGGTCGGCCACCTCGGCCCGGCCACGGAGCTGCCGCGCGTGCAGCTGGGCGGTCAGCTCGCCCATCGCCAGCAACGTGGCGGCCAGCTCCGCGGCCGTCGGCCGCACCGTGGCCTGCCGCCCGGCGCCCGCCCCGCCGCGCCGCGCCAGCATCTGCGTCGCGAACCCGCGGATCGCCTCTCGCTGCACCTCACCATCTTGGAACTCGCCGAGGCAGTCCTGCAGGCCCTTGAGGTTCTTGACCGCGCGCCGGTAGGCGGGCGGGTCGTACAGCGAGCCGAAGAACTCCAGCAGGTAGCGAAGTTCCTTGCACCGCTTGCGCAGTGAGTGCAGTTCGGTGCCGGACGGTCCGTCGCCTGCTCCCGTCCGGGTGAGGGCCGAGCCCAGCCTGATCACCCGCCGGTGGGCCCGCGCGATCCGGTCGGCGGCCAGGCTGCCGACGTCGGGCTCCGGGGCGGCGGACGGTCTCGCGGCGTCCTCCAGCGCCGAGCGCCAATCGGCCATCAGTCCGGTGAACCGGGCCGAGCGCAGCCCGCGGACCAGGTGGCGGCGCTCGGTGAGCCGTCGGGTGGCCAGGTGCGCGCGGAACGGCTCAAGGTCACCGGGGGAAGCGGCGCTCAGCCCGGCGGCCATCTGGTCGAAGCCGGTCAGGTAGACATCCAGGTCCCGCGTCGGCGTGGTGAGATCGCCCAGCCACTTGAACTCGGGGGCGAACCGGGCAGCTATCCCGCCGGGCAGCGCGTCGCCCGCCAGCTTGAGCGCTGATCTGGTACGGCGCACCGCGACCCGCAGGTCATGCAGGAACTCGGTGTCCACGTCCCCGATGACGAAGCTCACGTTGGCTGTGATCGTGTCGGCCAGCCGGAGCAGCACGCCGGCCAGGGCGACCCGGGCGGGCATGGCGGGGGACAGCGTGATCTCGCCGATGTCTGCGGCACCGCCGGGAGGCTGCCCGGTCACCTCGAGCACGGACTCGAAGGCCGCGCGCCGGCTCGGCGCGAACCCGTCGGCCACGGTGAGCAGCTGCCCGGCCCGTTCCGCGGCCGTCTGGTAGCCGCGAACCGGAGCGATGACGAGCCGGGTGGGCAGGACGGCGGGCACCGGGCGCACCAGCGACGCGGCATCCACGGTGATGCGCGCGACCGTCTTCTGCTGCCGGTCGAGTACCCGCAGCTCGGTCAGCGTCCCCTCGGCCCGGGCCAGCGGCAGCAGGGCGCGGATCTCGACCACCGGCTGCAGCCGGCCGCGCAGCGGGCCCGCCGGGATGACATCGAGCAGGCGGGGCCACCTCGTCGTCCCCAGCGGCTCGCAGGCCACGTCCGTGCCCGCCGACGTGGACAGTACGAGCTCACCGGAACCCGCCCCGGCCACCTGCCGTAGTGTCAGCCCGGCCGCGTGCAGCCGTCCGTCGAAGGTATCCAGCCACACCTGCCGTGCCCGCCGGCGTGTCTCCCGGACGACCGTGAAGCGCGGTTCCAGTGCCGCCGCGAGGCGCTCCGGCACCTGGTCGCTGCCGGAGGCGATCACGAACTCCTCGCCACGTGCGGTCGCCAACGCGGGGCCCTCCTCCACCGGGTCTCGCCCGAGCGAGCCCTTGTCCAGCAGCGTAGCGGGGCCCGGCTGATTGGGCGGGGGTCCGAACCGCGGGCCGGTTAGCTAAGGTCGGATGGACATCACGAGGAGGAGCCATCAGCGGCGATCGCGGCAGCGGGCCGGCGGGGGGGAGGACCGATCCCCGCTCGCGTGAGTGGGAACAGCCGGGCGTATTCGCCGTCACCGAGGGCGTGCACCGGATCCCGCTGCCGCTGCCGGGCGACGGGCTGCGCGCGGTCAACGTCTACGCGATCGAGGATGGCGGCGCCCTGACCTTGGTCGACTCCGGCTGGGCGCTGGCCGAGGCCAGGCAGCGACTGGAAACCGCGCTGGCCGGCATCGGCCACGAGCTCGGCGACGTGCGCAGGTTCCTGGTGACGCACGTGCACCGCGATCATTACACCCTGGCCATCGCGGTGCGGCGCCTGTTCGGCTCCCGGGTGCTGCTCGGCGCGGGGGAGCAGGAGTCGCTCGAGCTCATCATCAACCGCAGCGAGAGCCCGGCCTCCGTCTACGGCCGGCTGATGATGCGGCTCGGTGCGGCCCCGATCCTCGATTGGATACGCCGCGAATGGCCGGATCGCGACGCCGGCGGCGACTGGGAGAAGCCCGACGAGTGGCTGGCGGGGACCGATGAGGTCGACGTGGGGGGCAGGACGCTGCGCGTGATCCCGACCCCCGGCCATACCCGCGGTCACGTCGTGTTCGCCGACCTCGGCCACCGCCTGCTGTTCGCCGGCGACCACGTGCTGCCGCACATCACGCCGTCGATCGGCTTCGAGCCGTGTCGGCCCGAGCTGCCGCTCGGCGACTACCTGAGCTCGCTGCGCCTGGTCAGGGCGCTGCCGGACCTGCGGCTGCTGCCCGCGCACGGCAGCGTGACCGACAGCACGCACGCGCGGATCGACGAGCTGACCGGGCACCACGACCGGCGCCTGGACGCCTGCGCCGCGGTCGTCAGGCAGGGTGCCGCCACCGCCTACGAGGCCGCGAGGGCGCTGACCTGGACCCGCCGCGAGCGGCACTTCGACGACCTGGACCCGTTCAACCAGATGATGGCGGTGATGGAGACCGGCGCTCACCTGGATGTGCTGGTCCGCCAGGGCAGGCTGCTCGAGTCGGTCGCCGGCGGCGTGGTCAGGTACGCCGCCTGACCGGGTGCGCCCGGCGCGGAGGCGGGGGGCGGTGCCGCGGTGGCCGGGCCCGGGGCAGGCTGGCCCAGCAGGGCGGCCCCGTAGCACATCGTGGCCAGCTGCCCGAGGGCGGGATGGGCGCCGAGCGGGCGCGCGCACTCGGCTCCGGCGGCGGCCGCGGCCGCGGCCAGCTCCTGCGGGCTGATCTCGGATCCGAGAACGTACGGCGCCAGCGCCAGGTGGGAGACCCCGGCCTGCCGCAGCCTGGCCACGCCGCCGTCCAGGCTGTCCCGGCTGCTGAGCGAGACCGCGGCCACCGGCACGCCGAGGCGCCCGGCGAGCAGGACCGCGACGGTCTCCGCCGCGCGCAGCGCCGGCTCGCCGTCGGCGGCGCCGATGAGCAGGCCGATCGCCGCCGAGACGAGGCTGAGACCCGATAGCCGCCGCGCCTGGACCAGCCCGGCTTCGGCCAGCCGGTCGTGCAGGGCGCCGGCCAGCAGCGGGTGCGGGCCGAGCGGGCCCGTGACGGTGACCGCGGGACCGGCCTGGCCGGCCGCCTCCGCGATGCGGGCATCAGAGTCCGGGTCGGGGGCGATGGTCAGCGGCACGACCACGGCGGCGTACGGGCACGCATCGGGTTCGCCGGCGGGTGCCGTCGCGCGGTCCGACACGATGGAGCCGAGCAGGGCCGGCAGGCTCGCCGCCCCGTCGCCGGCGTAGCCGACGCGGATGGTGGCCGCCGGGCACAGGGTGCCCGCCATTGTCGCAACGCCGGTAGCGACCTGCTCGGTGGCGGCGCACTCCGGCGCCGGAACCGCGAGCACCAGCACGGGAGCAGCGGTTGGCACGGAGAGCCGGTCCGGGCTCCGGTGGCGACCCTTCCGGGGCCGGGCGGTGGATGTGCGCCTCGGCAGCGCGTTCGCGGTCTCAGCGTCCACGTGCGCATAGTAACCAGGACGGGCGCGGCAGGTGCCGTGTTGTCACGATGTATCGAAATCGTGCCCGGTTATTCATCGTGCCCGATGTCCTCGAACCACAGTTGCGGGTGGGTGGCGATGAAGTCGGTCATCATCAGCCGGCACCGCGCATCGTCCAGCACGGTGACGGCGACGCCGTGCCGGGCCAGCCACTCGTGCCCGCCGCTGAACGTGGCCGCCTCGCCCACGATCAGGTTGCTGATCCCGAACTGGCGCACCAGCCCGCTGCAGTACCAGCACGGCGACAGCGTGGTCACCATCGTGCACCCGCGGTAGCTGCGCTGCCGCCCGGCGGCCCGGAAGGCCGCGGTTTCGCCGTGCATGGACGGATCGCCGTCCTGTACCCGCCGGTTGCGGCCGCGCCCGAGCAGGGTGCCGTCGGCGCCGAAGAGCGCGCCCCCGATCGGGATGCCGCCCTCGGCCAGCCCGGTCCGGGCCTCCTCGATCGCGACCGCGAGCATGTCAGCGGCGCTGTTCGCTGTGTCTGTCATGTCACGGCACGCTACCGGGCGACGGCGGAGGCTGGTTACCAGCCGGCCAGCGGGTCCAGCGTCCGAACCGCCTCGGCGACGCGGGCGCGCAGGTCGTCGCGGCTGGTGCGGCTGTAGAGGGGGCCGGCCCCGTCGCCGAGCAGAACGCGCGCCTGCGCCACGCCCCGGGCAGGCAGCGGCGCCGGGCTGAGCAGCCGGTCGGCCAGGGCCCGGAACTCCCCGGCCGTGGCCCGTACCCGTTCCCAGCGCACCGTCGCGGGCGGCCAGCGCGACGCGTCAGGTCGCGCCGCCCGGGCCAGCAGGCGCCGGATGCTGTCCGCGAGGTCGCGCCTGGACCGCATCCGCACCAGCTGCTGGGCGCGGAGGGCCAGCCGCGCGCTGGCCTCCGGGGGGTGGCCCCGGGCGAGCTCGCCGTCCAGGGCGACCGCGCGGGCCCGGACCATGACGCGATCCCAGGGACCTGCCCGCCTGGCCGAGGGGCTGGCGTCGGCTCGTTCGGCTACCAGGAGCATGACGGCACCTCCGTTCCCCCTTTTCGTGACCCGTGAATCCATCCTGACCGGTCATGCGTGACCAGTCAAATGTTTTATATGGTCACGAGATCGGCTAGCCTAGCCGGGTGACGCCGCCGTCGTGGGTGCATCCCCAGGAGACCAAGCCCGCTCCGCCGCCGCTGTTGTTGGTGCAGTCGTTCGTCAACACCTGGGAGGCGGAAACCGCAACGGACCTGCTGGCTAGCCCGGACTCGGCCACGCCCTGGCTGCGCGCGGCCGGGCTGATCGGCGGGGACGCCGCGGTCCGGCCTGCCGAGCTGCGCCAGGCCCGGGAGGTCAGGGAGAGCCTGCGCGCGCTGCTCACGCACAACGCCGGCGGACCGCGGCCGACCGCGGAGCAGCTGGCGCCGCTGCGCACCCTGGCCCGCCGCGGCCGCCCGCGGCTCAGCGTCGATCCGGGCGGCCGGATGCTGCTCGGCCCGCAGCCGCGCGACTCGCTCACCGCCGGGCTGCTCGGGTTGCTGCTGGTAGTCAGGGACGCGCAGCAGCAGGACTGCTGGCCGCGGCTGAAGGCGTGTCGCAACCCCGACTGCCGCTGGGCCTTCTTCGACCGCTCGCACGCCCACCGCGGGGCCTGGTGCGACATGGCGACGTGCGGCAACATGATAAAGAACAGGAACTTCCGCGCCCGCCACAGGTAGCCGCCATGAAAGTCACCGACTTCGACGCGCTGAGCTTTGACTGCTATGGCACCCTGATCGACTGGGAGGCCGGGCTGGCCGCGGCGCTCGGGCCGTGGGCCCGCTCACGGGGACTCGACCTGAGCGACGAGGCGCTGCTGACCGCCTACTCCGGACACGAGTCACGGGCCGAGGCCGGGCATCCGGGCGAGGCCTACCCCGACATCCTGGCCCGCAGCCTGCGCGGCCTGGGCCGCGAGCTGGGGGCCGAGGTCAGCGACGAGGACGCCGGGCGGCTGGCCCGCTCCGTCCCCGACTGGCCCGCCTTCCCCGACTCCCCGGCCGCGCTCGCCGATCTGGCCGCGCGGTACCGGCTGATCATTTTGTCCAACGTGGACCGGAACTCGTTCGCCGCCAGCAGCAGGCGTCTCGGGGTCACGTTCACCAGCGTGATCACCGCGCAGGACGTCGGTTCCTACAAGCCGTCGCCGCGCAACTTCGACGCGCTGCTGGCCGAGACGGACCGGCTCGGCGTGCCGCGGGGCAGGCTACTGCACGTCGCCCAGAGCCTGTTCCACGACCATGTCCCGGCGCGGCAGGCCGGCCTGCCGACGGTCTGGATCAACCGGCGCCACGACCGGCCGGGCTGGGGCGCCACCCCGGAGCCGCCGGCCGAGGTCCGCCCGGACTGGGAGTTCCCGTCGATGCGCGCCTTCGCCGACGCCGCCACGGCTGACTGATCTCGTTCACGAGGCCACCTCATCGGCGCCGCGCGCGTTCAGCACCCGGTCGGCGGTGATGCCGGCGCCTTCGGCCCGGGCGCACCCGCTGTCCAGCCAGTCGAGCTGGCCCGGGGCGTGCGCGTCGGTGTCGATGGCGAACGTGCAGCCGGCCTCGGCGGCCAGCCGCAGCAGCCGGCCGGGCGGGTCCTGGCGTTCGGGCCGGCAGTTGATCTCCACGGCGACACCCTGGTCCCGGCAGGCGGTGAACACGGCCTCGGGATCGAACTGCGACTCCGGTCGCCCGCGTCCGGCGAGCAGCCGCCCGGTGCAGTGGCCCAGCACGTCAACGCGGGGGTTGGACACCGCGGTCACCATCCGCTCGGTCATCTGGTCCGCGGGCATCCGTAGCCGGGAATGAACGCTGGCCACCACGACGTCGAGCCGGCCGAGCAGTTCCTCGCTCTGGTCCAGGGCGCCGTCGTCGAGGATGTCGACCTCGATTCCGGTCAGGATGCGGAACGGGGCCAGCTCGCCGTTGAGCTGGCTCACGAGCGCCAGCTGGGCCCGGAGCCGTTCGGCGGACAAGCCGTTGGCCACGGTCAGCCGCGGCGAGTGGTCGGTCAGGGCGATCCAGTCGTGCCCGAGGTCGCGGGCGGCCTCGGCCATCTCCCGCGGCGGGCTGCCGCCGTCGGACCAATCGGAGTGCGTGTGGCAATCGCCCCGCAGCGCGGCCCGGAGCGCCGGCTGCCCCCCGGCGGTCGCCGGCGCCTCCCGCAGCAGCCGGTCCAGGTAGGCAGGCCGCTGGCCGTGGGCGGCCTGGTCGATGACCTCGGCGGTGACCGGGCCTATGCCGGGCAGCGCCGGCAGCGTATCGGTGGCCAGCCGGTGCTCGAGCTCCCCGGGCGGAAGGTTCTGCACCACCTCTGCGGCCCGGCGGAACGCGCGCACCCGGTAGGTCGGCGCCTGCGCGCGTTCCAGCTGGAACGCGATCTCCCGCAGCGCCCGGACCGCACGGCCTGGATCGGCAGCGATCTCGGTCACCGGCGTCTCCCGGGTCTCGACAACGGCCGTACCCGGCGGCCGCGCTAGCCTTCCACCCTGCCACTTGGGGCTCGGGCATGCGCCGCGGCCCCGGAGTAATCGCGCAGGTAGCCTCGCGACATGGATCAAGAACGAGCTTTAGTCACCGGTCCGGCGGCGGGCGTGAGGATGACCGGTGATTACGTCCGTGCGGTCGGGCGGCTGGCTTACCTGTGGGGCTGGCCGCTGGTGAACATGCACAACCGGCTGTCGATCATGGAGAAGGTGCCGGCGCCGGGGCTGCTGGGCGGGATCGTCCCGGTCGGGCCGCCCGGCAGCGTGGCGATGCTGCATGACTACGTAACGCCGGAGGAGAAGGTGGTCGCCTGCCCGAACCAGGATGTGGTGTACGGGTTCGGGATCATCGACGCTGAGCGCGGGCCCTCGGTGGTGCAGGTGCCCGATTTCGGTGACCGGTTCTGGGTGTACCAGGGGGTGGACCAGCGTACCGACTCGTTCGTCCGGCTGGGCGCCATGTACCAGACCAAGCCGGGGCTCTATCTGCTCACCCCGGAGTCGTGGGACGGCGCGGTCCCCGATGGCATCGCCGGGGTGTTCCGGTTCGGCACCCGGATCGCGGTCTGCATCCCCCGGGTGTTCATGGACGACACCAGTGACGACCGGGCGGCGATCCAGCCGCTCATCAACCAGGTGATGGCCTATCCGCTGAGTGAGTACACCGGCGCGATGCGCAGCACCGAATGGGCCGCGGCGCCCTCGTTCCCAGCCGGGGGCAGCACCTCCGGCGAGCGGGAAACGCAGTGGGTCGATCCCGGGCGGTTCTTCGACCAGCTGCCCGAGGTGATGGCCGAGGTGCCGGCCCGGCCCGGAGAGGAAGCCCTGTACGGGTGGGTGGACTCGCTGCTGCAGGAGGCGGCGGCCGACGAGCAGGCGGCGCGGCAACTGCGCGCGGCGGCGGCGGAGGCCGACGCGGGCCTGGTCGCCGAGCTGTTCCAGTTCCGTAACATCGGCCTGCCGCTGGCCGGCCACTGGGGCACCCAGCGCAACGGCGCCCGGTTCGGCACCGACTACCTGTCGCGGACCGCGATGGGCAAGGCGAACATCTTCGTCAACCCGCCCGAGGAGACCACGTACTTCTACACCGACCTTGACGAGCACGGCGAGCGCCTGGACGGGGCACGTTACTACGCGGTGACGTTCCCGCCTCATCACCTGCCCCCGGTCCGGGGGTTCTGGTCGCTGACGCTGTACAACGAGCATCACTTCTTCCACCCGAACGAGCTCAACCGCTACTCGCTGGGCACCAAGAACAAGAACCTGCATCATGCGGCCGACGGATCGCTCACGCTGACCGCCTCGGCCACGCCGCCGGACGATGACGAGCTCCGCAGTAACTGGCTGCCCGCGCCCGCCGGGCCGTTCTCCCTGTACCTGCGCGCCTACTGGCCCGAGCCGCAGATCCTCGACGGCAGCTGGATCCCGCCGGCCGTCCGCCGGTTCG
>DASXLW010000095.1:0-4753 GCA_036496025.1 Streptosporangiaceae bacterium
GCCCCGCGCAGCTGGGCCGAGCGCGCGTATCCCGGCAACCTCATCTATTACAACAGGGTCGACCGGGGCGGCCACTTCGCGGCGTGGGAGCAGCCGGACCTGTTCACCGCCGAAATGCGGGCGGCCTTCCGGTCACTGCGCTAGCCGGGCGCGGTCGCGGTCACGACGACCCGGCGCATGAGGCCCTCCTCGGGAAGGCGCCGCCTGGGACGTCATCGCGCAACAGGATTCCTGGCAGACTGCTGCGCATGACCGGATATGACGCCAAGGCAGAGTTCCACATGTACCTGCGGCGGGCGCGTGAGGTGCTGCTGTGGAAGCTGGAAGGGCTGAGCGAGTACGACGTCCGCCGGCCGCTGACGCCGACCGGCACCAACCTGCTCGGCATCGTCAAGCACGTGGCGTCCGTCGAGCTCGAGTACTTCGGCCCGGTATTCGGGCGGCCGACCGGGATATCGCTGCCGTGGGCCAGTGAGGACGCCGAGCCCAACGCGGACATGTGGGCCACGCCGGACGAGAGCCGGGCCGAGATCGTCGACCTCTACCATCGCTCGTGGCAGCTCGCCGATGAGACGATCGCGGAGCTGCCGCTGGATGCTCCCGGCACGGTGCCGTGGTGGGGAGACCAGGGCGCGGTGACGCTGCACCGGATCCTGGTGCACATGATCGCGGAGACCCAGCGGCACGCTGGCCACGCCGATATCGTCCGCGAGCTGATCGACGGCTCAGTCGGCGCCCGCCCGGGCGTCGACAACATGCAGATGGAAGACCGGGCCTGGTGGCGCGACTACCACGACCGCGTGGAAGCGGCGGCCCGCAGCGCGGCCGGTACCTGACCGGGCCGCGGCGGAGTCAGCTGGGGAAGAGACGGCAGCGTACGTTCCGGATGAAAGGTCTTTTCCCGAACGGACCCGGGGTGACTCGCCTGCCGCACCGTCACGAGAAGGGGGCGGTCGCGGCGAGCGCGGCGGCTTCCGCCCGCGCGTCGTACTCGTAGATCCAGCGGCGGTCGGTGAGCTGGCTGCCCGAGCTGTCGTAGCCGGCGCCGTTGCGCCTGGAGCCGAGCTGGACTTGTGCCGTCCGGTCCCTCCGCAGCTCCTCGTACGCGGCCAGCGCCCGCGGGACACCCGCCGGGCTCGCGCAGGCGCCGAGAAGTTCAGCCAGCGTGACGGCGTCTTCCAGGGCCTGGTTCACGCCCTGTCCCAGGTGCGGCAGCATCGGATGCGCCGCGTCCCCGAGCAGCGTCAGCCGCCGGCGGCTCCACCGCGGCAGCGGCGCCCGGTCGTACATCCCCCATTGGAAGCCGCTGCCACCCGGGCCGGTGATCGCCGCGATGATCTCCCCGATCACCGGGTCCCAGCCCGTGAAGTGCGCGGCCAGCGCCGCCGGGTCGCCGGCCGCCGACCACGACTCGCGGACGGACGTGCCCGACTGGACGAAGCCGACGTAGTTCAGCAGCTGGCCGGCGCGGACCGGGAAGACGAGGAAATGCTTGCTCTCCCCGACCCACATGCGCATCGTGCCGGCCGGGTATCCGGCCATCGACGGCACCAGGCCGCGGTAGGCGACGACTCCGGAGAACACGGGCTCCGCCGGCGCGACCACGAACCCTTGCAGCACGGAGTGGATGCCGTCGGCTCCGATCACCACGTCCGCCTCGGCAGACGCTCCGTTGCCGAACCCGACGGTGGCGGCGCCGGCATCCTGGCTGAAGTCCGTGCACCGGTGCCCGGTTCGCACCGTGCCGGGCGGCAACTGCTCCGCGAGGAGCGCGAGGAGATCGGCCCGGTGGATGCCCACGTTCCGGCCGGGCTGCGCGAACTGGTGCGGTTCGTGCCGCAGAGGCTGCCCGTCGGCGAGCCGCAGCTGGGTCGAGACGTACCGCGCGCCCAGTCGCCGGATTCCCTCGCCCACCCCGAGCCTGTCGAGCATCCGCAGCCCGTTGGGCGCCAGCGACACTCCGGCGCCGACCTCGGTCAGCTCCCGCGCCTGCTCGTAGAGCTGGACGTCGATCCCGGCGCGGGCCAGCGCGACCGCCGCCGCTATCCCGCCGATCCCGCCGCCGACGACGACTGCCCGCAGCGCCACGCCTTCGCCCTTCCTCGTGAATATCCCTTGAATAGCACCACTAAGGCGCTAAGCGGGCGGGTCGCTGGTGAGCCTGAACCAGCGGCGTACCCGGACCGGTGGCTCGGCCAGCGCGACGGCGGCCGCCGGGAGGGTGGGTTTCGGGCGACGCGGTTCGCGGACGCCCGCCGGTTCCGGCGGACGGCCGCGCCAGCGCATCACGCGATCGGTCACCGACCTGGCCATCCCGGCCAGCGCGGCCCGCAGCCGACGCCGGCGGCGTTCTCGCCCCATTACGCCATTATGCGCATGCGATGAAGACCCACTCCAGGCCTGGCCGGTCCGGCGCGTCCCTGATCTCGTCGACGGTGAATCCGGTGGCCGCCAGCGAGTCAAGGATCGCGTCCCTGCCGCGGAACCGCAGCGTCGAATCCGACGTGAGGACCGCCCCGTCCGACGCGAAGACGCAGGTGCTGCGGAACGATACGAACTCGCCGCTTACCCCGGTGAGGTCCTCCCACGTCTCGACGCCGCCGATGCCGGGCACCTCCGCCTGGACGTAAGAATGCGGCCGGTCCCACCGCAGCCACGCCCGCCGCGCCGGGTCACGGGTCTCGAAGACCAGCCGCCCGCCCGGCCGCAGCGCGGTATGGGCGGCGGCCAGTACGGCGGCCCACTCCTCGTCTGACAGGAAGACCTGCGCCACGTTGCCGGTCATCGTCGCCAGGTCCACTTGCAGCGGGGGCAGCGCGTCCACCGGCCCGTGGACCCATCGCACCCGGTCGCCGAACGGCTTGGCCCTGGCGATGTCCAGCGACGCCAGCGCGGGATCGAGCCCGGTAACCGAGAGGCCCCGCGACGCGAGCAGGCAGGCGAGGGTCCCTGTGCCGCACCCGATATCCAGCGCAGAACGCGCCCCGAACTCTGCCGCCATCGCCGCGTATACCTCGAGATCCGACCGGTCCGGATCCAACGGATCGTAGAGGGCCGCGAGCTGCGGCTCGGTGTAATGCGCATCGACCACAATGGCTAAACCTAAGGACGCGAGGCCTGCCGGGCTAGTCTATTTTTCATGGCGCGCAAGAGCTGGGTCCTGTCCGTCGTCGCCTGCGGCGCCGGTCCGGCCGGGCAGCTCGGCACCCTCGTCAAGCAGGCCATCGAGCGGGGCTGGACGGTGCAAGTGATCGCCACCCCGTCCGCGCTGGCGTTCTTCGACGTGGCAGACATGGAGGCGCTGACCGGCTCGCCGGTGCGCAGCGTGCACCGCAAGCCGGGTGAGCCCAGGTCCCGCGTCCCCGACGCGATCGTTGTCGCGCCCGCCACGTTCAACGTGCTCAACCAGTGGGCGCTCGGCATCGCCGACAGCTATGCGCTCGCCGTGCTCGCAGAACAGACCGGCATGGGCATCCCGATCGTCGTGCTGCCCGCAGTCAGCGGGCCGCTCGCCTCCCGCCCACAGTTCGCGCGCAGCGTCAGGGCGCTGCGCGCCGAGGGCGTCAGCATCCTGCTCGGCCCCGGCGGCACGCCGCCTGCCGGCAGCGAAGAGGACTTCCCGTGGCACCTCGCGCTGGACGAGGCAGCGGAAATGACTGGTTTCGGTGCCGCCTGAGGCGAACGACAGGGAGCTGCTCAGGCAGACGTTCGACAGCGCCGCCGCGAAGTACCAGGAGGCGCGGCCCGAGTACCCCGGCGAGCTGTACGCCGCGCTCGTGTCCCTGGCCGGGCTGCGGCCTGAGGCGGATTCGCTCTGCGAGGTCGGCTCAGGGCCTGGCAAGGCGACGATCCCGCTGGCGCGGCGCGGGTTCCGCATCACCTGTGTGGAGCTCGGCGCCGCCTTGGCCGACGAGGCCAGGCGCAACCTCGCCGGGTTCGGCCGGGTCACCGTCGTCAACGCCGACTTCGAGACCTGGCGGCCGGCCTCACCCGGGGCGTTCGGGCTGGTGTTCGCGGCGACCGCTTGGCACTGGATCGATCCGGAGATCCGGTACCTGAAGGCGAGGGAGCTGCTGAAGCCCGGCGGGCACCTGGCGTTCTGGGAGGCGGTGCACGTGTTCCCCGACGGGGGGGATCCGTTCTTCCGCGAGATCCAGGATGTGTACGACGAGATCAACGAGGGCATGCCGCCGGGCAGCGGCTTCCCCAGGCCCGACGAGCTCACCGACTCGACGGCCGAGATCGAGGCCAGCGGGCTGTTCACCGACGTGGCGGTGCGGCGGTTCGACTGGGAGATCAGGTATACCGCGGAGGGTTACATCCGGCTGCTCGACACATTCTCCGGGCACATCGCGATGGCGGACTGGCAGCGGGACCGGCTGTACGGCGAGATCCGCCGCCGCCTCGCCGCCAGGCCCGACGGGCGGCTGCGCCGCCACTGGGGCGCGCTGCTGCACGTGGCACGCAAGGTTTAGCCACCGCGGTCCCCGGCAGCCGCGCCGGACTGGACCGGACTAGCCTGGATACATGGCATCGTCGAAGCGCAAGCGCAGGCTTGCCGTGACCGCGGTCATCGTGGCCGGCTACGTGGTGGGCACGATCGTCGCCGTCCAGCAGGGCTACTCCTTCGGCCGGAGCGTCCCGGTGCGCTGCCGCCAGGGACACCTCTTCACCACGACGTGGATCCCCGGCGCCTCGCTCAAGGCGCTGCGCCTGGGCCTCTGGCGCGTCCAGTGGTGCCCGGTCGGCCGCC
>DASXLW010000096.1:0-11995 GCA_036496025.1 Streptosporangiaceae bacterium
GCCGCGTGTACGTCGTGGGCAGCGGGTCGGCCGGCTCGAAGACGTTCTTCCACACCGGCACCGCGTACTGGCACGGGGGCAGGACCGAGGTCATGATCGCCTGGCCCGGCCGCACCGCGGCGAACGAGCCCTGGGTGACTCCCGCGGGCGTGGTTGCGGCACCCAGTGCGGTGACCACGGCGCCGCCGCCGCTGACCACTGGCGGCAGCCACTGGCTGGTTCCCCTGGCCCGCAAGAACACCCGCAGCGTGTCGCCGGCCCGCACGCAGTAGCGCTTCTCATTGCCGGCCAGAGTGATCATGATTGTCCGGTGGGCCGGACGGGCTGGCGTCGCGTCCTGGCAGCCGGGACGCACCCGGATGCCCAGCGGCCCGTCGGCGGCCACGTCGGACTGGGCCACGTTCGCCGTCCTGGTCGGCGTGGGCGCAGGCGCGGTGCGCATGGGAGCGGCCACCGGAGCCGTGCCGCAGCCGACCGCGAAGGCGGCCACAGCGCACGCCGCCACCGCGCACGCCACCACCCAGGCGGACCTGCCGCGCATCGAAACCTCCCGGCGTCGGCCAGGTCTCACGGCTGAGACCGGGCCTGTCACCACCTTGGACGCGATCGCGGCCGGCGCGGTTCCACGACGGGCGCCGAGCTAGTCGAACTCGGTGGGCAGCGACGGGTCACGGTGGTAGGCGAGCACGCACTGTAGCTGGCGGTGGTTGGCCCGCGCCGAGAGCTGACCGCCTCCGCAGACGCCGCCCGCGCCGCGCGTAACGGCAGCGGCCCCGTGATCGCCATGGCGTCACGGGGCCGTTACCCTGGGTGCTCGGGAGCTCAGCCCACCTGCGTGTAGGTGTCCCCGGCTTTCCACGTGTTGCCGCTCCCGGTGACGTTCACCGAGGCCATCGACGGCGTGTAGTCGATGTCGTAGTGAGTTGATGCCGCCGAGACGGACTGGCCGTCGAACAGCTCGCTGAGGACCGCGCCCAGGCTGGTGTCGGGTGCCTGGGTGGCGGGCACGCTGCCCGGGTCCGGCGGGGTGGCCGACGCGACGTTGTGGTACTGGATCGAGCCGGTGATGCCGCCCTGGGACAGCAGCGGGCCGCCCGGGTCCGATGAGCCATCGGCCGCTGACCGGGGATCGGCGAAGCCAGCGAACGTGGAGCCTCCCAACTTGATCGTGACGTTCCAGTGCCCCGGCTGGTTGAGCACCTGGGTGGCGGTGACCGTCTCCTTCAGGTGATCGGATGCCCACACCGGCCCGCGCTGCGGGTCGGCCTGGGTGGCGCTGCCGGACGTCCCGGTGGTGTCGGTGTGCAGCGGCGACACGGTGACCGCTTTGTAGGTGGTCGTGGTGCTGGCCGAGGCCGCGGTGGCCATCGGCACGATCGCCGCGGCTGCTGCGGCCAGGGCAGCCGCACTTGAGATGATGATCTTCCTCATTGTGAGAACCTTTCCTTTTTCGTGCACGGCGCTCGTGACGCCCCGGTCGCACCGAGTCGGATGCGGGTGACTACTAGTAATGTCAACCGCGGGTGCGGGCGGTTTAGTGCGGCAATCCGCCCAGACTGGGCGGTAGTTGATGGGCAGATTGCACAACACCCCGGTAGGATGGCGGTCGTGCCCGATGCCGGGGAGCCGCTGTCACCGCAGGCCGCGGACCTGGTCCGCCGCATCGCCGAGGGGATCCTGGACGAGCCCGCCGGCCTGACGGCCGAGGTGCAGGCGGCCGTGTCCGCCGCGGCCGATGAGCCGCTGCGCTCCGAGCCGGTGCTGGCCGCCGAGGTCGCCGCGAGCACCCGGGCGAACGTGCTGCACTGGGCCGCCGGCATCGCGCGGGACCCGGGCGGGCGGGTGCCGGCCAACCTGAGCCTCGAGGTGCTCGGCATCGCGCGCGAGGCGTTCCGCCGCGGGATCGACCAGACCGTGTACACGACCTACCACGCCGGGCAGAACGCCGTGCAGTCGTACTGGCTGCGCACTGCGTTCGCGCTGTCGTCCGATCCAGCGGTGCTGCGCCAAGCGCTGGAGGCCGGCTCGGCGTCGGTGGCCGGCTTCGTCGATGACATGGTGGCGGCGCTGTCTGAGCAGCTGCGGCGCGAGCGGGCCGAGCTGGCCCGCAGCAGCCACGCGCGCCGGTTTGAGGTGGTGAGCCTCATCCTGGACAGCGCCCCCATCACCGCGGCACGGGCCAGCGCTCGGCTGGGCTACGACCTGCGCCGCCGGCATACCGCCGCCGTGTTGTGGACCGACCCCCGCCGCCCGGACCAGGCCGCGCTCGCCCAGGCCGCCGAGGCGCTCGGCCCCGCGACCCGCGCCCGGCAGGTGCTGACCGTGATCGCCAGCTCCTCGTCGGTGTGGGCCTGGCTCGCCGCCGCCGCCGGCACCGACGCCGGGGCTGTCACCGCGGCGACCGCGGACTGGCCCGCGGTCCGGGTCGCCTTCGGGCCGCCCGGCGCGGGGATCGACGGGTTCCGGCGCAGCCACTTCGACGCCGTCGCCACCCAGCGGCTGATGTCACGTCGGCCGGATTTGCGGGTCGCCAGGTTCGCTGATGTCCAGCTGGTCGCCCTCGCCCTGCAGGACGAGCAGCGCGCCCGCGAGTTCGTCGCCCGAACGCTCGGCGCGCTGGCCGGCGCCGACCGCGAGCTGCGCGACACCGTGTGCGTGTACATCGGCGAACAGTTCAGCGCCGCACGCGCCGCACGCGCCCTGTACACCCACCGCAACACGGTCCTCAACCGCCTCCAGCGCGCAGAGCGGCTGCTCCCGCTCCCGTTGGCCGGCCATGGCCTCGAAGTCGGCGTCGCGCTCGAGATCGCCCAGTGGCTGGGAACGTAACCTGGCAGCGCCACCCTGCTGGGCGACGCGCAGACACCGGCTCCGCTAGCTCCCGGCATATGCTCCCGGCTCAGTCGAACTCGGTGGGCAGCGAGGGGTCGCGGTGGTGCGCGAAAGCCCGCTCTAGCTGGCGGTGGTTGACCCGGCCCAGCGATAGCTCCGGCGGGTCGTGGACGTCGAACCAGCCGACGTCGAGGGTCTCCAGCGCGTCGGGCGGCCGTACGGCCCGGGCGTCGCGGCACAGGAAGAACAGCTTGTAGACGTGTACCGGCAGCGGTGGCGGGTTGTGCTGCAGGTCGCGGTCCCAGCACGCGATCAGCTTGACCGCCGCGGCCTCGTACCCGGTTTCCTCGATGATCTCCCGGGTGACCGCGGCCGACGGCGCGTCACCGGGGTCGGCCCAGCCGCCGGGCAGTGACCACCGGCCGTCCAGCTTCTCCCGCATCAGCAGCACCCGATCCTGGGCGTCGAAGACGGCGCCCCGGACGTCGATCTTCGGCGTGGCATAGCCGCTATCACGGCCCAGTTCGAGCGTCAGCTCGCTCGCGGGCCGGCCACTGAGCACGGCGAGCAACCGGGCCGCCAGGCGTGCCGTCTGCTGGTACCGGTCCCGGTCGTAGTCGCCGGAGGCGAAGGTCAGCCCGTCTTGCGCCAGCGCGGCCAGCCTGATCGCGATCGTGCGCACCTCGTCCGCTGCTGAAATGGCCACCCGGGCATTATTGCGTCCCCCCGGCCACGCCCGTCGTTGCCGTGGCCGCGGGCCCGGCGGCGTGGAGGCATCTGGGACCGCCGGGCCCACGGTGCTCGCAGAGACTGACGGCCTGTGCCGCCATGTCTTCCCGGCCTGGCTGTGGGCCTTGTCGCGACCGGCTACCCGGTTCAGGCCGCGGTAATCACGGCTGCCCCTGGTCAGTGAACCGGCGACGCTGAGGACCGGCTCGGCGCGCTGCTCGCGGGGTCGCGCTGACCTGCAGTTTCGGCACAACCCGGGGGCAGGATAGCCTTCGGCCCTATGGTGCAGCGCGTTGACCGGCTGGCAAGCACGCCGCCTGCCTTCGAGATCGAGGCGGCCCGGCAGATCCTGCGGACCGGCTTCGGCGTGGAAGCGCCGCTCACGCCCCTCGCGGGCGAGCGGGACCAGAACTTCCGGGCCGACACGCGAGACGGCCCGCGCTTCCTGCTCAAGATTTCCAACCCGGCGGACGGCCGGGACGTCCTGGAGATGCAGGCCGCGGCGCTGCGTCACATCGGGCAGGTGGATCCGGACCTGCCGGTGATGCGCGCCCTGCCCGCCGCGACGGGCGAACCCTGGGTGGAGATCACCGGCCCCGAGGGCCGGACCTACCCGGTGCGACTGTTCACGTTCCTGCCCGGGCGGGTCACGTCGACCACGGCGCTGACCGCACCGGCGATCCGGTCCTTCGGGCAGGTCACGGCCCGGCTGGGCCGGGCGCTGCGTGGCTTCTTCCACCCCGCGGCCGACTACGAGATCCTGTGGGACCTCACCCACGCGCTCAAGCTCCGCCCGCTGCTCACCCATTTGTCCGACGAAGCGCGCCGGGCCCAGGTCGCGCGCGTGCTCGATCGGTTCGAGACTCGGGTCGCCCCGGCCCTGCCCGGCCTGCGCGCTCAGGTGATCCACGCCGACATGAGCCTGGACAACGTGCTGTTCGACGGGGACACCCGGATCAGCGGGATCGTGGATTTCGGGGACATGACGCACGCACCACTGGTCTGTGACCTGGCGGTCGCGATCGCCGATGTGCTGCACGGCCGCGATGACGCCATCGAGGCGGCCGAGACGATGATCGGGGGCTACGCCTCGGTCACCCCGCTGGAGGACGAGGAGGCCGAACTCCTCGCCGACCTGGTGGCGACCCGGCTGGCCGCGGAGGTGGCGGTCACCGCGTGGCGGGTCGGCCTTTACCCCGGCAACACCGCCTACAGCACCAGCAGCGAGCCGGGAGCCCGCGCGTTCCTGGACAGCATTGAGGCCACCGGAACGGATGCCGTCGCGCGGCGTTTCCGCCACGCCTGCCGCGGGCTGCCCTACCGCCGGGCGGCCACCGGCGCCCTGCTCAAGCGCCGCCGGCAGGTGCTGCCCCGCTCGCCGCTGTTCTACTCCGCCCCGGTGCACCTGGTCCGCGGCCAGGGTGTCTGGCTGTTCGATCCCGACGACCGGCGCTACCTCGACTGCTACAACAACGTGCCGGTGGTCGGCCACGGCCACCCGCGAGTGGTGCGGGCGGTCGCCGAACAGCAGCGGCTGCTCGCGACCCACAGCCGCTACCTGCACGAGGCGATCGTCGAGCTGGCCGAACGGCTCACCGCGTCCCTGCCCGGCGGGCTGGACGCCGTCCTCCTGCTGAACTCCGGCAGCGAGGCCAACGATCTCGCCTGGCGGATCGCCCGCGCGGCCACCGGGCGGTCCGGCGCGATCGTGACCGACTGCGCCTATCACGGGCTGACCGAGGCCACGCACGCCCTGTCGCCGGAGGAGTGGGCGGCGGGGGAGCGGCCCGCCTACGTGGCCACGGTTCCCGCGCCCGACGGCTACCGGGGCCCCTACCGGCGTGAGTCGCCGGGATGGGCCGAACGGTACGCGGCCCACGTCGATGAGGCGGCGCGGGCGCTCGGCGGTCACGGGCTGGCCGCTATGTACGTCGACCCGGGCTTCACGGCCGACGGGGTGCTGGCCCCGCCGCCCGGCTACCTGGCCGAAGCCGCCCGCCGAGTGCAGGCCCTGGGCGGCCTGCTGGTGGCCGACGAGGTCCAGGCCGGTTACGGCCGGTGCGGGACGCACCTGTGGAGCTTCCAGGCCTCCGGGATCGAGCCCGACCTGGTGGTGACGGGCAAGCCGATGGGCAACGGCTTCCCGGTCGCGGCGCTGGTGACCCGGTCCTCGCTGCTGCAGGCCGTTCCGGAACGGACCGAGCTGTTCAGCACGTTCGGCGGCAATCCGGTGGCGTGCACCGCCGCGCTCGCGGTCCTGGATGTCATCGCCGATGAGGGCCTGACGGACCAGGCCGCGCAGGCCGGCTCCTACCTTCGCCAGGGCCTGAGCGGCCTGGCCGGGCGGCATGCTCTGATCGGGGATATCCGGGGCGAAGGCCTGCTGCTCGGCGTCGAGCTCGTCGATGATCACGACCGCCGGGCGCCCGCCGCGGCGGCCGCCCGCGCGGTGGCCGATGCCCTGCGCGACCGGGGGATACTGCTCAGCACGACCGGCCCCGCCGGGAACGTGCTGAAGATCCGGCCCCCGCTCGTCTTCGGCCGCGAACACGCGGACCTGCTGCTGCGCACCCTCGACGACGTGCTCACCGACACGGCCTGAGCCGCCGGGCGGCATGCGGCACACTGGCCTGGTGGACGCCGACGTCGTGGTCGTGGGAGCCGGCGCGCTCGGCCTGAGCACTGCACTGCACTGCGCGCTGGCCGGCCGGTCGGTGGCCGTGGTGGAGCGCCGGACGGCGGGATCGCAGGCGTCCGGGCGCGCGGCCGGCCTGTTCAAGTCGGTCCAGGCCGACGAGCTGCGCACCCGGCTCGCCCGGCGGAGCATCGAGAAGGCTGTCGGCTTCGCCGACTGGGCCGGCGTGCCGCTGGACGTGGCCCGCCCGGGCAGCTTCCTGATCGCCCGGACCGGCGCGCACCGCGACCTGCTGCGCCGGGAGCTCGCCCAGTCGCGGAGCTGGGGAGCCGACGTGCGGGAAGCTACCGCCGAACAGCTGGCGGGCGGGCTCAGCTACTACCGGGCCACCGGGGACGAGTACGCGCTGTGGTGCCCCGAGGACATCTACATCGAAGAGCCGGCCAGCCTGGTGCGCGCCTACCTGGCCGCCTGCCAGCGGTGCGGGGTGGTGCTGCTGGAAGACGAGCCGGTCACCGGCGTGCCGGTCCGCGGCGGCCGGATCACCGGGGTCGAGACGGCAACTCGCTCGATCACGGCGCCGCTGGTCGTGGACGCCGCCGGCGGCTGGGTGCGCCAGGTCGCCGAGCTGGCCGGGGCCCGGGTGGCACTGGCGCCGGTCCGCCACCAGCTGCTCATCACGCGGCCCGCACCGCAGGTGGATCCGGGCGACCCGATCACCCGGGTGGTCGATGCCGCCGTGTACCTGCGCCCGGCCCGGGGCGGCCTGATGTTCGGCGGCTTCGAAGCCAGCCCGCTGCCGCTCGACCCGCGCCGGCAGCGGGCCTCGTTCAGCACCGACGACGTGCCGCTCGACCTGGGGGTGCTCCGGCAGCTCGCGGCCCAGGTGGCCGCCGAGGTGCCTGCCGTCAGCGCGGACCAGGTCGCCGAGCACCGCGGCGGCCTGTTCACGATGAGCTCCGACGGCCGGTTCGCAGTCGGGCCGGTCCCCGGCGTGCCCGGCTTCTGGGTGGCCAGCGGGTGCAACGGATCGGGGTTCTCCTCCTCGCCCGCGCTGGGCGAGGAGCTGGCCGCCTGGATCATCAGCGGAGTGGCGCCACCGGGCATGATGGCGCTGGCGCCGGACCGGTTCGGGCCGGCATCAGATGATGCGCTGGTCAGGAACGGGCTCTGGCAATACGCGCACTACTACGATCCGGTGGCCTCTGACCTGGTGTGATGCTCGCAGGCCCAACTCCCTGACAGCGGGCGGGGGTCAGCCACCGGGACGGTCGCCGATCCTGGGCCCCGGCTGGGGTGAAGCCGCCGAGGCCGGCGGTTCCGGTTCGGTCGCGGCGCGGCTGGCCGCCTCCTGATCGAGGGTCTTCTCGAACCAGTGGTGGGCGTAGGGCTCGTCGTTGAACGCGGGCACCTCGCGGTAGCCGGCCGACCGGTACAGGCCGACCGCCTCGTCCAGGGCCCGGTTGGTTTCCAGCCGGACGACGGGGATCCCGCGGGCCGCCGCGCGCGCCTCCAGGGCGGCCAGGAGGCGCCGGCCGAGCCCGAGGCCGCGGACCGCGGGGGAGACCCACATCCGCTTGATCTCGGTCGGCGCGTTGTCGTGGAATTTGAGCGCGCCGCACCCGACCGGTTCGCCGTGCAGGGTGGCGACCAGCACGAGGCCGGCGGGCAGCGTGAGTTCCTCGTCGTCCGCGGAGATGCTGCGCGTGACGTCGAATCCGCCATCGAACCGGTTCGCCAGCTCCCTGAAGTAGGCCCGCAGGCAGAACCGGGCGTCCGGATGCCGGGGGTCGCAGGCGCTGATCTGCACCTCCGAGGCCACCAGGAGCCGCTCGACCTCGGCCATGGACGTGACGAGCCGGGCGCGCTGCCGCGGGCTCAGCGGGCCGAGGATGGACGCGGCCAGGTCGTCGGAGCGTCGGTCCAGCACCACGCGCTCGGCCAGCCCGCGAGCGGTAAGGCGCGCGGTGCGGACCCGCCCGTCGGTCCCGCTCTGTTCCACCACGATGAGCCCGTCGTTCTCCAGCGAGCGGAGCAGCCGGCTCAGGTAGCCCGAGTCCAGGTCGAGCCGCGACCGCAGCAGCCGGACATCGCTGCCCTCGGGGCCGATCTCCCACAGCAGCCGGGCCTGCCCGAGCGGGCGGTCGCGGGACAGGTACGCGTCGCTGAGCGCTCCGATCCGCTGTGTGACGGTCCGGTTGAACCTGCGCACCTGACCGACCATGTCCGGATGCATTCTCTGACTATAGTCAGAGAAATCTGTCTCGGTCTATCCCGGCCGCGCGAGCCCGGCTCTATTCGCCGACCGGCTCGTTCCAGGGCCGGATGTCGACAAAGCGCTTTTCCGCCCGCCCCGCTAACGCGAGCAGAAGCCGGCTTGCACCTTGCCGCGCGGCTGGCGCCAGCTTTAGACTGAATGTTCAGTCAACCCGAGGAGAGAGCGTGGCCAGCCAGCGTGCCGACGTTCAGCCCGACATCGCCCAGCACGAGGACGTCATTTCAGAGGACGACGACAAGCTCACGGACGTCATCGCCGAGCAGGAGGAGATCTTCCTGCGGCGGCAGCCGGAATCCGCGCGGATGGCCGCCCGGGCCCGCGGCTCGCTGGCCGGCGGGGTCACGTCGAGCTGGCAGATCACCGCGCCGCAGGCAGTGTGGCTGAGCCACGGCCGCGGTTCGAAGGTCTATGACGTCGACGGAAACGAGTATGTCGACCTGCACGGCGGCTACGGGGCGGCGCTGGCCGGTCACGCGCACCCGGCCATGGTCGAGGCGATCCGGGCCCAGGCCGGACGGGGCACCCACTTCGCCCAGCCCACCGCGAACGCCATGGCCGTCGCCGAGGAAATGGCCCGCCGGTTCGGCCTGCCGCAGTGGCGGTTCGCCAATTCCGGCACCGAGGCGACGATGGACGCAGTGCACCTGATGCGCTCGATCACCGGCCGCGAGCTGATCATCAAGGTCGAAGGCTGCTATCACGGCCACCACGACTCGGTTCAGGTCTCGGTCACCCCCGAGCCGGACGAGGTCGGCCCGGCGAGCCGCCCCGCGCAGGCGCCGGCCAGCAGCGGCATCCCTGCCGCCTTCACCCGGCTGACCCTGGTCGCGACGTTCAACGACATCGGCAGCGTGGCCCGGCTGCTCGACGAGCACCGCGGCCAGGTCGCGGGGATGATCATCGAGCCGATCATGATGAACGCCGGGATCATCTTGCCCGAGCCCGGGTACCTGGCCGCGCTCAGGGACCTGCTGCACGCCCACGGCGCCCTGCTCACCTTCGACGAGGTCAAGACCGGGCTCACCGCCGGGCCCGGAGGGGTCACCGGGCTGACCGGGGTGCGGCCGGACATCATCTGCCTGGCCAAGGCCATTGGCGGCGGCGTCGCCGTGGCCGCGGTCGGCGGCAGCGCCGAGGTGATGGCGCACGTCGCCAGCGGCGAGTACGAGATGGTCGGCACGTTCAACGGCAACCCGCTGGCGATGGCCGCGGCCCGCGCCATGCTCTGCGAGGTCGCCACGCCCGAGGCCTACCAGCGGATCGAGGCGCTGCGCGCCCGCGCGGTGGCCGGGATCGAGCGGGAGATCGCCGCCCGCGGCCTGCGGGCGCACGTGGTGTCGGCGGGCGCGAAAGGCTGTGTGGTATTCGCCCCGGAGCCGGTGCGCGACTACCGCGGCTTCCTCGGGATCGATGACCGGTACAGTCAGGCGCACTGGCTCTTCCAGCACAACGGCGGCGTGTTCCTGCCGCCGTGGGGCAAGATTGAGCAGTGGCTGATCTCAGTGCAGCACGACGAGGCCGACATCGACCGGCTCGTGGCCAACTTCGCCGCGTTCGCCGGTGCCATCGGCTCCCCGGCGGACGCCTGACCACGGGTATCACGACACGGCCGGATTCCTCGCCGGCGGCCACCGGACCACGCGCCGCCGTCGGCCCGCGGCGTTATGCCAGTCGTATAACTATCCGTTACGCAGAGGGTCTTGCCTTGTCGCCCTGGCCGGTGTAAGAGTGTTGACCGAACGTTCAGTCAGTGCCTTGAGGGCAGGCGCGTGCCGACCAGCAATGGCCAGGAAGGCGGTGTCGGAATGCATCCACGAGAGGGCTGGGGGTCCGACCGGACGCCAGCAGCCACCGGGCTGTCCCGGCGCAGGTTCCTGAAGCAGGGCGCGGCCTCGGCGCTGATGCTCGGCGGCGCGGGCTCGCTGCTCGCCGCCTGCTCGAACTCGGGTACCTCGAACGCAACCGCCGCCGGGCAGACGATCGCGCTACCGAGACCGAGTCACCCGGTCACCTGGCCGATCTTCCAGGACAACAAGCCGATCAAGAGCGGGCTGGCGCCGGAGCGGGGCGCGACCCTGAAGATCTACAACTGGGTCGCCTACGTCTACCAGAGGGTGATCAACGACTTCGCGAAGAAGTACAACTGCAAGGTCCAGGTGACCACGTTCAACACCATGGACGAGGCGCTCGCGAAGATCCATAGCGGCCAGGTGGACTTCGACGTGTTCATGGGCGTCACGATCGACGTGCTCGGCCCGCTCATCGAGCAGAAGTTCATCCGGCCGATCAACCACAGCTACATCCCGAACATCACCCAGGCCTGGCCGGACTTCCAGAATCCGTTCTACGACGGGAAGTGGCAGTACACGACCCCCTACACGATCTACACGACCGGCATGGCGTGGCGGAAGGACCACGTGCCGGAGAACCCGTACCAGATGGCCAACCCCTGGGCGATGCCGTGGCAGCCCAAGTACAAGGGCAAGGTCGCGATCCTCGACGACTACCGCGAGAGCATCAGCCTCGGGCTGATGAAGAACGGAATCTTCAACCTGAACACGACGAGCCCGGCCCAGATCGCCGCGTCCAGCAAGGCCCTGCAGAACCTGGCCAGCCTGACCAACGTACAGATCAACAACAACGACTACACGCAGGTCCCCTCGGGCCAGATATGGATCCACCACGCCTGGTCGGGGGACATGGCCGCGGCGGAGCAATACATGCCAAAGGGCGTTCCGGTCGATGTCGTCGGGTACTGGTTCCCGACCGACGGGCGGGGCCCGGTCGGCAACGACCTGATCACCGTGCTGCGGAACGCGACCAACCCGGTGCTCGCGCACACGTTCATGAACTACATGCTCGATCTGCCCAACGTGCTGAGCAACATCAGCTGGAACGGCTACATGCAGCCGCTCAACGCGGTCACCCCGCAGCGCCTGGTGAAGGAACAGATCCTCCCGCCCAGCCTGATGTCCACCGTCGTGCTGCCGTCCTACTTCCGGCGCGGGGTGATGGAACTGCAGTTGCCGGTCGAGACCAACCTGCTCTGGGAGCAGGCCTGGCAGACCGCGAGCAAGGGTGTCTAGGCTGCGCGGATGTCATCGTCAGGTCTGATAGCCCGGCTGCGTGGCAGCCAGAAAGGCCGGCAGCAGCACCGGCTGTTCTGGGCCGCCCTCGCCGCGCCCGGCATCCTGTGGCTCGCGCTGCTGTTCATCGTGCCCTTCTACGCGGTGCTGGCCATCGCCGGCGGCCAGCTGAACCAGCTGTTCGGCACGCCGATCGCGGTCTGGAATCCGCTGCACTGGAGCTCGGCGAACCTCAGCCGCGCCTGGCACGACATCGCCGGCAGCGGCGCCTTCGTCGGCCCGATCATCATCAGGACGCTCATCTACACCGCGATCGCCTCACTGCTCTGCCTCCTGATCGGCTACCCGGTCGCCTACTTCGTGGCCAGGTTCGCCGGCCCGCGCAAGGGCCTGCTGCTGGTCCTGCTGATCGCGCCGTTCTGGATCAGCTACATG
>DASXLW010000097.1:0-42831 GCA_036496025.1 Streptosporangiaceae bacterium
GCCGACCCGGCGGCCACGACCTACCTCGAGAACAACATCACCTACAACGGGCAGCTGAGCATGCCGGTACTGACCATGCACACGGTCGGCGACGGGCTCGTGGTGCCGGAGAACGAGCAGGCCTACAGCTCGGTCGTGGCCAAGGCGGGCGACTCGGCCCTGCTGCGGCAGATCTACGTGAACCGGGCCGGTCACTGCGCGTTCACGCCTGCCGAAACCATTACGGCCGCCAAGACGCTGCTGAACCGGATCAGCACCGGTCGCTGGCACTCCGAAGCGCTCGCCCCGGGCCGGATGAACGCGCGGGCCGCTGCGCTCGGCCCGAAGTACAACGTGTTCATCAGCGGCAGCGGGCTGGTTGCGACCCGGCCGGCCTTCCTGTCGTTCACCCCGTCGCGGTACCTGCGCCCGTTTGACGCGCCCTAACGGCCACGCGGCTGGGCCGTGCCTCCTGGAGGCACGGCCCAGTCAGTGCCGTACCTGGCGGTAGTGGCCGGCGAGCACGTCGTCGCCGAAGTCGCTGCGCGGGCGGCGCAGCACCGTGTGCGCGTGGTTGCCGTCGTCGCTCGTGTTGTCGTACTCGATGAGCAGGTCGTCGCCCTGCACCCGGTAGTAATGCCGGGTGCCGGGCGTGACCGGCCCCTCCCAGGCGAAGTACAACCCGCCCGCGCTGATCCGGGCGGCCTCGGAGGCCGCTAGCTCCGCGGTCAGCCGGCCGGTGTACAGCGCGACCAGCTGGCCGAGCACCGCGCGCGCCGTGGGGCCGACCCGGGCCGCGGCGACGCCCAGCGGCTCGATGCCTTCGGCGGCGTGCGGGCGGGTGCCGGTGCGGATGTCGCCTGGAGCCTGGTCGGCCACCACGGCCTCGGCCCGCCCGGCCGGGCCGAGCGCGTCGAGCAGTTCCCGCGCCAGGTCTTCCTCGGGAGCAAGCGGCCGCGACACCGGCCGGCCGGCGTAATTGACCCGGGCCGGGTTGGCGCCGAGGAAGACCGGGGCGGGCGAGATCTCGTCGCCGAGCAGAGTCATGGTGACCGACAGGTGGTGTCCCTCGAAGCGCCACGACCACGGTTCATCGCCGTCCGGGTCGCCGAAGACGCTCACCCAGTAGTCACCGCTGTGCCGGCCCCGGCGCCACCCCTCCCGCCGGTCGAGCACCTCCTCCAGCGCGATGATCGCCATGGCCTGGGCGTAGGCGTGCTCGCTCAGTGCGGTGGCCAGCAGCCGGTGGGCGGCCTTGCGCGCGGCGACGGTGAAGTCAGCGATGCACGCGCCGGGACGTTGCCGCGGCCGGTATTCCAGCCACCGCCGGGCGGTGTCGTCGGTGAACGGCCGCTCAGCGAGCAGGCGCTGCGGGCCGTCCATGGCCTTGAGCAGCGCCGTCGCGGCCGAGCGCATCTGGCCGGACAGGTCATCGGCAGGCATGGTCCCGGTATACCAGGTTCATTGACCCCGGGATTAGCCGGAACGGAACGGGTGACCCACAGTGCGTCACTTTGACAAATAGCCCGCCGAAGCACGACCATTAAGATATGGCAAAAACTACAGTTGTCACTATCACCGATGACATCGATGGTTCCGAGGGCGCTGAGACCGTCAGCTTCAGTTTCGACGGGCAGAACTACGAGATTGATCTCAGCAGAAAGAACCACGACAAGTTCAAAAAGGGCCTGCAGCCGTTCATCGACTCCGGGCGCCGGGTAGGCCGTCAGGGCGCTATCCGGTCTGGGCGGGGCAGGTCATCGCGGAAGGACTCCAGTGCCATCCGTGCCTGGGCTGCCGAGCAGGGTCTCGCGGTAAGCGAGCGCGGCCGGATCCCGGCTGCCGTCGTGGCGCAGTACGAAGCCGCTCACTGATTCTGCATTGGCTGCGCCGCGCCGCCGGTCAGTGCAGCAGGGCTGGACTTTGCCCGACGAGCTGGCGAACCCAGTTCATGCGGTCGACAGCGGTCTCCGGGTGATCGCCGAATTCCTGTGCCATTCTGCCCGCGCAGCCGCGGCGGCCGAACTGGCGGACGGTGCGGCGGATCACCTCGGCGACCACCTCGGGAGAGGGTGCGTCCGAGCGCTGCAGCGGGGACGCGAATAGCGCCTCGTGCTTGACGGTAATGCTCATCGGAGTTCTCTTTCTGGAGGATGTCCGGCTGGACCGTGCCTGCCCTGCAGCCTGCCCGATCGGTCCGGCCGCGGCATCCGTGCCGAGTACCGAACCACCACGTATTCGCCACTGAGCCCCTCGCCGGGCGAGTCGGCATGCCGGGTTCGGTTACCGTTGGCCTCGGGGCGGCCTGAGGTCTTCGGGGTTCGGTGCGGAGAAAGGCGGATGCCGCGGGCAGCCGGGTGCCGCGTTCTCGCCATCGTGGGCTCGGGCGGCTCCATCATCCCGCCCCGCTACCTGGACAGGTGAGGCATGAAACCTGGTTCGCTTGACGCCTGGCGAGACCGCCCGGCAGCCCAGCAGCCCGAGTGGCCCGACCAGGCAGCGGTGGCCGACGTAGCCGCCGAGCTGGCCCGGATCCCGCCGCTGGTCTTCTCCGGGGAGTGCGACCGGCTGAGGGAACGGCTGGCCAGCGTGGCCCGCGGCGAGGCGTTTATCCTGCAGGGCGGCGATTGCGCGGAGACTTTTGCCGGATCGACCGCGGCCGCGATCAACAGCAAGCTGCGGACGCTGCTGCAGATGGCGGTCATTCTCACTTACGCCGCCAGCGTGCCGGTGGTCAAGATCGGGCGGCTGGCCGGCCAGTTCGCCAAACCGCGATCCAGTAATACCGAGACCCGGAACGGGCGACAACTCCCCGCCTACCGTGGCGACGCGATCAACGGCCTGGAATTCACCCCGCAAGCCAGGACGCCGGACCCGGCCCGGCTGCTGCGGGCCTGCCATTACTCAGCGGCCACGCTCAACCTGTGCCGGGCGTTCGCCCAGGGCGGCTACGCCGATCTGCGCCAGGTGCACGCGTGGAACACCGACTTCGTGGCGGGAAGCCCGGCCGGGCAGCGTTATGAGCTGCTGGCCGGCGAAATCGACCGGGCCCTGTCCTTCATGCACGCCAGCGGCGCGGACGCGGCCGAGTTTCGGACGATCGAGTTCTACTCCAGTCACGAGGCACTGATCCTCGAATACGAGCGGGCCCTGACCAGGATCGACAACCGCACGAACCTGCCTTACGACGTGTCCGCCCATTTCCTGTGGATCGGCGAGCGGACCCGGGATCTGGATGGCGCGCATGTCGAGTTCGCCCGCCACCTGCGCAACCCGATCGGCGTCAAGCTGGGTCCGGCCACCACGCCGCAGGATGCGCTGGCGCTGACCGAGCGGCTCAATCCGGATCACGAACCGGGTCGGCTCACGTTCATCACGCGGATGGGCGCATCCCGCGTCCGTTCGGTCCTGCCCCCGATCATCGAGAAGGTGACGGCGAGCGGGGCGCAGGTGGCCTGGGTCTGCGACCCCATGCACGGGAACACCATCGAAACCCCGGACGGCCACAAGACGCGGCGGGTCGATGACATCCTCGCGGAGGTCACCGGCTTCTTCGAGGTGCATCGTTCGCTCGGCACCCATCCGGGCGGCATACACATCGAGTTCACCGGTGACGACGTGACCGAATGCACGGGCGGGAGCCAGGGCATCACCGAGGACGACCTCACCTACCGGTACGAGACGGCCTGCGACCCTCGGCTGAATCGCAGCCAGTCGCTGGACCTCGCCTTCCGCGTCGCCGAGCTCTACCGTGGGTGACCCTCGACGGGCCGCCCGGGGCGGCGGTACTCGGCCCGCCAGCGCCGGGATTCCGGCTCGCGGATGTCCTCTATTCGCACCGGCTCCAGGCCGCTGGCGCCGATCGCGTCGATCTCTGCTCTGGTGAGCGTCCAGGGCGGTCCCTCGCCCGGGTCGTCGTCCTCGTCGCGGGCCCGCGCGCTGACGATCAGCGTCCCGCCCGGCGCCACCAGCCGGCCGACCTGAGCGATGGCGTCCCGGCGCGGCGGATCGGGCAGAGACTGCAGGGTGAGGCTTTCCACCACCAGGTCGAAGGCCTGGTGCCACTCGGCCGGAGGGTCCAGCAGGTTGGCCACCGCGTAAGTCACGCGGCTATCCGGATAACGGCGCCGTGCCGCCCGGATCGCACTCGCTGAGATGTCGAAGCCGACGGTGCTGAACCCCAGTCCCGCGATGTACTCGGCGTCATCGCCCAGGCCGCAGCCGACCACCAGCGCGCGACGCCCCTCGCCGGTTATCCCGCGTTGCTCCGCCCACTGCACCAGCAGCCGGTGCGGTGACCCGCGATCCCACGGCACGACCATGTCCCCGGCCTCGGCCGCTGCATAGAGCCGCTCGAACCATCCGGTCGCGTCCCCGGCGCTGCGAGCCGCAGCCGCCAGTTCTCGCGCTCGCTGCTCGGGATCAGGTGTCGTCATCGCGTATCCAGCCGTGGGTTTCGAGGCACCGGTGGAACACTACCCCCGTGCGCGTGGACGGTCCGGCTCGGCTGCGCACCCTCGACGGCGCGCAGGCTTCGCCGGACTGGCCGGGTCTCCGAACGATCTTCCGCTCCGGTCGGCTGGGAGCGCCTGCCCGGTCGGCGGGCCATTTGCTGGAACGCGGCCGTCGCATTGACGCCGTTGAAGGCCGCCGAGACTGTGGGCCCGCACCAGAAAGTCAGCGGTCGCCATCCCGCCACGTCCGAAAGCCACGTCTGCGACTCCGGTGTCCCATGATGTCGCATTCTGGGGAGCAATCCGGGATGCAATGTGCGCTCGCGGACAGTGTTATCCCTGCGCGCGCCGGGCGTCATGCGGTCGACACTCAGGGCAAGCAGGACTGTCATCTTGGCTAGGTCCGGATGGACCTGGTCGACCGGGTAGTTGACGTAGCTTATGTGAGTCATCACATAGCAGTTCCCTGCGACAAACACACTGGCAGAAATGGGGTCGGCGCTTCGGCCCTTCCGGGATGCATGCCGAAGCCGACCGCGAGCAGAGCCAGGCCGATGACAGCCAGGACAAACGGTACTAAGGCAGGTCTGCCGCCAGGCGCGCAGCACGCCGATCAATTCATCATCGGTCAGCGCGGCGAGGCGGGTATGCGCGTCGTCAGCGAACCCGGCTAGCGGCACACCGGGACCCAGGACGTCTAGTTCACCGCCGTCGGCAAATCCCGCACCCGCCGCCCGACCTGTTTCGTGGCCAGAACCCGGCTGGCCCCATATCGGCCACCCCTCCCGCCGGTCGGCCACCCTCCCGCCGGTCGAGCACCTCCCCCGGCTCGGGCGTGGCCAGGCCCGCCGGCTCAGGCGGAGGACCGCTATATGGATCCGGGTCAGTCGAGGCGATCCTCATCCGGAGGGATATCGTCCTCGGTCGGCGCCGCCAGCGCCGCCTCGAGGATGTCAACCTGAGACGGCGGCTGGCGGCCTGCGGCCATCGATCTCACCTCCGTCCCGGCCGGACTGATTATGTTCTTCGAACACTCTATCGTATAGATGCGACACTTTCTGGGACCTCGACGCGCGACACGCCGACTCCGCACCTGCACTGGCCGGCTGCCGACACCGGCCGACTGCCGACATGGGCCGGCCGCCGGTAGCAGCCGCCCGCCAGCCTGGCTGACAGGATCAAGTCATGAGCCGGGATCGTGACGTCGCCGCATTCGACCAGCGGGCCCGGGGTTACGAGGAAGGCTGGCGCGGGCGGCTGCATCACGAGATAGCCGACCGCACCGCGGACCTGGCCCTCGGCTGCATGCCGGCCCCGCGGCGCATACTGGACGTCGGCTGCGGGACCGGGTACCTGCTGCGGCAGCTCGCCGGCGGTTGCCCAGGGGCCACCGAACTATGGGGGATCGACGCCGCGCCCACGATGATCGAGGTGGCCGCGGCCACCTCGGCCGACGACCGGCTGCGCTTCCGCGCGGGCACCGCCGAGGAACTGCCCTGGACGGCCGGGACCTTCGATCTCGTGGTCAGCACTACCTCGTTCGATCACTGGGCAGATCAGCAGGCCGGCCTCACGGAGTGCGCCAGGGTTATGGTCCCCGGCGGCACCCTTGTGCTCGTCGACCAGTTCTCGTCCCTGCTGCTGCCCACGCTGCTGGCCGGCCGCCGCGGCAAGGCGCGTACCAAGCGCCGCGCCAGCAAGCTTGTCACGGCCGCCGGTTTCCGCTCACTACGCTGGCATGACCTGTACGCCGTGATCATCCGGGCCGTCACCGCATCGAAATAGCCAGCACCGCACTGAACCCGCGAGTCCGGGCGCCCCGCCAGCTGCACAGGTCTCAGGCGCTCAGCACCGGCGCGGCGACCTCCCCTTCGGCGGCGACCATGCCGTCGACGTAGGTCACCGAGTTCGTCGGCAGGGCCGGGACCCGCGGCCCCGGCAGCGCGATCCCGGCCAGGTTCAGCGGGTCCGCGGCCGAGATCTTGATCCGCTCCCCGTTCAGCTTCAGCTTGCGCACCGAACGGAGCGCATCGACCGCCTCGGGCAGCGCGAACTGCTCACCGCTGAACCCGGACACGAACCGGCCGCCCCTGATCGTCCCCCGCGCCTCCATGCGGCGCATCGCCCACAGCAGGTCACGCCAGCTCACGGCGATGTTCTCTCTGGTCATCAGGTCGCGGAAAACCACGCCCCAGCGGGCGATCAGCTGCTCGGCCACCGCTTCGGCCAGCTCGTCCGGATCCTCGGCGGCGGTGGCCTCGGGCAGCAGCGACCAGCGTCCGGCCGAGCCGGTCACCCGTCCCCGCCCGGCCTGGCGGAGCCTGCGGCTCCGCGCCGCGCTGAAGGCCCGGCGGCCGAGCAGCGACCTGATCGCTCGGAAGCCGTCGGCGGTGACCAGCCCGCGGGCTACCCCGTCCCACAGGGCTTCCTCGACCTCGGTGGGCAGCCGCCTGGTCAGCGCGACGATATCCGGCGGGAACAGCGCGCCGTGCTCAGCCAGCGCCTCGAGCACGTCCTGGGTGCGGCCGGGACCGGGCGGCGCGGGATGCCGGTCCCCGCGCGCCGCGGTGAGGAGCCAGGGCAGGTCGTCCCGGATCGTCAGGGTGATCGGCGTCGCTCGTGACGGGGTCAGCCCGCCGCGCCGGGGCGGGGCGTCGGGCTCGGCGCTGCGGACCGAGAGCCGACCCCAGGTGACCTGGCCGGACAGGCACGCCTCATCCAGCCACTCGGTACGGTAGCCCTCGATCCGGGCGGCCAGGATCGATTCCCAGGCGCCCGCGGCTAGCTCGAATCCCTGCAACTGCTCGATCACGGGGACCACGCCGAACCGGCCCTCGAGCCTGCTGTCCGGCGTGACGTGCTGCCAGCGCAGCAGGAACCGCATGTAGTCCCGGGCGGTGACCGGCTCGATCTCGCGGCGCCTGCGCTCCCGGGTATAGGCGTGGATGCGGGCCAGCACCCGGCGGGCGCAGTACTCGTCCGAGCTGTCCGGGGCGGTGAAGTGCCCCTGCAGTGCGAAGCCCTCGGTCTCCAGCCGGACCAGCGCGCGCAGCACGTCGGACCCGCCCAGCCCGGTCGCATGCGACAGGTCGGCCACGGTGGACGGGCCTACGTACTCCAGGTGACCGCGGAGCATCTGCGCGGCTACCTCGTCGGGGTCGTGCTCCGCGGCCGCGACGGGGGAAGGGTGATCGGGCGTCGCCCCGGCTCCGGGGAACAGCGCCTCCAGCCGGGGCCTGCGCTCGACCGCGCACCACAGGTCGCCGCCGGGCGCGTGCACCGTGACCGCCCGCCCGGCCGCCACCAGGGTGCCGAACAGCGTCTGCCACTCTGCCTCGGGACGGTGCCCGAGCACGGTCATCAGCAGGTCGTGCAGCTCGTCGGCGTCCCGCACCTCGGGCCTGACCTGCTCGCGCACCCGCTCGATAGCCCCCGGGTCGAGGCTGGCCAGATCCCGGGCCTCCACCGGCAGGCCGCGGCGGAGCGTTACCTGCCTGCTGCGGCGTTCTTCGAGCGGTGCGTCGTCCAGGTAGGTGAACGGGCGCCCGTTCAGGATCTCGTGCGCCAGCACCGAAGGCTCCACGGTGTCGCGCACGACCACGTCGACCGCGCCCGACTCGATCTTGGCCACCAGCTCCTTCAGGCCCTCGATGTCCATGGCGTCGTGCAGGCAGTCCTCGAGTGTCTGCCGCACGAGCGGGTGATCGGGGATGTCGACCGGCCCTGCCGGGACATTCTCCTGGCAGGCGGCCAGCGTGGGGAACACCGCGGCCATCAGGTCATCGGCCTCCATCCGCTGGATGGCCGGCGGGTTCTTCTTGCCGCCGCGCATCCGCAGCACGGTCAGCGAGGTGTTCAGGTTCCATCGCCACCGGGCCGGGAACAGCGGCGCGTTCAGCACCGCCTGCCGGACCACGGTCTCCACCGTCTTGGAGGCCAGGAATTTCGGCACCCGCTCCAGCGGGAAGCTGTGCTGCGGCCCGAGCGACAGCAAGATCGCATCGTCGCTGGCCGCCGCCTGCAGCTCGAAGTCGAACGTGACACAGAACCGCTTGCGCAGCGCCAGGCACAGCGCCCGGTTCAGCCGGGCGCCGTACGGCACGTGCCCGACCAGTTGCATGCCGCCGCTCGGATCGAAGAACCGTTCCAGCACGATCGTGTCCATCGTGGGCAGCGTGCCCAGCTCGGCCAGCCCGGTGGCCAGGTACCGCACGACCTGCTCGGCCGCGATGTGCTCGATGCCGCATCCGGTTTCCAGCCAGCGGCAGACCGCCGCCTGGGCGTCCGCCGCCTGGACGCCGGCCTGACCGTCGTGATCGGCCGGGCGCAGCCGTTCGGCAATTTCCTGCCTGAGCCTCGACACCTCGTCAGATAGCTCGACGGTCCGGCCCGGCGCCTCGCCCAGCCAGAACGGCGCGGACGGCGGCGCCCCGTGCGCGTCCACCACCCTGACGGTGCCTGGCTCGACCTTGCGGATCCGCCAGGACGTGGTGCCGAGCAGGAACACGTCGCCGGCCTGGCTCTCGATGGCCCAGTCCTCGTTGACGGTGCCGACCGGGGTCTCGTCCGGCTCGGCCACGACCCGGTAGTCGCCCAGCTCCGGGATGGCCCCGCCGGAGGTCAGCGCGGCCAACCGGGCCCCGCGCCTGGCCCGCAGCTGCCCGTTGACCTGGTCCCGGTGCAGGTAGGCGGCGCGGCGGCCGCGGCCGGTGCGGATCCCCTCCGACACCATCTCGATGACCTCGTCGAAGTCCTCCCGCGGCAGGTCCGCGAACGGCGCCGCCCCGGTGATCAGCTTGAACAGCTCGTCCTCGGACCACTCCTGGGCCGCGCACTCGGCCACCACCTGTTGGGCCACGATGTCCAGCGGCCGGTCCGGGACCAGGATCGCGTCCAGCCGGCCCGCCCGGACGCCGCGCAGCAGCGCCGCGCACTCCACCAGCTCGTCCCGCGAGGTCGGGTACAGCCGCCCGGTGGGAATCCCGCTCAGCGTGTGGTTGGACCGCCCGACCCGCTGCAGGAACGTGGCGAAGCTGCGCGGCGAGCCGATCTGGCAGACCAGCTCCACCGGCCCGACGTCGATGCCGAGCTCGAGCGAGGCGGTGGCTACCAGCGCCCGCAGGTCGCCAGCCCGCAGCCGGGCCTCGACCCGCTGACGCCGGCCGGCCGACAGGCTCCCGTGGTGCGCGGCCACCTGATCCTCGCCGAGCCGTTCGCCCAGCTGGTGGGCCACTCGCTCGGCCATCCGCCTGGTGTTGACGAATACCAGGGTGGTCTTGCGCTGCTCCACCTCGGCCGCGATCAGGTCGAGGATCTGGCCCATCTGCTCGGTCGTGGGCACGGCCTCAAGCTCGTCGTCGGGTAGCTGCAGGGCCAGGTCCAGCTCGCGCCGGTGACCGGAATCGACGATCGCGCACCGGGGCGACCCGTCCGCGCCGGACCGCCCGGCGCCCGCCCCGACCAGCAGCCGAGCGATGATATCGATCGGACGCTGGGTCGCGGACAGGCCTACCCGCTGCACCGGGCCGTCGGCCAGGTGGGACAGCCGCTCGAGCGTGATGGCCAGGTGCGACCCCCGCTTGTTGCCCGCCACCGCGTGGATCTCGTCGACGATCACCGTCTGCACGCCGCGCAGCATCTCCCGGCTGCGCTCCGAGGTCACCAGCAGGTACAGCGATTCCGGGGTGGTGACGAGGAAGTCCGGCGGCTTGCGCAGCATGGCGGCGCGCTCCGACGCGGCAGTGTCACCGGTCCTGACCGCCACCCGGATGTCCGGCGCGGTGAGGCCGAGCTGGGCGGCCACCTCGCCGATCTCGCGCAGCGGAGCGTCCAGGTTCTGCTGGATGTCGACGGCCAGCGCCTTGAGCGGCGAGACGTACACGACCTGGGGGCCGCGTGGCGCGTCGGCGTCGGCGGGCGGCGGCCCGGCATGACACAGCCGGTCGATGCAGACCAGGAAGGCGGCGAGGGTCTTTCCTGAGCCCGTCGGCGCCGCGATCAGGGTGTCGTTCCCCGCGGCGATCTCGCGCCAGCCGCCTTCCTGCGGCGCGGTGGGGCCGTCCGGGAACCGGCGCTCGAACCAGGCGCGCACGGCCGGGTGAAAAGAGTCAAGCACGCGGCCAACTTACCTCGCGATGCTGACATTTCGGCCACTGTCTGGGGCCTCGGCTTCAGACCCCCCGCTTCAGGCCCCGGGTTCAAGCCCCGGCTTCAAGCCCCGGCTTCAGGCCTCGGGTTCAGGCCTCGGGTTCAGCCCCCCAAGCCCCAGGCCCCGGGCCCGGGCGCCTCGGCTCAGCCGATGTTGTGGCGGTGCGCGTAGCCAATGGCGGCGGCACGGTCCCTGGACCCGGTCTTCGCGAAGATCCGGCTGATGTGGGTCTTGATCGTGTGGTTGCTCAGGTAGAGCTCCGCGGCGATCTCCGGGTTGGTCAGCCCGCGCGCGATGAGACGCAGGATCTCGAGTTCGCGCTGGGTCAGGCCGTCGGGAGGTGGCGCCGCCGGGGTGCGCTCGGGCGTCGCGGGCGCCGAGGTGGCGGCGAGGAGCGTCTCGTGTACCCGGGGGTCGAACACCGTCAGACCGTCCGCTGCCGCCTGCAGCGCGCGGGCGATGTCGGCGTGGTCGGCGTCTTTGGTGAGGTAGCTGCGCGCGCCAGCGCGCAGCGCGTCCAGGACGGAACTGTCGTCCGCATAGGTGGTGAGCACGACTATGGCGACGTCCGGGTGCTCGGCCCTCAGCCTGCGGATGGCGCCGATGCCGTCGAGCACGGGCATGTTCAGGTCGAGCAGGATCGCGTCCGGGTGGTGCTCGGCCACCAGGTCCAACGCCTGTTCCCCGTCCGCCGCGGCGCCCACCACCTCGATGTCGGGCAGCCCGTCGAGCAGCAGGACCAGGCCCTGACGCACGCTGGCCTGGTCATCAGCGATCACGATGCGCAACGGCAGCCCAGCCACGTGACCGGTCACGACCCCATGTTCCCAGGATCAGGAGGCGCCGTGTGCTCGGCATCGGGGGGCGCCGTGTTCGCAGGGTCAGGTATCGCGGGCACTGCCGGGCGTGGCAGCTCGGCGGTCACGACCCACTGGCCGTCGTGGCGCCCGGCCTCGAGGGTCCCGTTCAGCAAGCGCAGCCGTTCGTGCATACCGGTCAGGCCGTAGCCGCCGTTGACGGTGCTCAGGGCGGCCGGGCCGGGGTCGGTGCCCGGGGCCAGGTCGTTGCGCACGGTGAGTCTGACGTCGGTGTCCCCGTAGTCGAGACGGATCGTCACGGGCTGGCCCGAGGCATGCTTGGCCGCGTTGACCAGGGCCTCCTGGGCGATGCGCAGCAGCGCGATCGTCGCGTCGGGCGGAAGGGCCGCCGGGACGCCGCCGGTGCCGAAGCTGACCCCGACGTGGTACCGCTGCGTGTACGTCTCGGTGACCCGGGCGAGCTCCTCGTCGAGCGGCAAGGTGCCGGCCCGCAGGGCGTGTACGGCGCGGCGCGTTTCCACCAGGCCCTCGGCGGCCAGCTGCTGAGCGGTGACCAGGACCTCACCCGCCTGGTCGATGTCCTTGTGCAGCATCGACCGGGCCACCTGGATCTGGATCCCGAGCGCGCCGAGGGAGTGAGCCAGCACGTCGTGGATCTCCCGGGCGATCCGGGCGCGCTCGTCGAGGAGGTCGGCCCGGCGCTGCTCGGCTTGCAGCTGTTCGCGCTGGGCCAGCAGGATCGACGCCTGCTCGGCCTGAATCCGGTAGGCGCCCCGGTTCCGCCCGATCACGAAGCCGGCCACCACGAGCGCCGGGAATCCGAGCAGCGTGCCGTAGCTGTCGCCGAAAGCCAGCCCGCTGACGTCGATCGCGAGGATGGCCGCACACGTCACGGCGATGGCCGCAGGCAGGCTGGTGTCGCCTCCCGCGATCATCGCGGCCAGGAACGCGAAGATCAGCAGGGCCGTGCCGCCGCTTCCGCAGACGGAGGCGGCTCCCGCGGCCGCGCCCATCGCCCCCAGGAGCACGGGCAGCGTCCAGGCGGGAATCCGCTCCGCGGCGGCGGTGCGGGTCGAGAGCGCCTCCAGCAGGATCCAGCCGAGGAGCCCGAGGCCGAGGACGGTATAGCCCACGATCTGAATCGCCCAGGCGGCCCGCCCGTGCGGTGGGGCGAGCAGGAAGGTGAGGAAGCCGATCCACACGTACCCGAGGGAGCGGGCTACCCAGTTGACCGTGCGCGGCATGCCTTCAGTATCGGCCCGGCGCGCCGCCGGCACGTCAGACCGCGGGGTGAGTCCCGGGCTGACCTTCCCCGGCCGGTCCTGGTACCGCCCGGTACCAGGACCAGCCGGAGACATCATGCCGGTGACCAGCCCGTACTCCGACGCGCACGACCCCCCGGCCCGGCGATGGTGGAGGCATCGCAAGAACCCGCCGGCTCATCAGGAGGATGAGATGCTTTCGCAGCTAACCGAGGCCGAGATCGTCAACGGCATCGTGCTCGCCACCGTGCTCGCCAGCGACTACGGCAACGCACGCAAGATCAACGCGATGCGGCTGCTGCGCCCCGTGATCGCCGCCGCCGTGATCATCCCGCTGTTCGTCGACCGTCCGGTCACCGGCGGCACCGGCCTGATCGTTGAGATCGCCGGCGTGGCGGCCGGCGTACTCGGCGGGCTGGCGGCCGCCGCCTTGATGCACGTGTACCGCAGCCCCAAGACCGGCAAGCCGGTCAGCCGGGCCGGCGCGCCGTACGCGGCGCTGTGGACGGTCATCATCGGCGCCAGGGCGGCGTTCTCCTACGGCCTGGGACACTGGTTCCAGACGCCGGTGGTCAACTGGGCCATCGCCAACCACGTCACCCTCGCGGCCGTCACCGACGGGCTGATCTTCATGGCCCTGGCCATGGTCCTGGTGCGCACCCTCGCGCTGGGCGTCCGTGCCTCGCGGCTACCCGCCCCCGAGACCGCCTCCGGGGCCGATTCCGCCCTGCACCATGTCTAGTACCGCTGCCCGCCGCGGCCAGCCGCCACCGCCCGCCGGGTCATCCCGGCGGGCGGTGGCGTGCTTCGAGCCGTACTCCCAGACCTGCCGGAACTCGATCCCGGTCAGCTCGCGGAACACCCGTCAGGCCGCCGCGTGGTGGCCGAGGTTCATTACCTCGCGCTGCGGGCCGCCGGGCGGGCGCGCTGACCGGCGGCACCGCGAAGCGGCGTTCGGGATCATCATCGGTTGCTGCTTTCGGGCTGGCCGGCCAGGACGCGGTCGCGGAGATCTCGCAGCTGGTGCATGACCTCGTTGCCGCCGCGGCCGAAGTAGTCGTGCAGCCGGACGTACTGCGCGTAGAGCTCGTCATAGACGTCCGCGCTCACCGGATCGGGCCGGTAGACGTCGCGGTGCATGGTGCCCATCGCCGCCGCGGCCTCGGGTACGCCGGGGTAGAGCCCCGCGGCCACCGCGGCGTGGATGGCCGAGCCGAGCGCGGGGCCCTGGCCGGTCCCGATCACGCCCAGCGGGCGGCGCATCACGTCCGCGTAGACCTGCATGAACAGCTCGTTCCTGAGCAGGCCGCCGGCCATGATCAGCTCGGCCACGCCCACGCCGGCCGCATTGAACGCCTCGATGATCACCCTGGTGCCGAACGCGGTCGCCTCGACCAGCGCGCGGTAGATCTCCGGCGCGGTGCTGGCCAGCGTCAGGCCCACGATCGCGCCGGAGAGGTGGTGGTCCACCAGCACCGACCGGTTGCCGCCCAGCCAGTCCAGCGCGATCAGCCCGGATGCGCCCGCCGGGTGGCGCAGCGCATGCCCGGACAGCACCTCATGCACCGATACCCCGCGCTTGCTCCCCTCGTCGAAGTAGCCGGCGGGCACGCTGTGATCGACGAACGCGGCGAAGATGTCGCCCACCGCGCTCTGCCCCGCTTCGTAACCCCACAGCCCGGCCACGATGCCGCCGTCCACTACCCCGCACATTCCCGGCACCTCGGCCAGCGCGGGCGAGTTCATCACGTGACAGGTGGAGGTGCCGGTGATGGCGACCATCTGGCCCGGCCTGATGGCGCCGGCCGCCGGGGCAGTGACGTGCGCGTCTACGTTCCCCACCGCGACCGCGATGCCCTCGGGCAGCCCGGTCCACCCGGCCGCCTGCGCGGTGAGCGAGCCCGCCCGGCTGCCAAGCGCGGACACCGGATGGTCCAGCTTGCCGGCGGCGAACGTCTCGAACCTGGGGTCCAGCGCGGCCAGGAACTCGCGGGACGGGTACTTGCCGTCCTGCCGGATGCCTTTGTAGCCGGCCGTGCAGGCGTTCCTGGTCTCGTGCCCGGCGAGCTGCCAGATGATCCAGTCGGCCGCCTCGATCCAGCGCTCGGCCCGCTGGTACAGCTCGGGCGCCTCGTCCAGCAGCTGCAGGGCCTTGGCGAACTGCCATTCGGAAGAGATCTTCCCGCCATAGCGGGGGAGCCAGGACTCGCCCCGCACGCGGGCCAGCTCGTTGATCCGGTCCGCGTGCGGCTGGGCCGCGTGGTGCTTCCAGAGCTTGACGTAGGCGTGCTTGTTGCCCTTGAGCCCGTCGAGCTGGCACAGCGGGGTGCCGTCGGCGAGCGCGGGCAGCACGGTGCTCGCGGTGAAATCGGTGCCGATGCCGACGACCTGCTCGGGCCGGATCCCCGCGTCCCTGATCGCCGCGGGCACGGCGGTGCGCAGCGCCTCACGGTAGTCCTCCGGATCCTGCAGCGCCCAGTCGGGGGGGAGCGGCTCGCCGGTGGCGGCGAGCTCGGTGTCCATGACCTGATGCGCGTACTGATGAATGGCGGTGCCGGCCGGGGTGCCGTCGGCGGCGCGGACGACGAGCGCGCGGGCGGACAGCGTGCCGAAATCCATCCCGACGACGTACTGGTCTTCGCCTCGGTTCGGGCCCTGATACCCGCCCCGGTTCAGGTCCTGGACTCCGTCCCGGTTCTGGCCTCGGTCTCGGCCCTGGTCCCATCGGCCCTGGCCGCAATCGTGAGCGCTAGCACCGGTCATTCAGCAGGCTCGGCCTGGCTCGGCGATGGTGACATGACCGGCGGGTCAGCCCGCGCTGCCCCGGCCGCTACCCCGGGTCGCCCCGCCCCGCCTGCGGAACTCGACCCCCGCCTCTTCCAGCAGTCGCCGCACCCGGCCGATGCTGTAACCGGTCTCGGCACAGATGTCCCGGATGCTCTTGCCGCTGTTGTAGCGGCGGAGCAGTTCAGCCGCGACGTCGGACCGCTCCTTGTCCCGCAGCCGCTTGCCCCGGGGGAGACTTGGCACCTTGGTCATCGTTGAATCTTGCCTCCCCAGCCCGGTTACGCCAATGGTCCCATCCGTGTGCCATACGCGGGATGCTGGCGTCCACGCGGGGTGATGTCGGCCGCAGCCTCATCGCCCCATGCCGACCAGCCCGTACGCGAGTACCGGGCGAACAGTTCGAGGAACGGTGCGGGGCTGCACGCTTCGATAAGCTCGTACGATTCGTCTGGTTTGCGCGAGTGCTCCCGTTTTTGTGTCTCGATCATATTCACCTGACGACGGCCCGGTGGCAGGGTTCGCCTGCTTCCGCGCACGCCGAACAACAGCAGCTCGGTGACGTTGCGGAAGTAAAAGCCCACGCCGCGGCCGTCCGGGCCTCCGTCCTTCCGCCTTTTGGCCCAGACGATGTTGGACACGTAGCGGTAGCCCCACGCCGCCATCACCTGCAGGCCCTCGGGCAGCAGGGCATTGGGCACCCACAGGTAGAGGTGTGAATTCGGCGCGGCGACCCGGGCCACGGGCAGGGCGCAGATGTCGGCATAGGTCATGGTGTCGTAGCGGTCCAGCCGGCGGTGTTCGGGAGCGACCTTGCCCGTCCGGTTGGTGAACCGCCACGGCGGATCGGCCAGGATGGTCGCCCACCCGCCGGGCGCGTGGGGCAACGGCGGCATCGGGCTGAGCTCGGCGTCCGCCCGCAGCGGCGGCGCCGACGGCGGGCGGAGGTGGCGACCAGCGGTACCGCCAGCCACGGTTGTCATGCGGCCTCCCGCTCACGAGTACTAACAGGCATCTCACCACGATGTCGGGCAATTGCCCGGAATATGAGCTGGCGCTGTCGGGCGATAGGCTCGATGCGTTGCCCATGAAGCCTGCCGAAAAGCGTGCTCTAGCCGGGATCCAGGCCGAGCTGAGCCGGGTCATCCGCTACGACGACGAGTCCATCGTGAACGACAAGTGGGCCAGGCAGCGCTATGACTGCGGTTGCTTCCCCGGCCTTACCCCCGCCCGGAAGGCCACCGTCCGGACCGCCTGGCACGAGGCCGGTCACGCGGTCGCCGCGCTGGCGGTCGGCGTGCCGTTCAGCTCGGCCAGCATCCACCACGGGCACGCCAGCGAGGGCCGGATCAACGGCATCAAGGCCGCGGGCGACCTGGTCTTCGTCGTTGACGCGGCCGGCCAGATCGCCGAACAGCTGATGAACTGGACCACGCTCGAACGCGACGACGAGCTGCGCGCCTGGCTGCTGATCTGGAAGGGCGACGGCGGTGATGCGCGGCGATTCCGCCGGACCCTGGGAGCACGCTTCGGCGCCGACGAGTGCGGCGCCTGGCGCTACAGCGAGGGCGTGCTGACCCCCAGGCGGCTGGAGATCCGGCAGGTGGCCAGGGCGCTGCTCGTGCATCCCCGGCCGCTGCCCTACGCGGTGCTGGCGGCGATCGCCGCGGGCCGCTGACCTAGCCGCCCGGTCCGTGCCGGCCGGCGGAGGCCGCCAGCGTGCGCGACTCGTCCGGCGGCGGGCGGCCCGGCTGCCGCGAGCCCTGCTTGCGGCAGGTCAGCCACATGGTGAGCGGGACGATCACTCCCGCGAAGGAGGGCCTGAGGCGGGCGCGCCGCCAGAGGCCCTCCTTGTTTGCGATCGGCCCGCCTAGCGAACCACCGGCTCGAACTCGGGCCGCACGGCCTCCTCGGCCGGACGCCGGGGCCCGGTCCCCGCCCTGCGGGCGCCGGGGAACGCCAGCCCGCTGGCGGCGATGGCCACGCCCACGGCCGCCACGCCGGTGATCACCTCCAGCGCTGGCCGGTAGGCCGACAACAGCGCCTGGGGCGCGCCGAGCCTGTTACCGCCGTGTGCGTCCACGACCGCGGTGACGATCGCCAGCACGAGCGCGCCGCCGATCTGCATGGAGGTCTGCAGGATGCCGGAGGCCAGCCCCTGCTCCGCGTCGGCCACGCCGGCGGTGGCCTGGACGTTGAGCGCGGAGAAGCCGAGCCCGAACGCCGCGCCGATCAGCAGCACGGACGGGAGGATCACTCCGGGGTAGTCGGGACGCGGGCCGATCCGCAGGAACAGCGCGTAGCCCCCGACCAGGCACCCAAGCGCCACCGTGACCATCAGGGCCGGGCCGAAACGGTCCAGCAGCAGCCCCATCCTTGGCGAGGCGACCGCGACCAGGACGCCGGCCGGCAGGAAGGCGAGGGCGGTCCCCAGCGCCGTCCAGCCCGATGCGATCTGCAGGTACTGCGTGACCAGGAACTGGAAGGAAACGTAGGACCCGAACAGGGCCAGGATGCACAGGTTCGCCCGGGTCAGCGAGGCCGACCGGAAGATGCCGAACGGCAGCAGCGGGTCCGGGCTGCGCCGTTCGATGACGCCGAACGCCGCGAGCAGCACGCCCGCGCCCGCGAACGATCCGAGGGTGGCGGCCGAGGTCCAGCCGGACTGCGGCGCCCCGACCACCGCCGACACGAGCAGCAGCATGGCGGCGGTCACGGTGACCGCGCCGGGCAGGTCGAAGCGCCGGCTGCGGCTGGCCGGCGAAGCCTCGCGGGGTATCAGCCGCAGTCCCGCCGCCAGCACGAGGACCGCGACCGGGGCCGGCAGCAGCAGGGTCCACCGCCAGCTCACTTCGGTGAGCAGGCCGGACAGCACCAGGCCCAGCGAGAAGCCGCTGGCTCCGAAGGCCGAGTAGATGCTGACGGCCCGGTTGCGCTGCGGCCCCTCGGCGAAGGTGGTCGTGATGATCGACAGGCTGGCCGGGGCGGTGAACGCCGCCGCGACGCCCTTGATGAACCGCGCGGCGATGAGCAGGCCCGCGCTGCTGACCAGGCCGCCGAACAGTGACGCCACCGCGAACACCGCGAGCGCGGAGAGGAAGACGCGGCGCCGGCCGAGCAGGTCGGCGGCCCTCCCGCCGAGCAGCAGCAGCCCGCCGTAGCCGAGCACGTACCCGCTGACCACCCACTGCAGCGAGGAGGTGGTCAGTCCGAGGTCGGCGCGGATAGACGGGAGCGCGACTCCCACCATCGAGACATCGAGCGCGTCGAGGAACAGGGCGCCGCACAGCACGATCAGGATGGCCCACAGCCGCGGGCTCCAGCGCGGGGCGGACGCACGGGGGAGAGCTGTAGAAGTCATGACCACGACGCTATACATGCACCTGCAATAGATGCAACAACATTAATTTTGCTTGCATCTAACTCCGCGGAGCGCTACCCTGCGAGCGTGAGCGCAACGCGGCGGGCGACAGGCTGGCGGCCCGCCCCCGGTACGTCGGTCCCGGCTACCTCAGCCGCGGCTGGTCCGGCCCCGGGCACGCCGGGGCCGGCCGCCGCCCCGGTCCCGGACGCCGCCGCCACGGTCCCGGGCGCCACTGACGTGGCCGCCTGGCGCGCGCTGGCCGCCGGCCATGCCGTCGTCAGCTGCGCTCTCGACCGGGAGCTGGGCGAACGCCATGGCCTCGGGGTCAGCGACTTCGAGGTGCTGGAGCGCCTGGCCGAGAGCGAGGATCACAAGTTCCGCGTGCAGGAGCTGGCCGATGCCGTGCACCTGAGCCAGAGCGCGCTGTCCCGGCTGATCGGGCGGCTCGAGCAGCACGGCCTGGTGCAGCGCGTCCTGTGCGACCTGGACCGGCGCGGGATCTACGTCACGCTCACCGATGAGGGCCGGCGCCGGCACGCCGCGGCCGTGCCCACTCACCGCGCCGTCCTGGCCGCCACACTGCCGGCCGCGCGCTGAGCATCGCCCACACTGCCAACGGCGCACTGACCAGCCCAAACGGCCTGCCCACCGCAGAACTTGACAAGATAGTGAGTCATCACTAACTTATAGCCCATGGTGTCAAGGCGGATGAGTGCCGAGGAGCGCAGGGAGTCTGTGCTCGACGCCGCGGTAGCCGAGTTCGCCAGGGGCGGCCTGGCCGGCACCTCGACCGAGGCGATCGCGGCCCGGGCCGGGATCTCCCAGCCTTACCTGTTCCGGCTGTTCTCGACGAAAAAGGACCTGTTCATCGCCGCCTACCGGCGGGCGTACGCGCTCATCGAAAGCCAGTTCATCGAGGCGTCCGAGGGCCTGACCGGTGACGAGGCCCTCGACGCGATGGCCCGCGCCTATCATGACCTGCTCAACGACCGCGACCTGCTGCTGGTCCAGCTGCACACGTATGCCGCGTCCGGTGACGCCGAGGTGCAGGCAGCGGCCAGGAGATGCTACGGCCACCTGTGGCGGCTGGCCGAGGAGCGCAGCGGAGCGGACCCCGAGAGGCTGCGGATGTTCTTCGCCATGGGCATGCTGTGGAACGTCGCGGTCGCGCTCGACCTGCCCGACCTCGACGAGACGTGGGCGCAGGCCCTCATGTCCACCAAGTCCGTGCGTTCCGGTGAGTACCTGGACCCGGCCTAGCGAGCCAAATTTTTTTGACCAGCGAAGTAAGTGACTACTCACTAGTTAACGGAAGAGGGGTTCCCGTGCCATCATCAGCGACCGTCAGCCGGCGGACGATGATCTGGACGATCATCGTGACCTCGGTAGCCGTCTTCATGGTCTCGCTTGACAACCTGGTTGTGACCATGGCGCTGCCGAGCATCAAGGAGCACCTGCACGCCTCGCTGGAGAGCCTGGAGTGGACGGTCAACGCCTACACGCTCACCTTCGCCGTGCTGCTGCTCACCGGGGCGACGCTCGGCGAGCGGTTCGGCCGGCGGCGGATGTTCACCCTGGGCCTCGTGGTGTTCACCCTCGCGTCTGCGGCCGCCGCGCTCGCGCCGAACGCCGCGGCGCTGGTCGCGGCCCGGGCCGTTCAGGGCGCCGGAGGTGCGCTGGTCCTCCCGCTCAGCCTGACCATCCTCAGCTCGGCAGTGCCCGCCGCTCGCAGGGGCGCGGCGCTTGGCTTCTGGGGCGCGATGAGCGGGCTAGCCGTCGCGGTCGGCCCGGTAGTCGGCGGGGCGGTTACCGAGGGCGCGTCCTGGCAGTGGATCTTCTGGCTGAACGTGCCCATCGGCGTGGCCATCATCCCGATCGCGGCGCGCAGGCTGGCCAAGGGCCGCCCGTCACCCAGCCGCCTCGACCTGCCCGGCGTGGCCCTGGTCAGTACGGGCCTGCTGGGCGTGGTGTTCGGCCTGGTCCGCGGCAACGCGCACGGCTGGACGAGCGGTCAGGTGCTCGGCCCGATCGCCCTGGGCGTCATCCTGCTGGCCGCCTTCGCCGCCTGGGAGCGCCGGGCTCCGGCGCCGATGCTCCCCGTGCGCCTGTTCGCTAGCCGGGGCTTCACCGCCACCAACATCGCGTCCTTCCTGTTCTCGGCCGGGATGTTCGGCTCGATCTTCCTGCTGGCTCAGTTCCTGCAGGTCGCCGGGCACTACTCGCCGCTCGGCGCCGGCCTGCGCACGCTGCCCTGGACCGCGATGCCGATGGTCGTGGCGCCGATCGCCGGCCCGCTCTCCGACCGCTGGGGCGGCCGCCCGCTGATCATCACCGGCCTGGTGCTGCAGGCGGCCGGGCTGGCCTGGCTGGCCCTGGTCACCGCGCCCGGGGTGGCGTACGCCAGCCTGATCCTGCCCTTCGTGATCTCGGGCGTCGGCATGGCGCTGTTCTTCGTGCCGGTGGCCAACACCGTGCTGGGCTCGGTGCGGCCCGACCAGGAGGGGATCGCCTCGGGCGCCAACAATGCGATCAGGGAACTGGGCGGCGTGTTCGGGATCGCGGTCCTCGCGTCGGTGTTCTCGTCGGTGGGCGGCTACTCCTCACCGGCCGCGTTCGCCCACGGGCTCGACGCCGCGGTGTGGGTCGGTGCCGGAATCGTCGCCGCGGCTGCGGCGGCCGCCGTGGTCATCCCGCGGCGCCGGGCCCGGCACGCGAACCCCGTCCCGGTCGAGGCCACCGAGGCCGCGTCCGCGCCGGCCGGCCCGGTGCAGGCCGCCCTGGCGGAGCCCGCCCGCTAGGCGGAAGCGTCGCAGCGCACCGCGGAGCATGAGCAGCCTTATACGGGCTGCTCATGCTCCGCGTTGTCCGAAGATCCTTGCTCGTCCTGCAGGACAGTGGTGGGGTCCAGGTAGTAGTCGAACGCGAGTGGTGTGCAGTCGCGCTCCACAAGCCAGTCGAAGAACCGCTGGTGGACGGGATGGTCCCGGTAGCGGGTCATCGTCTCCACGTCGGCGAACTCGGTGTAGAGAAGATAGCCGTAGCCGCGGGTCCGTGCGCCGGTGATATCGGTGCCGAACCGGCACTTCGTCATCAGGCCGATCTCCTTCGGCCAGGACGCGACCATCGCCCGCATCTGCTCTTCCTCCCCGGCGGTCAGCGGCTTCGGGAAGCTGAACAGGACGATGTGCTGCAGGGTCACGGCCTCATCCCTAGAAGAACTCGAAGTACTCGCGCATTTCCCAGTCGGTGACCGGCTGGCCCTCGGTGGGCGGGTGGTCGGCCAGCGAGGCCTCGTAGCGCTTGAGCTCGGCCCGCTTCATCATCAGCAGATAGTCGGTGAACGTCTTCCCGAACGCCTGCGGGTAGAACTCGTCCTTCTCCAGGGCGCTGGCCGCCTCGTCCAGGGAGGTGGGCAGCATGGCCGCCTTGGCGGCGTACGGGTCCTCCTCGACCGGCGCGGTATCCAGGCCGCGCCGGATGCCATCCAGCCCGGCGGCGATGTTGGCCGCCATGTACAGGTACGGGTTGGCGGCGGGCTCGCCGATCCTGTTCTCTACGTGGCTGCTGTCGTCTCCCGGCGAGCCCTGTACCCGGACCATGACGCCGCGGTTCTCCAGCGCCCAGCCCACCCGGTCGGGGGCGAAGGAGTAGGGGCGGTAGCGCCGGTAGCCGTTCACCGTCGGCGCGGCGAACATCATCATCGGCAGCGCGTGATCGAGCAGTCCGGAGACGAACTGCCGGCCCACCGCGGACAGGTTCGCGTCCGGGCTGGCGAACGCGTTCTGCCCGCCCTGGCGCTGGATGAGTGACTCGTGCAGGTGCCAGCCCGAGGAGAAGAAGTTCGGCAGGCCCGGGCAGCACATGAAGGTGGCCAGCAGCCCGCGGCGCTGGCACATCTGCTTGACCGCGGAGCGGAACAGCACGGCCGCGTCGGCCGCGGCCAGCCCGGCCATGGGCGCGAAGGTGAACTCCATCTGCCCGGGGCCCCATTCGTCCTCCATCGACCGCGGCGGCAGCCCGATGGCGGTCAGCCCGTCGCGGAGCGCCTCGAGCGTCGCGGCCACGCTGTCCAGCCGTACCTCGGACAGGAACTGGTAGCCCCGCTCGAACACGCTCACCGGCGGAGCAGGCGGGGTGAACCCGGCGTCCTCCGGCTTCAGCGGCTGCTCGGTGAGGTTGACGATGTAGTACTCGATCTCCAGGCCGGCCAGGTAGTCATAGCCTGCCTCGCCGAGCTCGCGCAGCATGCGGCGCATCAGGTGGCGGCCGTCCAGCGGCACCGGCTGGCCGTTGCTGAAGTAGACGTCGCACAGGATCCAGCCGGTCCGGTCCGCCCAGGGCAGCACCTGGAAGGTGCCGGGGTCGGGCACCAGGACGACGTCGGGGAAGCCGGTGAACTCCTCGATACCGAAGCCGCCGCCGGGGGCGAACGGCGGCACGAACACGTTGTTGCCCGTGTCCAGGCTGTAGATCGCCCCGGAGAAGTCCAGGCCGTTGGCGAACACGTCGATCGCCGCCTGCGCCGACAGCGACCTGCTGCGCGGCACCCCATGCTGGTCGACTACTACGAACCGCACGGTGCGCAGGTCCAGGTCGGGGATCTGGCGGACCAGCGCCCGGGCCGCCTCAGCCTGCTCGTCGCTGAACAGGCCGTGCCTGGCCACGAACCCCGGCTGGCCGACACCGGCCGTGCCGCCGGGAGACTGCGCGGGCTGCGGAGCTGAAGTGCTCACCTATCCGTCCTCCGATTCAGATGGCGTGGTCGCGCCCGCTTCGCTCGGCCATCTGGTCGAGCAGGGCGAGGGTGAAGTTGGCGGGCTCGACGTCGGCGAGGGACACGAAGGTCTCGGTCCGCTGCACGCCGGGGATCTGGAAGATGGTGTTCAGCAGCAGATCCCGCAGGTGCATCTGGTCCCTGACCCGCAGCCGGACCAGCAGGTCGAGGCCGCCGGTGACCACGCTCATGTCCTGGGTTTCCGGAAGCTCGCGGATGGCGCTGATGATCTGGCTCAGATCCATCCCGGCCCCGGCGGTGACGGCGATGTAGACCACGACGGGGACGCCGAGAGCTGCCCAGTCGATGTCCACCCGGTAGCCGCGGATCGCGCCCGCCCGTTCCAGCCGGGCCAGCCGGTCCGCGATCGCGGGCGGCGACATGCCGACCGCGCGGGCCAGCGCCCGCTGCGACTGGCGCGAGTCCACCGCGAGCTCGCGCAGCAATGCGATGTCCAGGTCGTCCACCTCGACCTTCGGGGTGGTCGGGGTGACGACCTCGGCGAGCCCGGCGAGCGGGCCAGAGCTCCGTGCCACGTGCCAGAATCCCCTGCCGCGACGCCTGATAACAGCGAGTATGCTGGTGTCTTCACGTTATCAAACGAATATCACTTTGCCAGGCATTCTTACGTTTGACAGGATCCCTGTCAAGACGAGACCGAGGTCAGTGCCGACAACTGACTGTGAGGAGAGGAAGGCACGGATGGCCGCCCCGGTATCTGCCGCGATGCCCGACGCCCCGGCCGCCCGGGACTGGACCGCAAGCTTCGCCCGCCGGACGCGCACGCTCGGCGGCGGCGAGATCACCGCGATCCTGGCCCTGGCCGGGACCTCCGACGTCATCACGTTCTCCGGCGGGTTTCCCGATCCGCAGACCTTCCCCGCCGACGTGCTCGCGGAAATCTCCGGGCGGCTGCTGGCCGAAGACGCGGCGGTAGCGCTGCAGTACTCCGCGACCGAAGGTCTGGCCAGCCTGCGCGACTATCTCGCCGGGCGGCTGGAACAGCACGAGGGGCAGCGCCCCGGCCACGGCGAGCTGATGGTGACCAGCGGCGGCATTGACTGCATGGAACTGCTGGCCAAGAGCCTTATCGACCCCGGTGACGTGGTAGTCGTCGAGGCGCCGACCTACCTCGGGGCAATCATGGCCTTCCGCGGCTACGAAGCCGACGTGCGCGCGGTGCCGATGGACGCCGGCGGCCTGTGCGTGGACGCGCTCGATGACCTGCTCCGGGGCGGCCTGCGGCCCAAGCTGGTGTACAGCATCCCCGACCATCAGAATCCGACCGGCCTGTCCCTGGCCGCCGACCGCCGGGCCGCCCTGGTCGACCTGGCCCGTCGCTACGGGTTCCTGATCCTGGAGGACGTCGCCTATCGCGAGCTCGGTTTCGAGGCCGCCCGCCCGCCCAGCCTGTGGGCGCTCGCGCCGGAAACGGTCGTGCAGGCCGGGACCTTCTCCAAGATCTTCTTTCCCGGCGTCCGGCTCGGCTGGGCCGCGGGTCCGCCGCTGATCATCGAGCAGCTCGCCGTGGCCAAGCAGAACTCCGACCAGTGCTCGGGCGCGCTCGGCCAGCGGATGCTCGAGGAGTACGGGCGCGGCGGGCACCTGGACACGCAGCTCGTGGCGTCACGGGAGCTGTATGAGCGCCGCGCCGGGGTGATCACTAGTGCCCTGGAAGAGCACATGCCGGCCGGGACCACCTGGACCACGCCGCACGGCGGGTTCTTCACCTGGGTGACGCTGCCCGAGGGCGTGGACACGGTCGCGCTGACCCCGGCCGCGCGCGCGGCTAAGGTGGCGTACGTGCCCGGCCGCCCGTTCTACGCCGACGGCGCCGGGGCACGGCAGCTCCGGCTGGCCTACAGCCGGGTGGCCGACGATCTCATCAGCGAGGGCGTGCGCCGGCTGGCCGATCTCACCCGCGCCGCTCTGGCCGCCAACTCCGTGGAGGAATCATGAGCGACGCCGCCACCCACTTCAGCACCGAGGCCCTCGGCGAGCCGGCCGGACCCGGCCGTTACGTCAGCATCGGCTCGATCGACGCCGCGGAGTTCGTGCCCGGACTCGGCTTCCGCCCCGTGCTCGGGCAGCGCGCGATGGCCAATTTCGTGGACTTCGCGCCCGGCGTCGAGGCGCCGCGGCACGTGCACGAAGAAGAGCAGATCGTCATAGTCCTGGAGGGCGAGTTCACCTTCGACCTGGACGGCGACGTGCGCGTGATGCGCCCGGGCGACGTTGCGGTCGTACCCGCCTGGGTGCCGCACGGGGCCTGGACCACCGACAGCCACTGCCGTGAGGTGGACGTCTTCTGCCCGCCGCGCAAGAGCCTGCTCAGCGTGGCCGCGGCGCTGGGCACCCGGGCCGATGGCACCCGGGCCGATGGCAGCCAGGCCCAGGACGTCGAAGGCCAGGCCGCCGGTCCCTCGCCAGACCCGGCCTGATGGACCTCGGCCTGCGCGGCCGCCGGGCCATCGTGACCGGCGGCTCGAAAGGGCTGGGCCAGGCCATCGCCGCCGAGCTGCTGGCGGAGGGCGCGGCCGTGGCCATCTGCTCCCGGCACCAGGCCGAGCTCGACGAGACGGCCGCCGAGCTGGGCGCCTCGGGCGGCAGCGTCACCGCGCTGCCCTGCGATGTCACCGACCCCGGCCAGGTCGAGTCGTTCATCGCGGCCGCCGCGGCCGCGCTGGGCGGCACCGACATCCTGGTCAACAACGCCGGCGCGGCCCGGCCCGGGCGGTTCGCCGCGCTGACCGACGACGACTGGCACGGTGACATCGAGGTCAAGCTGTTCTCCCAGATCCGCTGCACCCGCGCCGCGCTGCCGCACCTGCGGCAGAGCACCGCCCCGCGCGTCATCAACATCAACGCTGTATACGCTCGGTACCCGGACCCGGTTTTCCTCGCCTCATCGGTGAACCGCGCGTCCTGCCTGAGCCTGTCCAAGGCGCTGTCCATCGAGCTCGGCCACGAGGGGATCCTGGTCAACAGCGTGAACATCGGCTTCGTGGTGACACCGCAGTGGGAGAACATCCGCGCCCGCCGCGCCCCCGGCGTGCCGGGCGAGGAGTTCTTCGGGCAGCTCGCCGCCCGCGAGGTACCGCTGGGGCGGTTCGGCCGGCCCGACGAGGTCGCGGGCCTGGTGGCCTTCCTGGCCGGGGACCGGGCCAGCTACATCAGCGGCGCGTCCATCGACGTGGGCGGCGGCATGGGGAAGTACCTGTAGGCCATGTGCCGGGTACTGGGTTACGGATCGCGGAGTCACGCCTCGGTGGCCGAGCTCATCGGCGAGCCCGGGCTCCGCGAGTTCACCGCCCTGTCGGCCGCGCACGGCGACGGCTGGGGGATGGCCGCGCGCAATGGCGGGGACCTGCAGATCTCCAAGGCGCCCCGGCGGGCCCGCGATGATCCCGACTACGAGCGCTTGGCGCACAGTCCGATCGGCGATCTCGGCCTGGTTCACCTCCGCTGGGCCACCCCGGGGCTGCCGGTGCTGGACCGCAACTCCCATCCGTTCCGTTACGGCGATTTCGCCATGGCGCACAACGGGGCCATTCACCCCCAGGACCGGCTGCCGCAGATGCTGCCGCCGCAGTGGGAGCAGCGGCTGTCCGGCAGCACCGACAGCGAGCGGTATTTCCTGCACATCATGTACCGGCTGGAGGCCCGCGGCGGCGATGTGGTCGCCGCGGTGGCCGACACGGTGCAGCACATCCGGGCCAACTACGCCCCGAACAGCCTGAACGCGATCCTGCTGGCCCCCGGCACGCTGTACGCGATCTCCTGGCACGACCCGGAGCGCATCCCCTACGCGGCCATGCGGGAGCGGGGATTCAGCGGATCCGACGCAGACGCCTCGTGTTACTTCGACCTCGATTACCTGGTGACCGAGAACACGGTCGTGGTCGCGTCGACCGGCTGGCCGCAGGATGGATGGAACGTGCTGCCGAACGGTTCCGTCCTGATCATCGACCAGGCGACGCTGGCCACCCGCGTAGAGCTGTTCTAGGCAGGCCTAGTCCTGTCCGCGCGGCGTTCCCCTTGCGCCGGCGCGTGATCGGTCCCGGCCACCTCGGCGGCGTCCTCCGCGGTTCCCGCGGACTCGGCGGCCGGGCCGGAGGAGCCGGACGCGCCCGGCGGCGCCGCCACGGCGGGCTCCGCGCCCGGCGGCGCGTTGGCGGCTGTCCTTCGGCCCGGGCGCTGCGAGCGCACGAACCAGACCGCGCCGATCACGGTGAGCGCGATCGCGATGTACATGTTCAGCCGCAGGCCGAGGAAGTGCGCCGACGAGTCGATCCGGATCGTCTCCTCGAAGATGCGGTAGGCGGAGTAGCCGGCCACGTACAGCGCGAACAGTCCCGGCGGCTTGATGTTGCGGTGATGCCCCAGCCAGACCAGCGCGGCGGCGAGCAGCAGGTCGAAGATCAGCTCATACAGGAACGATGGCTGGAAGTACCGGTAGGCCGTGTATCCCGGCGGCCGGTAGGCGAGCGGGATCTCCAGCCCCCAGGGCAGGCCGGTCGGCTTGCCGAACAGCTCCTTGTTGAAGTAGTTGCCGACCCGGCCGATCGCCTGGGCCACCAGCAGGGCAGGCGCCACCGCGTCCATGAACAGCGACACGCTCGCCCCGGCCCGGCGTACCCGCCAGGCTCCCACCACCGCGGCTAGGGCGATACCGCCCCAGATGCCCAGCCCGCCGCTCCACACGGCGAACGCGCCGTACCAGACGTGCGGGATGTCCATGGGCGTGGTGATGTCGAAGTAGATCCGCCCGCCGATGATCCCGGCCGGGACCGACCACAGCGCCACGTCCCCGACCAGGTCCGGGTGCCCGCCCACGGCCCGCCAGCGGCGCCGCGTGATGATGATCGCCGCCGCGATGCCGATCAGGTACATCAGTGCGTAGAAGTGAATCTCGAGCGGGCCGATGTGGAAACCGCTGATCGACGGGCTGGGAATGTGCATGCTGCGAGCCTAGTCGGCGCCGGCAGCGATAATGGACCCATGGCCGGCAGCGAACGTCGCAAGGCCCAGGCCGTCTCGTTCGGGGCCGCTGCCGTGACCTACGAGCGGGCCAGGCCGTCCTACCCGGACGAGGCCATTGACTGGTTGCTGCCGCCCGGCGCGCGCCGCGTGCTTGACCTCGGCGCGGGCACCGGCAAGCTCACCCGCGCGCTGCGCGACCGGGGGCTCGACGTCGTGGCCGTCGAGCCGTCCGCCGGGATGCGCGACCAGCTGGCCCGGGTGCTGCCCGGCGTGCCGGCCCTGGCCGGCACCGCCGAGCGAATCCCGCTCGCCGATCATGCCGTGGACGCCGTCCTGGTGGCGCAGGCCTGGCACTGGGTCGACCCGGCCCGGGCGGTGCCCGAGGCGGCCCGGGTGCTCGCCCCGGGCGGCCGACTCGGCCTGCTGTGGAACATCAGGGACGAGCGGGTGGACTGGGTCGCCGAGCTGTCCAGGATCATCCACACCCCGGACTACGTCGACAACGGCAGCGACGCGCCGGTGGTCGGCCCGCCGTTCGGGCCGGTCGAGCGGTTCGACGTCGAGTGGAGCAGGCCCACCACGCCCGCCGGGATCATCGACCTGGTCGCATCGCGCAGCTACATCATCACGATGCCGCCGGGCCAGCGGGCCGCCGTCCTGGCCCGCGTCCAGCGGCTGCTCGACACCCACCCCGCCCTGGCCGGCCCGGCGGAGATCTCGATGCCGTACGTGACCAGGTGCTCTCGCGCCCAGCTCGCCCCCCGGCCAGCGTCCTGGCTGGGCTAGCGGACGCGATCCCTGGCGGCGTGCCGGCGCCGGTCCCGCTCCGCGTCGGGCCGGTTGGGCTGCTGCTCGTCGGCGTGGGTGATGGCCAGGTAGGCGACCAGGATGAAGATGATGATGGCCAGCACCCCGGCGACGGTGCCGGCGCCGTAGCCCAGGCCGCGGAAGGCCTTCGGCTTGCCGAACCAGTCGGCGAACGAGGCGCCGACCGGGCGGGTCAGCACGTAGGCGATCCAGAACGCGAGGATCGAGTTCATGCCGAACCACCGGTAGCCGATCGCCGGGATCAAGATCAGCGCGGCGAACAGGATCCCGGAGGCGAAGTAGCCCAGGTGGAAGGTGATCGACGTCAGGTCGCCCAGCGCGGTGCCCATGGCGAAGGTGGCGACCACCGCGGCCCAGTAGAACGCCTCCCGGCGGGCGGTGTCGATGGTGTGGATGGACAGCGTGTGCTCGGTGCGGTCCCAGGTGTAGAACACCAGCGCCAGCACGATCGCGTACAGCAGCGAGGAGGCGATATAGGGCACGTGGAAACCGACGTGCAGGACGTCGGCGGCCATCGTGCCGAACACCCCGACCATGACCACGGCGAACCAGTAGGTCCAGGCCACGTACCGGCGCATGGAGAACTGCAGTGCCAGCGCGATGACGAACCCGGTGAATCCGAGCAGCACGGCCGGCACCGGGTGGATCCGGTGGACCAGATAGTCCGACGTTGACTCGCCCAGCGCCGTGGACAGCGCCTTGATCACCCAGAAGTAGACCGTGATCTCAGGAACCCTGAGCGCGGCCCTCTGCACCCTGCGCATCCGACTCGTATTGCCATGCACCCGACAAGTATTGCCATCGCGACCATAGATACCGACAGTGTTCGCGGGACCAACTTCGTCACAATGACAGAACTTGGCCTGAGCATGGGCAGGCCTTGTGCCACGCTTAACGCGTGGGTCAGCTTGCCGTCCTGCCCCTGGGCCCGGGGCGATTCGCGGTCCGCCGGGCCACCGCCGACGACCTCCCGGCCATCGTCGGCCTCCTCGCCGACGATGAGCTGGGCGCGACGCGCGAAGCCGGGACGGACCCGGATCTGACCTCGTACCGGACCGCCTTCGCCGCGATCGACGGCGATCCCGGCCAGCTACTACTCGTCGCGAACGCGGAAGATGGCCAGGCGGCGGCCACCATGCAGCTGACGTTCATCCCCGGCCTGGCCCGGCAGGGCGCGCTGCGAGCGCAGATCGAGGCGGTCAGGGTGGGCGCGGGCTATCGGTCGCAGGGCCTGGGCGAAGCCATGATTACCTGGGCCATCGCCGAGGCGCGCCGCCGCGGCTGCCGGATGATCCAGCTGACCAGCGACAAGCGGCGCGCGGACGCGCACCGCTTCTACCAGCGGCTCGGCTTCTGCGCCACGCACGAGGGCTTCAAGCTGCCGTTGTGACCCGGCCGGCCGGCGCCCGGCGGCGGGACCAGCGTGGAGACCTCAGCCGAACCGCGGGGCCAGGCCGCGCCACACGTCGTCGTAGTCGCGCTGGCGCTGCGGGGTCTCCAGCGCCTGCCGGGTCAGCACCACCGGCCACCGGGTCTCGAACATGAACGCAAGCGTGTCGTCCACCTTCTGCGGCGCGAGATCCGCGGCGCTGGCCCGCTCGAACGTCTCGGCGTCGGGTCCGTGCGAGCTGAACGAGTTGTGCAGGCTGGCGCCGCCCGGCAGGAACCCCTCGGCCTTGGCGTCGTAGACGCCGCGCACCAGCCCCATGAACTCGCTCATGATATTGCGGTGGAACCACGGCGGCCGGAACGTATCCTCGCCGACCAGCCAGCGCGGCGGGAACGCCACGAAGTCGGCGTTGGCCAGGCCTGGGGAGTCGGTGGGGGAGGTCAGCACCGTGAAGATCGACGGATCGGGGTGATCGAAGCTGATCGTGCCGATGACCATGAAGTTGGCCAGGTCGTACTTGTAGGGCACGTAGTCCCCGTGCCAGCCCACCACGTCGAGCGGGGAGTGATCGTAGTCGGCCGCCCACAGGTTGCCGCCGAACTTCTCCACCACCTGGGCGGTCCGCCGGGTCTCCTCGTAGGCCGCGGTCGGGGCGAGGAAGTCCCGCTCGTTGGCCAGCCCGTTCGCGCCGATCGGGCCGCGCTCGGGCAGGGTGAAGCTGGCCCCGTAGTTCTCGCAGATATACCCGCGCGCCGTGCCGTCCGGCAGTTCGGCCCGGAACCTGATGCCCCGGGGGATCACCGCGAACTCGCCCGGTGCCACGTGCAGCAGGCCGAGTTCGGTGTGCAGCAGCAGGCTGCCGGATTCGGGCACGATCAGCAGTTCGCCGTCCGCGTCGACGAAGTAGCGGTCCACCATCGACGCGCTCGCCGCATACCAGTGGATCCCGATCCCGGCGTGGCTGAGCGTGTCGCCGTTGCCGCCGACCGTGTACAGGCCGTCGACGAAGTCGGTGCCCGCCGCCGGCAGCGCAGGCGGATCCCAGCGCATCCGGTTGGGATCCGGCTCGACCTCCTGAAACGGCGCGCTGCGCAGCAGGCCGTTGTCGATTCTCCGGAACGGTGCATGCGCCGCCGACGGCATGATGCGGTAGACCCAGGTGCGCCGGTTCACCGCCCGGGGCTGGGTGAACGCGGTTCCGCTGACCTGCTCGGCGTAGAGCCCGAGCGGTGCCCGCTGCGGCGAATTGCGGCCGGCCGGCAACGCCCCGGCCACCGCCTCGCTCACGTGCTCGTTACCGAATCCCCGCTGGTAGACGAGAGACGACATGCCCGGCCCTCCTTCGGCCACGATGGCGAAGCACTGGTAGCGCTATTACATACCTGTGCTCTGCCATCCCGGCCGGCGGGACCGGAACCCTCGCCTAGCCGCTGGTGAAGGTTCTCGTGGCCGTGAAGAGCATGCTCCTGCAGCACGTGCTTTCCGGCGGACAGGCCCAGCCTGGTTGAGAACTTTCCCGGCACGCTCAAATCCGAATCAGTGTCACGTATGTACCGCGGGGCGGGCAACCCGCTATGCTCAACCATCTGCATTCGCGCTCATTAGGGAGGGAAGACGCGGGCCTGGCCGCCCCGGCGGGGCACTGGGGGGTGCCGTCAACGGGTAGCCAGCACGTGAGCAAGATCCGCGAATTTCACCGTTTCGCGAAAATTCAGGTCGGATAGCGCCCGGCGGTCCGTCGGGCCGCGTCATTGCAATGTGCCGTCTGGGGGGGCTGGACCCATGGGCACATGGAGTCGAGGTGCGCCGCTGCTGCCACTAGCGTCGGCAGCAGATCCGGGGCCGGATCGGTGGTCGCCGGAACCTGCGAGTTCCGCCGGCACCGGGTCTGATGCTGCCCGGACTACGCGGCGCCCCGCCGTGAAAGCGCGTCCCGGCCAGCACGCCCAGCCGCCTGACTTCGATCCCGACGACGCCAAGATCGCACCCCGGCCGGCCGTGAACGTGCCTCCCGGCCAGCACGTCCAGTCGCCCGGTCCCGCCCCCGACGACGCCAAGACCGCGCGCGGGCCGGCCGAGGCGGCCGGGCCGGCCAACCCGAGGCCGCGTTCCGGCGGGAACCTGCCGGACAGTCAGGCCGCGCGGGCCGGTAAGTCCCGGCCGGGCCGGAAGACCCCCCCTAGAGGCGAGCCCGCCAATCATGAGGGGGATCTCGTCGCGGTGGCTTCGCCCGCAGCGGCCGAGCCGGCCAATCATCACGGCGAATCCGGGGCCGCCGGCCAGCGTGACCTGGTGCCGGCGCCGCGGCCGCAGGCCCAGTCGCAGCGCGGGCCGGCTCTTCCGCGACAGGAGCCGTCCTGGCCCACGGTCATCGCCACCACGATCCGGCTGTGGTGGGAACGGCGGGGGCGCCGGCGGCGGTGGGCCGGGGCAGCGGCCCTGGCGGTGGTGGTAGTCGTGGCAGCGGGCCTGGCCGTGGCGCTGTCGCGGCCCGGCAGGACCGCGCCGAGCCAGCACCGCGCGGGCGGCCAGGAGGCACCGAGCCAGGTGCACGCGGGCAGCGGGAAGGCGCCGAGCCAGCATCGCGTGGGCGGCGGGGCGAACCCGGTGCTTACCGCGCAGGCCGCGCGCAGCGCCGCGGCGGCGTGGATCGACCAGCAGGTCAGCCGGGGCACGATCGTGTCCTGTGACCCGGTGATGTGCTCCGCGCTGGTTGCGCACGGATTCCCGGCACCCAACCTCGTCTCGCTGAGGCCGAGCGCGCTCGACCCGCTCGCCTCCGAAATGATTGCGGCGACCGCCGTGCTGAGAAGCCAGTTCGGATCCCGCCTCACCTCGGTCTACGCGCCGATCACCGTGGCCAGTTTCGGCGCCGGCAGCGCCAGGGTCGACGTGCGCGTCGTGGCTCCGGACGGTTCCCCGGCTTACCTGCGCCAGTTCCGTGCCGACCTGGCGGCCAGGAAGGCCTACGGCGCCCAGATGCTGCACAATTCCAAGATCGTGGTCGCGCCGCCGGCCCGACACCAACTTGCGACCGGAATGGTGGACTCACGGCTTCTCGCGACGATCTCGACCGCGGCCCACCGCGGGAATCGGCTGCGGATCGTGTCGTTCGGCATCGCCGCGCCGGGCGCGACTTCCGGAGTCCCGGTGCGCTCGGCGGTTATCGCCAGCACCGTCAGCGGGGCAAAGGCGAGCAGCGCCGTGCTGGACCAGCTCCGCCGATTCTGGCTGGGGCAGCAGGCGCCGTACCTCCCCGCGAGCACCCAGATCGTTCCGGATGCGTCAGGGCAGCGTGCCCTGCGCATCCAGTTCGCCGCGCCCAGCCAGCTGGGGCTGCTGAGCGCGGGCAATCCCGTTGTCAGGACACCCCGGTGATGACGAAGGGCCGCCCCCGTGCGGGCGGCCGTGAAATGAGGAAACCATGAATCACCAGGCACCGGTCCGCCGCGTCCTCCGCCTGCTCGGCGCGTGCGCTCTGCTGACCGGATGGCTCGCCGCGGCCGCCCCGGCCGCGCTGGCCTCACCCGCAACCCACCAGGCGACCGGCTACCTCCGGCTCGCGCACCTGTCCCCGAACACCCCGCCGGTCGACGTCTACCTGTACTCGGTGGGCAACTCGAATGCCATGGTCGTCGTACACCACGTCGCCTACGGGACCGTCTCGACCTACCAGACCGTCCCGGTGGGCGACTACACCGTGGCCATGCGCGGGGCGGGGAAGCCGTCGAGCTCCCCGCCGGTGCTATCCACCACGGTCAAGATCCAGGCGGGCCACGCGTACACGGTCGCCGGCGTAGGCCCGGCGGCGGGCCTGCGGCTGGCCGTGCTGAACGACACCCTCACCACCCCGAAGGGCCGGTCACTCGTCCGGGTCATCCAGGCCTCGCTCAAGGAGAAGAAGGTCACGGTGATGGATGGCAGCAAGGCCCTGGCCAGCAACCTCGCCTTCGGCAGCGTGACCTCGTACGTGTCGGTCGCGCCCGGCACGGCGGACATCAAGGCCGCCGGGGGGACGATGAGCACGTCGAAGAGCGTCGGCCTGCCCGCCGACACCACGCACACGATCGTGGTGCTCGACGACCCGGGCCACCTGACTATCGACCCGCTGACCGACGCGGCCGGCAGCAACCTGCTGCCCTCCGGCGGGACCGCGACGGGATTCGGCGGCATGGCGCCGCGTCCGGGCTCGTCACCGCTGCCGTGGGCCGCGGCCACGGCGTTCGGTGCTCTCGTCGCCGTCGCCGCCGCCACGCGGCTTCGCGGGCGCAGGCGCTCGTGGAAGGCTCGCGGATCCCACGCGCGCTGACATGGGCCTGACCAGCCGCGGGCCGCGTCCGTCCGGCCCGCGGCTGGCCGATGCCGGGGCCGGAACGGCCCCGGCCCGCCGCAAGCACCGCCGACCGCACCTCAGCCTGCTCGCGCTGGTCGGCCGGCCAGCCGTCGTCGCGGCGGGCATCGGGGTGGTCCTGGCCGGCTCCGGCGTGGCCGGGCTGCTGATGGCCAGCCACCGCGGCTACACCCCGCCACGCGTGGGCCCGGTCAAACCGGTGCTGGCGCCGGCCGGGCGGCCGCAGACGCCGGTGCCCCAGACCTCCGCGCACGCGTCCGCTCCGGTCTCGCTCACGATCCCGTCGATCGGGGTGCGCAGCCGGCTTGTCCGCCTCGGGATCACCAAGTCGGGAGCCCTGCAGGTGCCGGCCACCACGACGGTGGCGGGCTGGTACACCGGCAGCCCGCGGCCGGGCGCCATCGGCTCCTCGGTGATCGTGGGGCACGTCGATTCGTCGACCGGCCCCGGCATCTTCTACCGGCTGCACCTGCTGCACCCGAGCAACCTGATCTACGTGCGGCAGAAGGACGGCCGGCTCGCCGTATTCCGCGTCAACTCCGTGCACCAGTACACCAAGCGCGGGTTCCCGACGGTCAAGGTGTACGGGCCGGCGCCGACGCCGCAGCTGCGCCTGATCACCTGCGGCGGCACCTTCGACGTGCAGACCGGCCACTACCTGAGCAACATCGTCGTCTACGCCACGATGGCCTCGTAAATGCGCTTGGCGTATCCGTCGATACTGGTCCATCATGCCGGTTCCTGGTCGCTGACCTGGCCAGGCCGCTGCCGCTGGATCCCCGGTCGCTCGACGGCATCACCTGCTCCCTTGCGCTGCACTACGTCGCGGACTGGAGCGTCCCCCTGCAGTCGTTCGCCTCAGCCCTGCGGCCGGGCGGCTGGGCGGTCATCTCTCTCGATCACCCATTCGGGCCGGGCACCCCTCAGCAGCGCGGCGGCTACTTCGACACCGAGCTGGTAGCCGATACCTGGCGCAAGGCCGACGTGGAAGTGACACAGCAATTCTGGCGCAGGCCCCTGGCGGCCGTTCTCGGCTCTTTCGCCGACGCCGGATTCAAGGTGGACCGCGTCGCCGAGCCACAGCCCTCAGCCGAGGCTGTGCGGCAGTTCCCGGACGATCTAGGCCCGTCGCCGGAGTCCCGCTGTTCATCGTCTACCGGCTGTGGCTGCAGGCATAGACGTCCCTCGCGCGTCACCTGAAGCCAGGCACATGATCGATGGAGGATTGCTGGTCATCTGACCCCCGTGATCTTCCATCGATCAAGAAATGCGCCTGGTGCCGTGACATGAGCCGCCGCCGCGTCCCATAGCATGGCGCGGTGTCCAGCCCGGAGCTCTGGGTCGTAGCGTTGCTGCGCTGGCTGCTGCTGTGCGCGCTGGCCGGGGCGATCGGCGGTATAGCCGGACGCGCCCTGGCCCGCGGGCAAGCCGCGCCAGGGCCCGCCGCGCTGCCGGGCCCGGGAGCGCTGCGCGCGTCGTTGCTCGGACTGGCGGCGAGCGCCGGGCTCGCGATCGAGATACTCGGCGACAACCGCCTCGCCGCCGCCCTCACGCATCCCTCGCTCTCCCGCCTGCTGCACACCGGCGACGGGGTGATCGCCGTCGTCGAGCTCGCCTCATTCGCCGTGGCGGCCCTCCTGCTCCGGCTGCGCCGACCCGGGCTGAGCATCGTGCCGCTGCTTGCGGTGGTCGGGGCCGAGGGAGTGCGGGCCCACCCCGACGGCATCGTCCCGGTCGGCGGTGCCATGCTCACCTGGGCGCACCTGCTGCCCGCCGCAATGTGGGCCGGGATGCTCTGGTACACCCTCCGCGCCGCCGTGGCCTGGCGGTCCGACCCGGCCGCCGTGCGACGCCTGGTCCGCTGGTACTCCCTGGCGGCCGCCTGGCTGTTGACCCTCGTGGTGGTCACCGGTGTGGTGACCGCCCTGGTGCTCGTCCCGGTCGGCTCGCTGATGACCACTACGTACGGACGGGTGCTCATCGTCAAGGCCGCCCTGGTCGCGGCGGCGGCATCGCTGGCCGTGGCCGGCCGGATCTGGCTTCGCCGCGCGCCCGGGCCTGTACCCGCGCCGGGCGGGCCCCGCTCGGGCCCGGCGCTGGCCACCAGGCTGGAAGTTGGCACCCTGGCCGTGACCGCCGTGCTCACCGTGCTGACCCCGCCGCAGGCCCCGATCAGGTCGCTCAGCTACCAGCACGGGACGAGCCAGCGATGAGACGGCAGATCGCGATCATCGTGGTCGCCGTGGCGGCCGTCGTGGCCATCGCGCTCGGCGCGAGGCACCTGCTGACGACCAAGGCGGGACTTCCGGCGGTGGGCTCGGTCATCCCCGCGGGGCAACGCCCCGTCGCGCCGGAGATTTCCGGCACCACCCTGACCGGCACGCACCTGAACGTGGCCAGCCTGCGCGGCGCGCCCGTGGTGATCAACTTCTGGGGCTCGTGGTGCGGCCCGTGCCAGGCGGAGGCGCCAGTACTGACCCGGGTGGCCAGCGGCACGCGCCGCCTCGGCGTGCACTTTGTCGGCATCGATGTGCGCGATAACCGATCCGCCGGGCTCGCCTTCGAGCAGGGGCGTCACGTCCCGTTCCCGAGCATCAGCGATCCCGGCAACCTGATCGCCGCCCGTTTCGGCGCCGGAGCCCCCACCGCGACGCCGTCGACGTACATCCTGGACGCGCGCGGGCGGATCGCCTGGGCCTACTTCGGGCGCACCACGTTCAGCCAGCTCGAGCCGGCCGTGCTCCAGGTCGCCGGGTCCTGAACGCGGCCGGGCGGGACCGCGACGCCGGCCCCTGCCCGTTCGGGTAAAAAATCGGTTTACCGGAACGCCGCTGGCCGGCGTACCGTCGTGGCAAGTTCCTGATCACTCAGACTCCTGGAGGCAGTCCGGATGGCCACACCGGCGAGGGTTGTTCCGCGGCTGACTTCGCTATCGCCGGGCGCCGGCTGCGCCTGCAAGCTGCCGCTGGCCAAGCTCGAGGCCGTGTTCGCCGCCATGGGCACCATCGAGCCGGCCTCCGGCGACCTGCTCGTCGGCGCGCTGGAGGGCGACGACGCCGCGGTGCTGCGGCTGGACGGCGATCGCGCGCTGGTGCTGACCACGGACTTCTTCACGCCGATCGTGGACGACCCGGAGGACTGGGGCGCGATCGCGGCCGCCAACGCGATGTCCGACGTTTACGCGATGGGCGGGCGCCCGCTGTTCGCGGTGAACCTGGCCGCCTGGCCGGCCGACGGGCTGCCGCTGGAGATGCTCGCCACCGTGCTGCGCGGCGGCGCCCGGGTCGCCGCGTCGGCCGGCTGCCTGGTGGCCGGCGGTCACACCATCGATGATCCGGTGCCCAAGTACGGCCTGGCGGTGGTGGGGATGGCCGATCCGGACCGGCTGATCACCATCGACCGCGCGGCCCCCGGCGACCGGCTGATCCTGACCAAGCCGCTGGGCACGGGGGTCATCGCCACGGCGATCAAGCGCGCCACCGTGCCTCATGGCGTGCTGCGGGCCGCGGTGGAATCCATGACGCAGCTGAACGCGGCCGCGAGCGAGGCGGCGCTCGCGGCCGGCGTCCGGGCCGGCACCGACGTCACCGGTTTCGGGCTGCTCGGCCACCTGCACCGGATGCTGTCGGCTAGCGGCGTGGCCGCCAGGCTCGACGCCGGGCAGGTGCCGCTGCTGCCCGGCGCGGCCGACCTGGCCGCCGACGGCTTCGTCTCCGGCGGCACCCGGTCCAACATCGCCCGGATGAGCGAGGTCGTCATGGTGGACGGCGAGGTCACGCCGGAAGTCATCGTGCTGCTGCACGATGCGCAGACCTCCGGTGGCCTGCTGCTCGCGGTGGCGCCCGGCGCGAAGGCGGGGCTGCTCGGCGACCTGACCGCGCGCGGGCTGAGCGCGGCGGAGGTCGGCGAGGTCGTGCCCGGCCCGGCAGGCCGGATCTCGGTGCGCACCGCCGGGGCGGCCCGGTGGGCGTGAGGCCGTGCTACCTCGAGCCGGCCGGGTCGCGCGTCGCGCTGCGCCCGCTCGGCCGGGCGGATGAGGCCGAGTTCATCGCGGTGGCCAGGGCCAGCGCCGGCCTGCACCACCCGTGGATGTCACTGCCCACCGCGCCGGAGGAGTTCGGCGAGTTCGTGGCCCGCTTCGACGGACCCGCCAACGTCGGGCTGGTGGTCTGCGACCGCACCGACGACGCGATCGTCGGCGGGATCAACATCAACAACATCGTGCACGGGCGATTCCAGAGCGCTGCGCTCGGCTACTGGGTGTCCGCGCCCGCGGCCGGGCGCGGTTACATGTCCGAGGGGATCAAGCTCGTCATGGGTTACGCGTTCGGACCGCTGCGGCTGCACCGGCTGGAGGCCAACATCCAGCCGGGCAATCACGCCTCGATCCAGCTGGTGAAACGCAGCGGCTTCCGCTATGAGGGCTACTCGCCTGCCTACCTGTTCATCGACGGGGCCTGGCGGGGGCACGAGCGGTGGGCCATCACCCGCGAGATGCTCGAGCCTGCCGCTGACCGCCTGGCTGCCGGTTGGCTGCCGGTCGCCGCGTGTTCTGGCTGACCGCTGGCCGTCGCGCTACCGCAGGCCGAGGAAGTGGGCGAGTTCGCTCGCGACCGGCCCGCCGGCGTCCTCAGCGATCTCCAGCGCGGTCGGCACGTCCAGGTCCCGGGCCAGGGCGGACCGGATGGCGGCGCGGGCCGAGTCGTCGGACCCGAGCGCGCCGCGCGACGGCCTACCCGCCGCGGCGCTGAGCCGCTCCACCCGGGCCGCGGCGTGCTCCAGGTCGCGCGGGTGGTAATCCCAGTCCGCCGACCACCGGCGGTCGAGGATGAGCACCCGGACCGCGGCCATCGGGTAGCTGGCCAGCAGGTCTTTGACCAGCACCAGGTTGCCAGCCGACTTGGCCATCTTGGCCCCGCCGATCGTGACCACGGCGGCCTGCAGCCTGGCTCGCGCGAACGGCGTCACGCCGGTCAGCGCCTCGGCCATGGCGGCCTGGTAGGCGTGATGAGGGAAGCGCAGGTCGGCCCCGCCGGCCTGCACGTCCACGGCGGGACCGAAGGCGTCCAGGGCCATGGCCGTGCACTCGGCGTGCCAGCCGGGGCGGCCCGGGCCCCACGGGCTGTCCCAGGCCGGCTCGCCGCCGTGCGAGGACTGCCACACGGGGGCGTCGAACGGGTCGTCCCTGGCCACGTCGCCGGGATGGTCGCCGTACTCCTGCGACAGTCGGAGCGCGGTGTCGCGGTCCAGGCCGGCCCGGGCCGGCATCCCCGCGCCCCGGAAGTAGACCTGCCCGTCCCGCTGGTAGGCCGCGCCGCGCTGCAGCAGGCCGGAGGCCAGCTCGATCACCTGCTGGACGTGCGCGTGGGCGCGCGGCTCCAGGTCCGGCCGCCGTACCCCCAGCGCCGTCATGTCACCGTCGAAATAGAACTGCTGGATCGCGGCGAACTCGTCGTAGGGCGAACCGGCCCGGCTGGCGGCCGCGGTCAGCACGTCGTCCACGTTGGTGACGTTCCGGCAGACGGTCACCTGGACGCCGGCCGCGGCCAGCACCCGGGCCAGCACGTCAATCCAGACGTAGGTAGCCGCATGGCCGAGATGCGTCACGTCGTAGGGGGTGATGCCGCACGCGTAGACCCGGGCCCGGCCGACCAACTGCAATCCGGTACCGCCCAGCGTCACGCCGGGTTGCAGCCGGACTGCCTGCTGCTGGTCCACGATGCCCTCCTGCGGTGCGAGTTCTGCTGCGGTGCGGGGTGTGCTGCGGGCCGGGAGACCGGCGGGAGAGCCTCAGACTACGCCTGAGCCGCCGGCGTCATCGGCAGTCCGATCTCGGCAGCCCGGGGCCAGCCGTCGTCGACGTGGACGACCGATCGCCCGGCCCGGTCCAGGATCGACGCGCTGATCGAGGCGCGCAATCCGCTGTGGCAATACACCCAGACCTCGCCCGCGGGCACTTCGCCGATCCGGCCTTCCAGCTCCCAGAACGGGATGTGCACGGCGCCGGCCAGATGACCTTCCTGCCATTCGTCCAGCCGGCGCACGTCGAGCAGCACGAGCCCGGGCGCGCCCCAGGCGCCGGCCAGGCCGGGGAAGTCGGTCACCGGGTAGCTGGCCAGCCTGCCGTCGGCCAGCTCCCGGGTCGGCCCGCTCGCGGCGGCGAACCCCTCGATGCCGATCCGGGCCAGCTGGCGCTGCCCCTCGGCCACGTCCTCGGGGCCGTCGCCGATCAGGGTGAGCGGCTGGCCCCAGGGCTGCGCCCAGCCCAGGTAGGTGGCGAACGAATCGTTCAGCTCAACCGAGATCGAGCCGCCGACGTGCATCCGGGCGAAGGCCCGGCGGCCGCGCAGGTCCACCACCCACTCGCCCGCGTCAATCCGCCGCCGGATCTCGGCCGGGCTGGCCGGCTGGGGCGGGCTGAGGTCGGCGGCACCGGGGCCGCCGCGGTTCGCCGCGCCCATGTGCGCGTAATAGCGCGGGTAGGCCCCCAGCCCGGCGGTCAGTTCCTTGACGAAGGCGTCCTCGTCAGCCTCGCGCAGGGCCGCGTTGACCCGGCGCTCGCGCCCGACGGTCGACTCGTCGCCGCTGGCGGGGATGGCCGAGCAGAAGCTGCCGAAGCCGTGCGTCGGGTACACCGCCACCCGGTCGGGCAGCTCGCCGGCCAGCCGGCGCACCGAGCGGTACTGGGCTCGGGTGAGCTGGTCGGTCCGGTCCGGGCCGATCAGGTCGGTGCGGCCGACGGTGCCGAACAGCATCGACCCGCCGGTGAATACCGCCGCCGGTTCGCCCTGGCCCTCGGCCAGCACGTAGCTCAGGTGCCCGGGCGTGTGCCCCGGCGTGTGCACCGGGGTCACCCGGAGCCGGCCGGCGCCGAACGTCTCATGGTCGCGGGCCGGCGTTCGCGCGAACCCGACGTCTTCCGATCCGGCCACGACGTAGTCGGCGCCGGCCTCCCGGGCCAGGGCGTAGCCGCCGGTCACGTAGTCGTTGTGGATGTGGGTCTCCAGCACGTGCGTGATCCGGACCCCGGCTTCAGCGGCCGCGGTCAGGAACCGGTCGATATCCCGCTGGGCGTCCACCACGATGCCGGTCTCGCCGTCGTGGGCGAGGTAGCTGCGGTCCCCGAGCCCGGGAGTGGCGATGGTGACGACCTCGTGCATCGGCGCGTTTGCTCCGTTCCGACCGGGACCCCAAGGGACAGGCTATGCCTACCCGGGGCCACGAGCCGGTCTGATTCCGCCTCCGCGGCCGCGGGGCGTCCGCGGGTGCGGCTACCGTAGGCCGGGTGCGGGTTGCCACCTGGAACGTGAACTCGGTCAAGCAGCGGGTACCGAGGCTGCTGCCCTGGCTGGATCAGCGGCAACCCGACGTGGTCTGCCTGCAGGAGACCAAGCTCGCCGACGAGGCGTTCGTCGGTCTGCTCGGCGAGGAGCTGGCGGAGCGGCACTACGGTCTCGCCCTGCACGGCGAGGCGACGTGGAATGGGGTGGCGATCTTGTCCCGCGTGGGCCTGGACGAGGTCGAGGTCGGAGTTCCCGGCGCACCCGGCTTCCCCCACCCTGAGGCGCGGGCGGTGTCCGCCCTATGCGGCGGGATCCGGGTTTTCTCGATCTACGTGCCCAACGGGCGCACCCCGGGATCCGAGCACTACCGCTACAAGCTCGAGTGGCTGGCGGCGCTCAGGGAGACGGTGGCT